>CAIPNM010000479.1 GCA_903866395.1 uncultured bacterium
CGTTCCGCAATGGTCGGTACGCATAGAAACGGAATCAGTCACGGAAGGTCCTTCAGGTTCAGGAGAGTCGAGCGGCCAGCACGGCAGCAGCGGTCGAGCGATCTACGGCTTCTTGTCCGGTGTCGCCGCGCAAGTCACGGATTGTCACGGTGCCGGCTGCGGCTTCGTCGTCACCAATGATGCAGACAAAGGCTGCGCCGGACTTATCAGCAGATTTCATTTGTGACTTCATTGAGCGACCATCGAATGCACGCTCGGCGCTAATGCCAGCGCGGCGAAGTTCGATGGTGAAATCGCGAGCAGCGGTGCCACCGGTGGTGTCGACCACGAAAACATCGGTAGAGCTGGCGGGAGCGGGGAACACGCCCTCGGCATCGCAGGTGAGCAGCACTCGTTCGATGCCGGAACCAAAACCGATACCGGGGGTAGAGGGCCCGCCGAGCGATTCAATAAGACCGTCGTAGCGACCGCCACCACCGATGGTTGATTGGGCGGCATCGAGCGCGTTACTCACGAACTCAAATGTGGTGTGCGTGTAGTAATCGAGACCGCGCACCAAACGGGGCTCAACGGTGAAGTCGATGCCAAGCGCTGTGAGGCCAGACTTCACACGCTCAAACCGCTCGGCAGCCTCGGAAGACAGCCGATCGGTGATGCGTGGAGCGTCGGCGATTGCCGCGATGGTGACTGGGCGCTTCGAATCGAGAACCCGCATCGGGTGATCGACGACCTTTTCGGCGTCTTTGGGGTCGAGCGTGTCGAGACGCTCGTTGAGCCACGCACGCACATCTTCGATGTAGCGAAGGCGGTCGTCGGCGGTACCCATCGAGTTGATGAGAAGCGTGACCTGCTTGAGGCCAACCGATACGTAAAAGTCGTGAAGCATGGCGATGACTTCGACATCGAGATCGGGATCATCCGAACCGATAGCTTCAGCGCCGAGTTGATGGTGCTGACGGAAACGCCCTGCTTGAGGACGCTCGTAGCGAAATGACGGCGCGGCGTACCAAACCTTCCAGGGTTTCGCTTCGCCCTGAGCATGCTGGATCCAGGCTCGGGCAATTGAAGCGGTGCCTTCGGGGCGCAACGCGATGTGGCGTTCGCCTTTGTCGAGGAAGTCGTACATCTCCTTGCGAACAAGGTCGGTCCCCTCGCCTACGCGAGAGAACACGCCGATTTCTTCGAACATTGGACTTTGCACAAGGCCATAGCCTGCAAGACCGACATGGCTGGCGAAAACCGCAATGAGGGCCTGCCAGCGATCAGATTCGGGAGGTAGGACGTCGCGAGTTCCGGTTGGGGCCTTGAACGGCTCAATTCGGGAACTCGTCGGCTCGGACACGACTCATGATCCTACCGGTGACGTCCCCTTGCTCACGAACCCTTTGGCCAGAAGGTCTCGCTAGCGATCTCCGAGATCGCCATCACCGTCGGAATCACCCTTGCCAGGCAACACCCGGTAGGCGTCGTAGATACCGTCGATTTTCTTGATCGACCAAAGAAGCGGACTCAACTGAGAGACGTCGCCCAATTCGAAATCGAAACGCATCGATGAAATTCGGTCGGAGCCTGTCACCGTGTTGCACGACACGATATTGACGTGGTGATCGGCCAAAGCTGCAGACACGTCGCGTAGAAG
>CAIPNM010000480.1 GCA_903866395.1 uncultured bacterium
GCTGGCGTCGATCCCAACGCTGCGGGCATGGGCGGGCAGGGTGGGGCGGGCGGCTTTGCCGATGTGTTCGGCGATATTTTTGGCGACATCTTTGGCGGTGGCCGCGGCGGCGGCGGCGGCGGTGGGGGTGGCGGCGGCCGCAGTAGTGTTTACCGCGGCGCCGATCTTCGCTACGCGATGGAAATCTCGCTCGAGCAGGCGGCAGGGGGCCATGCCACAGAAATCCGTATTCCAAGTTGGGAGTCCTGCGACACCTGCAAGGGTACGGGCGCCAAACCCGGCACGCGCCCCGAAACATGTCGCACCTGTAACGGTCAGGGCGCCGTGCGCATGCAGCAGGGGTTCTTCTCCATTCAGCAAACTTGTCCCACCTGTCGCGGACAGGGTAAGACCATTCCCGATCCCTGCCGCGCCTGCGAGGGAGTGGGTCGGGTCAAGCGCAATAAAACCCTCGAAGTGAAAATCCCCGCTGGCATCGATGACGGCATGCGGATTCGTTCAGCAGGCAATGGCGAGCCGGGTATCAACGGCGGGCCGCCGGGCGATCTCTATGTCGAGATCCGTGTGCGTGAACACGAGGTCTTCAAGCGCGACGGTGACGATCTGCATTGCGAAGTGCCGATCGGTATGGTGACCGCGGCGCTGGGTGGCAAGGTGCAGATTCCCACGCTGAGTGGTAAAGCCGAGATCGATGTGCCCGATGGTACGCAATCGGGTAAGCAGTTCCGGCTGCGAGGCAAAGGCATCAAAGGCATTCGCTCGAGCTATCCGGGCGATCTCTATGCGCACCTGGTGGTCGAGACGCCGGTACGTCTCACTGATGCCCAGAAAGACCTGCTGCGCCAGCTTGATGCGTCGCTCACCGATCCCAAGCACAACCCGAAAACCCGCGGGTGGATGGATCGGGTGAAGGAATTTTTCCAGCCGTAAGGGGACGTTCTGTACGGTCTGTAGAGTTTCTGGAGACGATCGAGCGCGAGGGCGGCGTGCGCGGCTTATCCTGCTGAGTGTTGCTGAGGCGAGCGGTACAGTTGCTCGGCTGGTCGAATCATCACCCATCCCGTTGCAATGTATTTATCGGCCGAGACTGGTGTGCGGCCGCGATGGGTATGGGTGAAATAGGCGGGCGCTACCAGTAACCGACCCGCTTTGGGCTCGATTGCCCGATTCTGGTAATAAAACTCGGTGTGGCCGCCAGATGTGACGTCGTTGAGGTAGGCCAGCCAGAACAAGGTTCGGTGCAAGGCATCAGTGCCGCGACGTTCCGGGAACACCTCGCAGTGCCAGTAGTCGTAATTGCCGCGCCCCGCGTCATATTTCTGGACCTGGATGGGACCGATGCGGTAAAGCGATTTCATCAGAAGCCCGAGCTGCGGCTCGCCGATTTCGCTGAAATTCTGGTCATTGAGCGCAACCGCCTCGCCGCTCACCGGATGACGCACCGTCAATCCGATCGGAGCGATCAGTGCAAAACGGTAGCGGGCGAAATACTGGGTAAGAAAGTCGGTCAGGATATGTTCCAGATAGCCGACCTCCACCCCGAACTCGGCATGATCGCTCAGGCGAAGATCGGTGCTCAGCTTTCGATCGGGATCTAGTCCGCCCCCTGTCTGACCGGCGCGCCGATGCGGACTGTGTTCGAACCGCGCAATCAGGTCGGCACAAAACGACCCCTCGAGCGCTGCGTCGTAGACCTCGATGAAATCGCCGGCGGGCTGCGCAAGCCCGGCCGGCGGTTGTCGAATGCCGCGCTCAGCCATGAAGTCCAAACTGGTACACAGGCACCTGCAGAGTGTCTGCCAGTGTCGTGAAGTAGCTGTCTGAAAGCTGTGGCGCCTCGATGCCCGCCTGCGACGCTGACTGCCAGCTGCCATCGACATCGCCGCGGACATAGCCCACCCAATTCACCGGCTTTGACTCATAGTTGATCAATGCGGCGTTCAGGTCGGTGGGAACGGCCTTTCGGGTCACCGAGAACGACTGGCTGGCTTCGTTCCAGAGGTCCGCCGACTCGGGAATGAAGTCCCAGTTTGCCGACGGCGCGTCGGCGCGGCCAATGGCCATCTTGAGCACATTGAGCGCATCCGCTGCAGTGACCTTGCCATTTCGGTCCACATCGGCCGACAGCAACTGGTAGGGCGACACGGGAAGCGGCTCAGCCTCCGGCGAAGCGGATAGGTTGGGATTGCGTCCCACCGCAAGTTTGAGGGTGGCGAGCGCGTCGCTTGCGGTAACGGCTCGGCTGACCGGCACGGCTCCGCCGAGCTCCAGGAGCAGCGCTTTCGCTTCTTGTGGTTGCAGCGCGTAGACACCCAGCCGGTCTGTCACGGCCAGTCCCATAGGCGGCACGGCCTTGCTGCCGACTTCGGCGTCGATCACCTGTAACCATGGCCTTGCGCCCGCTGGGGCATCAATCGTCACGACCCCGATCTGGTGCTCGCCTGCCGCCAGATTTTGCGTACCGAGATTGCCCATCCAGCTCCATGAATATCCCGTGGCACTGGTGGCGTTTGCGGCGGATGTCCAGCCAGGTCGGATCGCGCCTTCGCTGGTGTTGAAGTTGAAAGTCGATGCCTGACCGAAGACGAAGTCAAACATCAGACTGCCCGTATCGCCTTCGGTCCGAACCCAGAGTTCTGCGGTCATCTTGCCGCTCGCGTCGGCCTGGGCATTGCGGAACTCGATCGGTGCGCGGGCCGATGGCGAGGTGGCGATACCGTCGGATACGGTCCGGGTTTGAACGGCAATGTCATCGAGTAGCGTGTGGCTCTTCCAGTGATAGGCCTTGCCGGTTGCGCCTAATGCTTCCGCACCCACCGTCATCCTGACAACCCCTGCGCCATCAACGGAAAACGATGCGGATTCGGGAATATTGGCAAGCCGGAGGGTGGCATCGCTGCCCGCGTTGGCATCGGTCCCGATATGCAGCACCACATCGGTGTTGTCCCGCTGCATTTGAAATGAACCGAGAGCCAGTGCGGTGCCCCTGCCTTCAGGAATCGATACAGGGCTGGAGGCGCTTGAGTTGAGGCTTGCCGTGTTTGGCAGATTGAAGTCGATGTAGTCGTTTCGACCGAAGTCATTGATGACGCTCTGGCCGGAGGGATTGTTGAGAATGAACCCGTCATCGCCCTCGCCACCGGCCAGCTGATTACCCCCGCCCTCGACGGCGATGCGGTCATTACCCTCCCCGCCGCTTAGAGAGTCACCGCCATCTTCTGCCCGCAGATCGTCGTCACCGTGACCTCCATCGATGGCGTCCTCGCCACCGCCGCCGTCAACCGAGTCATCACCCGCGCCCGCGTCGACCCGCTCGTCACTTCGTGACCCGATGATCGTATTGGCCTGTGCCGTGCCCTGGGTGGGGGCGAGCGGGGTGAATCCGAGATTGAGGGTTTCGGTTTCGCCCGGGGTCAGGGTGA
>CAIPNM010000481.1 GCA_903866395.1 uncultured bacterium
ACGCGGGCGCAGCAGCGGCTGGTTGTGGCCCACCTGGGAGTCGGCGTAGCGCTGGAAAAACGTGGGCTGCTCGGTGAAGTCGCGCTGGGTCTCGCGCACATGGTCGGCGTAGTTCAGACCGCAGCACCAGATTTTGCCGGGATTGGGAATGACCGGCAGCATCTGCACCGAAGAGAGCGCGCAGTCGGCCTGGCGGCCAGCAATAGCCTGAGCCGCTTCGGCGAGCGCGTCGGCCGCGAGCAGGGCCTTCAGATCGGCGTAGCGCTTGCCGAGCAGCGGACCGAGGTCGACAATGCCGTCGCCGACGACTGCACCGTAACTGTTCTGTCCGTTGCGGACGAAGCTGGCGAGTTTCAATTCAATCTCCCTGATAGACAGTGGCTGCCGATGTCGTGTCGCACAGCCGTTGAAGGGGCTGCCGCCGCAGCCAGCCGCGGAGTAAAGTGCATCCCGGGCCTGCTGTCAAACGACTTCCGGAATCTGGCAGGCGCCTACCCAAGGAGCTATCTGTATGAGCAGGCCTGGTCTCACCTTTGCGCACTTCGGCATGTTCGTCACCAACATTGCCAGCATGGAGCGCTTCTACACCGAGGTGCTCGAGTTCACCGTGACCGATCGAGGCCAGCTCACTGGCCCGAACGGCCCGTTCGATCTGGTCTTTCTCAGCCGCGACCCCGACGAGCACCACCAGCTGGTGCTTGCTACCGGTCGGCCAGCTGAGTCGGGATTCAATCCGATCAATCAGATTTCCTTCCGTTGCGACAGCCTCGCCACGCTCAAGGCCGCCTACCAACGGATGATCGCTGCCGGCGCGCGCGAGTTGATCCCGATTACGCACGGCAATGCGGTGTCGGTCTATGGACGAGACCCCGAAGGCAACCGGATTGAGGTGTATTTCAATCTGCCCTGGTATGTCACGCAGCCGATGCGCGAACAGGTTGACCTCACGCTGGGTGATGAGGCACTGATGCGCACGCTCGAGGCACATGCCCGTTCGCTGCCCGGATTTGAACCCCATGAACGCTGGCGGGCACGGATGGCCGAGCGGATGGGGGTGGCTCAATGAAACGTAGCACGTCCGAGTTCGCGGAGCGCGGCCGATGAAAGCGCGCGCCCTCATCGTGGTACTGGTGGTCGCTGCAAGCCTGGCTGCGGGCGCCTGGTGGTTCTCGCCCTGGTGGGTGCTGAATCAGGCCAAGGCGGCCGCCGAGCGCAATGACGCTCAGGCGCTGAGCGACGTGATCGACTATCCCCGTCTGCGGGAGAGTCTCAAGGGTGAGTTCAACTCGGCCCTGGTCGGGCGTTTGCGCGACGGAGCGTCGGGGCTGGGCGAGGCCGGCCGGACCGGGGCGACGCTGGGAGCCGTGCTCGCGTCAGCGCTGGTCGACAAGCTGGTCGAGGTCATGGTCCGACCCGAATTTTTCATTCGGGCGATTCGTGATGGTCAGTTCGTTTTGCCGGGTCGCTCGGCAAGCGAGCGCGATCGCGGTGCTGCGCCCGGGGCGGGGGCGGGCGGTGACGCGCAGGGGGGCGGTGCCTCGCGAAGCGGGAGCGGTTCGCAGCGCGGTGGGGCCGCGCCGGGGCCCAGTACTGCGCAGGGTGGGGCGTCAGCGCCTGGCACTGCGCCGGGTGGGGCGTCAGCGCCCGGTACGGCGCAGGGTGGCGGCACCCCCGAACCCGCACGATTCAAATGGCGGCCGGAGCGCGCCTCGGCGGATCGGATGATTGTGTGGGTCTCTCGCGCCGAGCCGGCGGCGCCGGCATCAACCGCCCCGCCGAATGAATTTGGACTGGTGTTTGAGCGGCGGGGATGGCTCGACTGGAAACTGTGCGCGGTCCGGTTGCCCCCTGGTCTGGCCGGCGGCCGCTGAGGCGCCTCACTGCGCCGGCGCGCCCCGCCGTGCAAAGCGCACCACGTCATCGGCCACCGCCTCGCAGGCCTGTACCGCAGCGGGGTCGGCGGGCTGACCATCCTGGCCAAACGGCCGCTGGCGAGAATTGATGGTGGCGGCATAGGGGGTTGGCCATCCGCGCAGTGAATGCACGATGGCGCGCAACGCCGCAACCGTTGCGCCCATGGCCTGGGGGCCGTCAGCGCACACAATGGTTCCCACCGCCCGATCCTGCAGATACACCCGCTCATCGCCTCGCAGGTCTTCGATGAAATCGATGGCGTTTTTAACCAGCCCCGACACGCTCCCGTGATAGGCCGGCGTTGCGATGATCACGCCGTCAGCCCGTCGCAGCGCCTCAACCATCGACCGCGCCTGATCGCTGCGTTCAGGGCTGCTGGGGTCGTAGATCTCCGCGGGCAAGGCCCCACCTGCGAACAATGCGGTGTCACAGCCCAGATGCGCGGCGCGGGCGAGTGCAGCCCGAAGCGCCCGCTCGGCGGTTGAGCCCTCGCGTATCGTGCCACCGAGGCCAACGATCAGCGGACGTGAATTCATGGTGGGATCCCTTGACAAGGCACCGGGCAGCCCGGCGCCCGACCGCATACCGTTCAGCGCTTGGTGAGCCGCTCGTTCTGGGGGAACATGGCGCGACGCGCGGCGTCGTCCATGTCGGTCTTGAAGCTGTGGCGCTTGCGGAGCTCCTCGACCCGGACGGCGGCGGGCCGCGCATTGATCGCGTCGAGCAGACGCTTCAGATGTGGGTAGCGCGACCAGGCCTCCTTGTCATCGAGCACGAACGGCACCATGCGGGCCCAGCCCCAGAACGCCATGTCGACAATGCTGTAGTCGTTACCGACCATCCAGGTTCGTGAGGCGAGATGGTCATTGAGGATTCCCCAATGGCGATGGGCCTCGAAATCGTAGCGGTTGAGCGCGTAGTCCTTGGGCTCGGGTGCGGCGGTCCGAAAATGAACCGCTTGGCCGGAATACGGGCCCACCCCACTTGCGATGAACATGAGCCAGGACAGTGTCTGCGCGCGCTCGGCCGATGCCGTATCACGGCTGACAAAGCGCCCCTGCTTATCGGCGAGCCAGAGCAGGATCGCGTTGCTATCGAAGACCACCGTACCTGAGTCATCGATCGCTGGAACCTTGGCATTCGGGTTGATCGCCTTGAAGTCGGCTGTGTGCTGCTCGCCCTTTCGGGTGTCGACGGGAATCGCTTCATAGGCCACACCCAGTTCCTCAAGTAGCAGTGCCACCTTCATCGGATTGGGTGCGAGGTTGTACCAGAACCTGATCATGGCGGATTCCTTCCGTTGGGCAGAGCCCGACAGTGTATCGCCAGACTGAAAACCCGCGCGCCGGGGCGGGCGGGGAG
>CAIPNM010000482.1 GCA_903866395.1 uncultured bacterium
AGCCTCCTCAATGAAACCTGAACACAACCCGATCTTCTCGCTGGTGGGTCGCATCCTGATCGCGGCACTGTTCATCCCGGCCGGTGTCACCAAGCTGTTCGGTTACCCCGGTTTGGTCAATTACATCGCTGCGGCGGGCCTGCCCCAGCCGCAACTCGCTGCGGTCATCGCCATCGGGATCGAAATTCCGTTGGGCATCGCCCTGCTCCTTGGATGGCAGACCCGCAAGGTCGCAGGCGTGCTGGCCGCCTTCACTTTCATCGCCACCATGTTCTTTCACCAGTTCTGGGCGGTTCCCGAGGCACAGAAAATGGTTCAGCACCTCATGTTCTGGAAGAACATGGCAATTGTCGGAGGGCTGATGATGATGGCCTCGCTTGGGGGCGGCGCCTGGAGCCTCGACAACTGGCGAGCGGCCCGCCGCGCCGGATTGTCGCCCGCGGCCGCCTGAGTCTCCTCCGGCCCTACCAGGGCCAGCCTTCACAGTTCATTCGAGCGCACGCCCCGCCGGCATCAACCGGCGGGCGTGTGTCGCGCTCTTTTCGATCAGCCCGCTGAAACGCGCCAGGCATCCAGAATCTGACTGCCGGTAGCAGCCCACACCCCCTTGTGCCGCATGATGTGCTCGAGCGCCTGCTCGAGCGCACCGATCCGGTAGGGCTGACCGATCACCCACGGATGCAGCGATACGGCCATGACGCGCCCGCCCTGCGTGTCGGTCTCACGATAGAGAACATTGAACTGATCGATCAGCGCATCGCGGAAATCGTCTTCGGTGTGATGGTTGTTGATGAGGATGGTGTAGTCGTCGATGTCGCAGGGGTGCGGCATGGCCACCAGCTCGCGGCCGGCCGCGCTCATGCGGTAAGGCATGTCATCGTTTACCCAGTCACAGCAATAGTCGAGCCCCGCCTGCGCGAGCAATTCGAGCGTAGCCGCGGACTGCGATTTGGCGGGGGACAGCCAACCGCGTACGGGCTGGCCCGAAGCCTGACGCAGCGTCTCAAGGGTGCGGGTGACAAGTTGCTGCTCGTCCTCGCGCGACAGCCCCGCGTGATGCAGGTGATCCATGTCTAGCCCATTGGCGATCACTTCCCAGCCCCAGTCGCCACAGTGGCCCATCAGGGAAGGATAGCGCGCGGCCACCGCCGCATTCACCGCCGCTGTGGCCGGAATGCCGTGCTGCGCCAGCGCCTGAGCAACCCGATAAACACCCACCCGATTGCCGTAGTCACGCAAGGTGTAGTGACGCAGATCGGGATAAGCCGTGACCATGGCACCCGGCGGCTTGAAGGGCACACCCTTCATGTTGAGCGGAAACCATTCGAGCGCCACCGTGATCCAGAGCGCAATTCTCGCCCCGCCCGGCCACGTCACGGGCTGACGCTGCGGCAGCGGCGACCAGGAATACAGGTCGTGATCCATGCCATAGCGGCGCATGGGGTACTGCAGATAGGAATCGGGCATGCTCATCACAGTGCTCCAATCGGCTGACTGGCCGCGGCGAAGGCATCGTAGTAGTGCTCGTTGAAGTACTGGGCGATTTCACGCCCCGTGGCAAGCCACACCTTGTCGTGACGCGTGATGTAGTCGAGCGCCTCTTCGAAGGCCTCCATGCGGTAGGGCTGGCCCACCAGATACGGATGGAGCGGAATGCACATGACCGTACCCGACTGCTCACCCTCGCGATAGAGTCGGTCGAACTGACGCTTCAGGATGTCGCCATAGCGGCGCGGCGACACCAGATTCACGTTGTAGACGATGACGTCGTTCATCTCGAGTGAATACGGGATGCTGGTGAGCCTGCCCTGTTTCACTTTCACCGGACCGGGCTGGTCGTCGTGAAACAGGTCGCATACATAGGTGAGCCCCATGTCGGCGATCAGGTCCATGGTGTTGTCGGTATAGGTGAGCGCAGGGGCGAGCCACCCGTCTAGCTTTTGTCCGGTGTATTTCCGGATGGTGTCGATGGAATCCTGGATGACCGCGCGTTCCTGCGCCTCATTGAGGCCAAACAGGTAGCGGGTGTTGTAAGTGCCGTGCGAGTAGAACTCCCAGCCCCGGTCGGCGCAGGCCTGGATGACTTCCGGGTGATGCTCGCACATGGCCACGTTCAGCGACACGCTGCCGCGCATGCCGCAGCGGTTCATGGCATCAAACATGCGCCAGAAGCCGGCACGGTTGCCGTAGTCGCGGTAGGCGTAATTGAGCACATCGGGCGCGGGCCGCGCCCAGGCCGCGCGCGACGGGTTGCGCTCGGGATAGAGCTCATAGAACTCGATATTGGGCGCCACCCAGAACGCCACGCGGGCATCGCCCGGCCAGCGGATGTTGGGCCGGCCGGCATAGGGCAGATGATCATAGAAACCAGGATCGGCTTTCACGCTGTCACTCCGCTCATGCGCCCACGCGCTTCAATTGCTCGAGTGTCTCGGCAACCGAAAGCACGTCGGCATATTTGATCGCCATGTCGTAAAGATTGGCAAAGTGCGGCCCCTCGTGTTTGTCGGCCACGCACTCCTCGGGAACGATGGTTCGGTAGCTACGCGAAAGACTGTCCACCACCGTGGCGCGCACGCAGCCCGAGGTCGACCCACCGGTGACCACCACCGTATCCACGCCATGAAAATTGAAGACCGACCCCAGGTTGGTCTCGAAAAACGCCGACGCCATGCGCTTGTTCACGATGATGTCGCGCTGATGATCGATCTGCAGACGATCATCGAACTCGGAGCGGCGGCTTCCCACCTTGATGTTCTGAAGCGAATCCGGCGTGTTGCTGCGCGTGCCCCAGACACCGCAGTCTTCGCCGGAGTCCATGTAGGCGACATAGGTCCAGACCACCGGAAACCCGCGCGCGCGAAACGCGGCCGCAAGCTCGTTTACGTAGTGGAGCTGTTTCGGATCGGTTTCATAGGCCGTGGCGAACTCACCCACGCAGGTGTAGGCCTTCTGAAGATCCACGTTGATCAGTGCGGGCTTGCGGCCGAAGCCAAAGCGTTTACGCGTGTTGGTTGCCTTGAGCTCGGTGTAGAGCTGCCGGCTGGACTTATCGGAGAGTTCCATGGCGCGGGCCTCGAGGAAAAAACGGGATTTTAGCGAGCACGGGCGGATATCGCTTCAATCAGCCGCCCGCGACGCCCTGGGTATTGACGTAGAGGGAATAAATCGACTGGCTCGCTGTCATGAACAGCCGATTGCGCGCCGGGCCGCCAAAGCAGACGTTTGCGCAACGCTCGGGCAGGCGGATCCGGCCGATCAGCTTGCCCTCGGGCGAGAACACATGCACACCATCGAGATCATCGCGGCCCATCCCCCAGCCACACCAGAGGTTGCCGTGAACGTCGACGCGAAAACCATCGGGGGTGCCCGGGCCTGCGTCGATGAAGGTGCGCTTGCCAGACAGGGCGCGACCGTCGGCGCTGACATCGAACGCGAGAATCAGCCGATTAGGGCGAGCCCGCGACTCCACCAGGTAAAGGATTTGCTCGTCGGGCGAGAAGGCGAGCCCGTTCGGTCCGCGAATATCCTCAGCGACTGCCTCGACCTCCCCGCTGACCGGATCAATCCGGTAGACATTCTGTGGCAGCTCAGGCTCGGCGCGGTGCCCTTCATAGTTTCCCAGGATGCCGAATGGCGGGTCGGTGAACCAGATCGACCCGTCGGACTTCACCACCAGGTCGTTAGGCGAATTCAGACGCTTACCCTGATAGCGATCAGCGAGCACCGTGATCGAACCGTCGTATTCAGTGCGGATCACCCGACGACCACCGTGCTCACAGGTGACGAGCCGTCCCTGCCGGTCACGCGTATTGCCATTGGCGAAATTCGAAGGGCCACGAAACACCGACACTGCGCCGGTGGACTCCTCCCACTTCATCACGCGGTTATTCGGCAGGTCGCTCCAAAGCAGATAACGCCCATCGCCAAACCAC
>CAIPNM010000483.1 GCA_903866395.1 uncultured bacterium
ACAAATGCCAACTGTGCGCCCCTGGCCGAGCTGTACGTCGCCACGCGTTTCGAGCCCCGTAATGCTGAGGAACTTCCCATCACGATGACCTTGCCACCGCCCCGGGCCTTCATTCGCGGCACGACCGCCTTAAGGAATCGGGGCAGTGGATCGACGATGACAGCAAAAATACTTCGCCACTCGTCATCTTCAATCTCGGTGACCCGAGTGGAGGGGGCGGGTAGCGCCAGGTTCAAGATCAACACATCGATGGGTCCGGCCGCATCAATAATCGCTTCAGGATCATTGGGGCCGATCGGGATACGCGAATCCGCGATGACCTCTGCCCCGTAGGTGGCGAGTTCGAGGCAAAGCGCTGGGCCCATGAAATCCTCTGACTGGGTCACCAGGATTCGCTTACCGGTCAGATGGCTCATGCCAGTCCTTTCTTTTCAGACAGGGTTCGGATCGTCGATGAATTGCTGCTCGAGGCCCAGCGCTTGCGCGGCCGCCTGCGCAAGCGCCTGTACGCCATAGCGTTCGGTGGCGTGATGGCCGGCCGCGAAATAGACCAGGCCGAGTTCACGCGCCAGATGCGTGGTGCGCTCTGAAATTTCGCCGCTCACGAAGGCGTCGGCGCCTGATTTCGCGGCTTCAACGATCATGTCCTGCGCGGCCCCGGTACACCATGCGATGCGCCGGATCGGTCGGTCGAGCGCGCCAACCATGACCGGCGTCTGCCCCAGTCGGCGCTTGAGGTGCGCGGCGATCTGGCGCGCGTCCCGCCCGTCTGGCAGCTGGTGCCAGCTGATCAGGTCGTATTCGCCCAGCCGCCCGTCGGTTTGCCAGCCCAGGCGACGGGCGAGTTGGGCGTTGTTGCCCAGTTCAGCATGCGCATCAAGCGGCAGGTGGTAGGCAAACAGATGAATGTCCGCGTCGAGGAGCTCGCGTACGCGTGACAGCTGCGTGCCGACGAGGCGCGGATCTTCGCCTCGCCAGAACCAGCCGTGATGGACCAGCAGGGCGTCGGCGCGCGCCGCTCGCGCTGCCTTCACAAGTGCCAGGCTCGCAGTGACCCCACAGACGAGCCGGCGAATCGGGCGCGTTCCTTCCGCCTGCAGACCGTTTGGGCAATAATCCTTGAAGCGGTTGGTCTCGAGCGTGGCGTCCAGCCAGTCGCCGAGCGTTCGTGCGCTCACGCTTTTCACACCTGATCGGGTGGCCGCGCCGCCCGTATTTGTTTCGGCTTTCATGCTCAGAAAACTCTGGTTGCTGTTTGCGCAGACGGTCGTCGTCGTGCTTGCGATAGTTTTCGTGGTCGCGACGCTGCGGCCCGAGTGGCTGCCGCGACGGCTGTCGTGGCCGGCCGCGCTCACCGGTGTGGCCGGCGGTGCGAGCGGGCCAGCCGAGGCACCACGTGAGGCGGCGATTGTGTCATACGCGCTCGCCGCGCAGCGCGCGATGCCTGCGGTGGTCAACATCCACACCACGCGCGCGGGGCGCCTGCCACCCGGCCATCCCATGACCGATCCCTCGGTGAGACGGTTTTTCGGCGAACCTGTGCCGCCCGATCGGCAGCCGTGGAGCAATCTCGGATCCGGGGTACTGGTGGGCCGCGATGGCCACATCCTCACCAGCCACCATGTGGTGGAGTCCGCCGATGGCATCGTGGTGTTGCTCGCCGACGGCGCGCGCGAACGCGCAAGGCTGGTCGGTAGCGATCCGGAAACCGATCTGGCGGTGCTGAAAATCGAGCGGCGTGATTTGCCGGGAATCGAATTCGGCGATTCCGAATCGCTTCGAATCGGCGATGTGGTGCTTGCGATTGGCAATCCATTTGGTGTCGGGCAATCGGTCACCATGGGGATTGTTGGTGCGCTTGGCCGCAGTCAGCTCGGCATCAACACGTTCGAGAATTTCATCCAGACCGACGCTGCCATCAATCCAGGTAATTCGGGCGGCGCGCTGGTCGATGTGCGTGGCCGGCTGATCGGCATCAACACGGCGATCTACTCGCGAAGCGGTGCGCCGGGGTCACTCGGCATCGGCTTTGCAACGCCGATCTCCACCGCGCGTCTGGTACTGGAACAGATTCTTCGCGACGGGGCGGTCACGCGGGGCTACATCGGCGTCGAGCCGCAGGACCTGACCCCGGAGCTCGTCGAAGCATTCAAGCTTGCCCGCCGCAGCGGCGCGCTGATTGCGTCGGTCATTCGGAACGGTCCCGCCGAGCGGGCGGGCGTACGACCCGGCGACATTCTGGTGGCAGTCGAGGGGCAGACCGTTACCGGCACCACTGCCATGCTGAACGCCATCGCCGGACTCGTGCCCGGGGCGCGCGCACGATTGAAGCTGGTGCGCGAAGGGCGCGAACTCGAAGTAACCGTGACTGTGGGCAAGCGCCCTCAGCCGGGTAGCCGCCGCGAGTAGGGCCCTATAGTGGTTCGTCCGGCCTCACGCCGGACCCAGCTTGATACCCGGATCGGCCTGGGCCGCGGCGAGCGCTTCGGCCAGACGATCGCGTTGGCGCGCCTGCACATGAAAGAGGAGCGCGCCGCGCCTTACGGTGTCGCCGCGGCTACATGCGAGATCAACGCCCGCGTGGGCGTCCGTCGGCGCGCCGGCCAGTCGGGCGATTGCCGAAATTCGGCGCGCATCGATTGCAAGTACCTGGCCGGCCTGATCCGTAGTGATCGGGTGGGAATGAAGCGGTGTTGCATCCGGCCCGGGCCGCGCGCCCTGTGCGTCGATGATCGCCTGCATTGCTTGCCGGGCAGCACCGCTTTGAAGCAGTTCGAGCGCGCGAATCTCGCCCCGCCGTACATCGCCCACGCCTGGGTCGAGCGCAAGAATGCGCGCCGCAAAGAGCACGGCCTTGGCTCGTAGATCGGCCGGCGCAAGCGGGTCGCAGTCGAGCACTCGCAGCACATCGCGTACCTCGAGCGCGGGTCCGATACCACGACCAATCGGCGCCGATCCGTCGCTTGGGTAGGCTCGCACGGTCATGCCAAGCTGGGCGCCCAGCCGATCGAACGTGGCGGCGAGTTCGCGGGCGTCTTCGAGCGTGGCCACCTTACCGTGGGGCATGTAGGGGATATCCACCACGACATGGGTGGAGCCTGCCGACCATTTTTTCGACAGGATCGAGGCCACCGACCATCGCCGGGTATCCAACCCGAGCTGGCGCTCGAGCCGATGCATGGTCTCGTCGAGAATTGAGTGATTGAGCTTGCCGTTCCAGGCGATACAGCCGCCTGCACGCTCGACGGTCGCGCGCAGTTCGGTAGGCGTCAGATCCACCCGCGCGAGCACCTCCATGGCGTCGGCCGTGCCGGCCGCCGAGGTGATGGCGCGCGATGAGGTCTTGGGAATCAGCAGACCATGTGAGGCGACGATCGGCACCACCACCATCGTGACCCGGCTGCCTGCCGTACCGCCCAGTGAATGTTTGTCGACGACGGGGGTGCGGCCCCAGCCGACGCGGGGCATGAGCGTGCAGCGCCAGCGCGCCACGCAGGCAAGCTCATCATCATCGAGATCATTGGCGCAGGCGACGAGAAGCGCGTTGCGACCCGCTTCGTCGAGCGTGCCGTCGATGACCGCGCCGAGCAGTTGCTGCCAGGCCGGCTGGTCGAGTCGCCGGCCGGCGAGCTTGTCGCCGAGCAGCCTTGCGGTAGCGGTGCTGGGACGGGCGGGCGCGGGTGGGGGCGCGGGCGTTTCGTTGCCCGATCGTTGATCACCCAGGTTCGCGACGATTGCATCAAGCAATCGGACAGCGCCGGTGGGCAGATCGCCGTCGTTCATGACCTGCACCACCTTGATTGCGGCGGGATACGAGGCGCGCGAGCGAGCAAGGCGCCGGCTGATGTCATCGGCCGACTCGCGGCCCCGCGCGGCAAGGCGTGCCGCGATCAGTTCGGCCGGTGCATCAATTTCAATGACGACCAGCCTTGGCACGCGCGGGGCCAGTTCAGCCGCCATGCCGCGCGAGCCGTTGGCAATCACATGGCGTCCGGTCGCCAGATCGCCACGGAGTGTCGCGGGCAGCCCATAGCGCAGCGCATGCGCCTCCCAGCTGAGTAGAAACTCGCCTCGCGCTTCGCGCTCGAGGAACTGGCTCTCGGTGCAGGCTTCGTGGTCTTCGCCACCGCTTTCCGCGGGCCGCGTGATGACACGCCGTGCAAAGACGAAACGGCGCGCCGGCAGTCGCGCCCGGAGCAGGTCGATCAGGCTGTCCTTACCGACCCCGCTTGCCCCGACGATGTAGAAGAGCGTGCCGCAGTGGGGTTGCGCGGCCGCCGCGAGCGTCGCCGCCGCGGGCAACGAGGACTCGCCCGTCACTCGTCCAGCCCGATATCGACCGCTGGTGCACTCTGGGTGATCTTGCTGGTCGAAATGTAGTCGACGCCGGTCATGGCGATTGCGCGGATGGTGTCGATCCGGATGCCCCCAGAGGCC
>CAIPNM010000484.1 GCA_903866395.1 uncultured bacterium
GGCAAAGGTCGTCAACGACGCGATCGGGGCGCTTCGAATCAAGATCGGGCACTCCGAGTTTGGCCGGGCAAACGGCCTTTTTGAAAACGTCTGGAAGCCGCTCTGGGTAGTCGATTTCCCGATGTTCGAGTTTGACGAGGAGGCGAATCGCTGGACGGCGGTTCATCATCCGTTTACAGCGCCCAAGGACGGTCACGAGGACCTGATGAGCACCGATCCGGGCAAGTGCCTGGCGAAGGCCTACGACATGGTGCTAAACGGTTGGGAAATCGGTGGCGGGTCGGTCCGGATTCACCGCGAGGAAGTGCAGAGCAAGGTGTTCCGGGCACTCAACATCGGGCCCGACGAGGCGCGCGCCAAGTTCGGGTTTCTGCTTGATGCGCTCCAGTATGGCGCGCCGCCCCATGGCGGAATTGCTTTCGGCCTTGACCGGATCGTCACCATGATGACGGGCGCGGAATCGATCCGCGACGTGATCGCCTTTCCGAAAACCCAGCGCGCGCAGTGTCTGCTCACGCAGGCGCCCTCATCGGTCGATGAAAAGCAGTTGCGCGAACTGCACATTCGGCTGCGGGCGGTGGAGGCGAGCGCGTAGGCGAGGCTTATCGCAGCGCCCATCGCCAGAGCGTCATGGCCGGCAACAAGATCCCCGAATCGGTGCTGGTCGTGATTCACACGACAGCGCTCGAGGTGTTGCTGCTGGAGCGCGCCGATCATCCAGGCTTCTGGCAATCGGTCACCGGCAGCAAGGACACGCTGGAGGAAGCGCTGGCTGATACCTGCCGGCGTGAGGTGTTCGAAGAAACCGGCCTCGACTGCTCGCGGTTCGAACTCACCGACTGGCAGTGGAGCCAGCGCTACGAAATCTATGCGCACTGGCGGCATCGCTACCCGTCCGGGGTCACGCATAACACCGAGCATGTGTTTGGATTGCTGCTACCTGGGCCGATCGAGGCGCGGCTGTCGCCGCGTGAACATCTGAGCCAGACCTGGTTGCCCTGGCATGAGGCGGCCGACCGCTGTTTCTCCTGGTCCAACGCCGAGGCGATTCGGCAGCTACCGCGCCGCACGGCCGGCGCACCGCCTGCTGCAGGCTGAGGCTGCCATGTCTACCCAGCTGCGGGTTGCCACCTACAACATTCACAAAGGGGTGTTGCGCGACCTGTTCGGGCTTCGGCGGGTGGCGCGCATTCATGAGCTGCGGGCGCGGCTTCACGAACTCGATGCCGATCTGATTCTGCTGCAGGAAGTACAGGGCCAGCATGAGCGGCACGCGCGGCGCTTTGAGCACTGGCCACGGGAACCGCAGGATGTCTTTCTTGCGCAGGCGCCGGGCCTGCGACACACCTTCGAGAGCGCCTACGGCGCGAATGCCCACTACCTGCATGGACACCATGGCAACGCTTTGCTGTCGCGGTTTCCGATCGTGCATCGTGACCATCGCGATTTCTCCGACCATGCCTTGGAAAAGCGGGGCGTGCTGCATTGCGTGGTCGAGGTGGGCGGCGATCCCGTGCATTGTTTCGTGGTGCATTTCGGGCTGCTGGCGCGTAGCCGCGAGCGACAGCTTGATGCGTTGATCGACTGGATCCACCGCTCGGTGCCTGCGGAGGCGCCGCTCATCATCGGCGGTGATTTCAACGACTGGCGCGGCCAGCTCTCGCGTCGGCTGTGCGATGAAATCGATGTGATCGAAGCCTTCGATTCGCTGCGGCCTGGCATGGTTCGCACGCAGCGTGCGGTGTGGTTCATGCGCGACCGGTTGGCCGACATCGGTATGGATGTGGAGCCCGAGTCGTTACGATTGCCGCGGCGCGTCCGGTCGGCGCGCACTTTCCCGGCGCTCGTGCCCTGGCTGCGGATGGATCGCATCTATCTGCGGGGATTCGCAGTGCGCGATGCCAGGGTGCCGCGGGGGCCGGGCTGGGCGCGGCTGTCCGATCACAGCCCGGTCATTGCCGACCTGGAGCGCGGCCACGGGTGAGCCGCGTTCGCACGATGTCGCCGGCGTGGCGGCAACTGCTCGGGCGGCGGCAGCGGCCGCGTTTACGGCCAGGTCACGCGGTGCAGCTGCTGCAGTCGGGCGCAGAGTTTTTTCCGGCGCTTGAAGCGGCCATTGACGCGGCGCGCGATTCGGTCTGGATCGAAACCTATATTTTTCATGACGACGCGAGCGGGCGCCGGATTGCGCGGGCGCTGGGTCGCGCGGTGGCGCGTGGCGTGGGCGTGCGCCTGGTGGTGGATGGATTTGGCACCGGGATGCCGGCGGGTGAGGTGGGGCGAGTCCTCGCGGGCGCGCAGGTCGAAGTTCGCATCTTCCGGCCATTACGTCGCTGGCGTCTGGAGCGGCAGGCGCTTCGACGTCTGCATCGTAAGCTTGCGCTGATTGATTCGACCGAGTTGTTCGTGGGCGGCATCAATCTGATCGATGACCACGAGGATCCGGTGAGGGGCTGGCTCGAGGCGCCGCGGCTGGACTTTGCGCTTGGGGTTCGCGGGCCGCTGGTTGAGGAGGCGGTGAGCGCCATGGCCCAGGTCTGGCGACGCGCGCATCCGGTTCGTTGGCCCGCGCTGCCACAGGGCGCCTCGGCGATCCTCGCGACGAGCGAGGCTGGGCCAGCCCTCTCCACCCCAACCCGGCAGGTACGCGCGGCGTTTGCCGAGCGCGACAATTTTCGCCACCGCCGCACGATTGAACGCGCCTATCTGCGAGCGATCGGCCAGGCCCGCACCGAGGTGCTGATCGCCTGCGCGTATTTTTTCCCGGGTGCGAAA
>CAIPNM010000485.1 GCA_903866395.1 uncultured bacterium
CCGAGTCCACGCCGCCACTGGTGGTCTTTAAGTCCACAATCATCCCGCCAAAGGCCCAATCCGGCATCCCCTTGACCTTGATGCCGTCGATGGTGCCGAACCACTTGGGGTCGGATTCCAACAGGCCCAGGTTCATTTCCCTGACGGCTGGATGCGCGGTGACCGATGCAGCGCACGCGGCGATGTTGTGTGCGTCAGACGCGCTGACGATAAAACCACCGAGATTGGCTTCTTTCCACGCCTTCGCTTCCTTCGTGCGGAAGTCGTCGAAAGGGGCAATTAGGATAGACGCCTGCTCACCTTTGAGCGCCATATCGACGCCTGTTCCGAATCGCATCGCGGCGGTTTCCTCGTATCGCCGCTGTTTAAGACCGTGCAAAGGCGACTTTAAATACGCTTTTAGCGTGGAGTAGCTATACCCCGGCGCTGCTCTGTACTCAGCTACGTTCATCATGACCTCCGCGCTGACACTATCCACACACCCAACCAGAAACTGACCGCTTGCGATTTTTCTTTGATGGGCTACAAGAGTGCGGGGCTGACACGCGGCGAGCGGCAGTCCCGTCATCGGGGGATGAATCGCGCTCACGGCATGGTGTCGTGGGCGCTTTCCGTTTCTAGCGTTCACCCTTGGCGAGTGCGGTGAAGCGACCAACGAGGCTGATTTCGCGCATAAGTCTTTCTGTCTTCTCACGGACACGGGCCTCGATGCGGTCGTGCCCGAACATCACGGCGAGTTGCGATAGAACTACGCAAACGTCAGCGATTTCCTCGATAACTGCGTCGTCGCCTACACGGTGACGCTCATAGTGCTTCAAGGCAACGATGAGTTCCGCGAGTTCTTCGACGGCGATTTGACGCTGCTCGTAGTCGCCCCAGGTTTCGATGGCTGACCGTGCCGCTATCGTCGGCTCTGGCGCGAGGCTCACAACCGCTCCGCTTCTACTTCGGCAAAGGTCTGACCCGTGCTTTCCAATGTGGCCTGCTTGCCGGTAGCGGTCTGCCAGCGACGGATGATGACATCGCAGTATTTTGGATCAAGCTCCATCAATCGAGCAACGCGGCTAGTCTTCTCGCATGCAATAAGCGTACTTCCTGATCCGCCAAACAGGTCTAAGACGGTAGCACCGAGTTTTGTTGTCTTGTCTATGGCCTCTTTGGCTAAGGCTACCGGTTTTTGCGTTGGATGAAGATACTTCGTTGCTCCATCCTTATTTATCGTCCATACTGAACCTATGCGCTTCCCACACAGTTCAGCGCCCCTATGCCACACTAACGCAACCTCATAATCACTGCTGAAGGTTCGCTTTAGGTCGCCAATCCCACCGCCGGGCTTGTGCCATACAACAATGTTTGTTGGATATCCTAACGAATCAAACATATTGATCCACTTCGTCTGCACCTTCCAGCTAGTCCATACAAAACACCAGCCATCCGAAAACGCTTGAATGACTGGAACGATGTCTAAAAATTGATCGTCATTTTGTAGCACATCAAACTTTTTTGTTTTTACGCGCATATTGCTTTGATACTCAACGCCATAGGGCGGATCAGTAAACACTAACTGTGCTCTGACCCCTTCCATCAACCGCTCCACATCTGTCACCACGGTTGAATCCCCACACATCACCCGATGCCGACCGCACAACCAAACGTCGCCGCGTGCCGTCACAGCCTGCGTTTGTACCTCGGGCGCATCGTCCTCGTCGCCTTGTAGTTCGCCGCTCTCGGCCTCCATCTGCGCCAACAGCCGGTCAAGTTCCCCGTCGTCAAACCCAATCAACGACAGGTCAAACTCAGCGTCTTTGAGTTCGCTTAACTCCAATTGTAGGAGCTCGTCGTCCCACTCTGCAAGTTCAGCCACCTTATTCACGCTGATACG
>CAIPNM010000486.1 GCA_903866395.1 uncultured bacterium
CGCTACCCACCGTCTCCGCCTCGGTCGCATCCATCGATCTCCAGAACGGTATGGGTCCCGGGTCTTGGGCGGGCGGTAAACGTCTGGACAAAGGGGTCGGGGTGGATTGGGTGTGGGAACGCGGTGATAAGCGGATGCACCGCACCCGTGGCGCGGAACTCAGCCTTCAGGCAGCGCGCCTCGATCGAACCGATGTCCTCCTCATCCGCCAGATCACCATTGCAGGCGCGTTCTGGGACCTCCTCGCCGCCCAGGACCGGGAGGCCGATTCGGCCCAAATGCTGCGAAGCGCCGAGCAGATGGCCGATACCGCCCGCTTGCGTCTTCAGAAGGGCGATATCTCTGAACAGGAGACTGCTCGCGTCCTGATTGAGACCGAGCGTGCCAGACAGGACGATGCCACGCTCCGGGCCGCTCGTCGCCTCGCCGCCGTATCGCTCGCCCAGGCAGCGGCCCTCGCCAATGATCAGATCGAGGCGACAGGGGGCTGGCCGGCGTTGTCCGCGCCGCCGTCTGATCCAGCGAACCGGGCCGCGCCGGTAGGTTCGGCGACGCTGCCGCCCGCCACGCCATCCATCGATCTGCTGGTTAACCAACGGGCCGACGTCCGCGCCGCACGCTCGAGGGTAGAGGCTGCTCGCGCTGCGCTCGACCTGGCACGCGCCGCGCAGACCACCGACATCACCTGGGGGGGCGGTCTCAACCACTATCCCCCCGATCAACGGGCCTCAGTGCAGTTGCGCGCCCAGTTCCCGTGGCAACTCAACTACCGATTCGAAGGCGAGATCCGTCAGGCCGTCGCGGGGTTACAGAGGGCCGAAGCGTCGCTCCGCCAGGCAACGGTCGCGGCCGAGTCCGAGTTGACGTCGCTCCATCTCCGGCGCGTCGCCACGGCTGCGCGCCTGGATAGCATTGAGACGCGCATTCTTGAGCGCTCTCGTGAAGTTCTGGAACGGGCCGAGGCCGCCTACACACGGGGCGCTACCTCACTCACCGATCTGCTCGATGCGCGTCGCACCTTCAGGGCCGTACGGCTCGATGCGGTCCAGGCGCGCCTCGATGCAGCGCGCGCCGATACCGAATGGCGTCTGCGTTCGCTAAGCGTCGCGCCATAACGCTGGACTTACACACACTGGACGCCACGTGGTTTCGAAGCGCCTTCTCTGCCTGACTCCTGCTATCACCCTTGTCGCTCTCCTGCTGGCTGGTTGCCAGGATGCGCCCTCGGGTCAACCCCCGCCCGCGCGGCCTATCCTCACGGGCACCACGCTTCGCTTCCCGACCGGGCATCCACAACTCAGTGCGCTGAAAACGGTAGCCGCCGAGCCGGCACGCCCGGTCAACGTGGACATGCCTGCGCGGGTGATCTGGGACGAAGACCGTACGCAACGTATTTATCCGGCATTTTCCGGGCGAATCTCTGCGATTCGTGCCGACGTCGGGAGCCGCGTCGCAGTGGGTCAGGTCTTGGCTGAGTTGGCCTCCCCAGAATTTGGCGTCGCGCAGGCCGATGCCAGCCGGGCGCGAGCCGACCTCGTCCAGGCAAATCGCCAGCTCGACCGGGTACGCGATCTGCACACGATAGGCATCGCAGCGCGAAAAGAGCTTGAGCAGGCAGAAACGGATGCCCTGCGCGCGCAAACCGAACTCGACCGCACGCAGGCCCGAACGCGGCTATATGGCGGATCAGAGGCCATCAATCAGCGTCTAGCCATCACAGCTGGCATCACCGGGGTAGTGGTCGAGCGCAATCTCAACCCCGGCCAGGAACTGCGTCCCGAACAATTCGGGCCGGGCTCGAGTGCACTATTTGTGCTGACCGACCCCACCCAGCTTTGGCTACAGGTTGACGTTCGCGAAGGCGACCTGTCGCAGGTGGAGCCAGGTCGCCGCGTTGAATTCATCGCTAACGCCTACCCCGACCGCAGCTTTCCCGCTGAGATCACGGCGGTCGGCGACGCCATCGATCCCTTCACCCGAACGCTCAAGGTCAGAGCCCGGGTCGATAACACCGCCCGCTTGCTCAAGGTGGAGATGCTGGGCCGTGTTCGGGTCAGCCAGTTCCCTGGCCAGGGCGCGGTCGTGCCAGCCTCAGCCGTGGTGAGCCAGGACAACACGCACTGGATCTACGTATCCCCAAACCCTGGCGAATTCGAACCACGGCAAACTGAGATCACCTACCTCGGGTCAGATCGGGTGCTGATTCGCGACGCGCTTCGTACCGGCGAACAGGTGCTGGTCGAAAACACCCTGCTCCTCGCCAGAATCTATCGCGGTGCAGCCGACGCCAACGAGCGCGCCTCGACATCGGGTCGAGGTGCGGCTCGATGAAACGGCTGATCCGTTATTCGCTCAATCAGCCGCTCCTGGTTCTGATTGGTACGCTGCTCTTCGTCATTGCGGGCATCATCGCATTCCGGCAGCTTCCGGTTGAAGCCTTTCCGGACGTCACCGACACGCAGGTCACGGTGATCGCGCTTTACCCCGGCGCCGCAGCCGAGGAGGTCGAAAAGCAGGTCACGCTCCCGATCGAGGTCGCACTTTCAGGGCTGCCCAATTCCATCCGGCTGTTCTCCCACACGCAGTTCGGCCTGTCGTTCAACGTCATCACCTATGACGACCACGCAAACGTCAACGTCATTCGCCAGCAGGTCAATGAACGGTTGAGAGGGGTGTCGCTGCCTGCGGGGGTAGAAGCCACCATTGCGCCAAACGCCACGCCGGTTGGCGAGGTGCTTCGCTACCGTCTGCGGGGCGAGGGCTACAGCCCGATTGAATTGCGTTCAATCGAAGACTGGGTGGTCGAACGATCGTTGCGGCAAGTGCCTGGTGTTGCTGATGTCATTGCGATGGGCGGCGCCATCAAGCAATACGAGGTTCAACCCGATCCCGATCGTATGCGGGCCTACAAGCTCACCTACCAGCAACTGCTCGAAGCCCTGGGCCGAGGCAACGCCAATGCTGGAGGGAGCTACGTCTCGCAGGGCGGGCAGCAATTCACCATTCGCGGCATCGGGCTCCTGCGCAGTACTGATGACATCGGCCGAATTGCAATTGCCACACGAAACAGCACCCCCATTTTGGTCTCTGACGTGGCACAGGTTCGAATCGGCGAAGTGCCGCGCCTGGGCACGGTTGGGCAAGACGACGATAACGACGTGGTGACCGGAATTGTCATCATGCGTCGCGGTGAAAATCCCTCTGAGGTGCTGCGCCGGGTGAAGGAACGTATCGCCGATCTGAACGCACGCGGACTACCTCCCGGCGTACAGATCGCACCTTTTTATGACCGTACCTGGCTCATGGAGCGCACGCTGCGCTCGGTTTTCACCAACCTGCTGGAAGGCGCGCTGCTCGTCGCCCTTGTGCTCTATCTGTTTCTGTCGAACCTGCGGGCCAGCCTGTTGGTGGTGATGATCATTCCGCTATCGCTACTTGCCACGTTCCTGGGCCTGCGGATCATGGGCATTCCTGCGAACCTGCTGAGCCTGGGTGCGCTTGATTTCGGCATCATCGTTGACGGCGCGGTCATCGTGATCGAAAACATCATGTATCGGCTGTCCCTGCGCGGCGAAGGCATGAGCGAACGCGAGCGAAACAAGCTGATTGAATCAGCCGCCAACGAAGTGGGCCGGCCCACGCTCTTCTCAATGCTCATCATCATCGCGGCCCATATTCCAATCTTCGCATTGGAGCGGCATGAAGGCCGAATCTTCCAGCCCATGGCGTTGTCGGTGGTGGCTGCGCTCATTGCCTCATTGATTCTTTCGCTCACGCTAGTGCCCCTGCTCGCCCGGCAAATGCTAAGGCGACGGCTGCCGCACCACGACAATCGGCTTGTCACTTTCTCAAAGCGCATCTACCGACCCGCTCTTGGCTGGGCTCTTACCTGGCGAAAGACGGTCGTGCTCGCAGCACTGCTGGCGTTTACGGCGGCCATGGGCGTTGCCACCCGCCTCGGCTCCGAATTCCTCCCCGAACTAAACGAGGGCACGCTCTGGGTCAACGTGCGCCTGCCCGCGAGCGTATCCATCGAGGAGGCGCAGGCAGTACTGCACCAGCTTCGATCGGCAATGCGGCGAGTTCCAGAGGTTCGTACCGTTGTCTCAAAAGCGGGAAAGCCCGAAGACGGCACTGATCCAAAAACAATCGCAATGGCTGAAATGTTCGTCGACCTGAAGCCACCCGAGGAATGGCGAAGGGGCCTCACCCGCGAGCAGCTGCTCGAAGAACTGGAACGTGCGGTTCAGTCCATTCCAGGCATGGAGCCCACCTTCTCGCAGCCCATTCGCGATAACGTGCTGGAGTCCATCTCGCAGATCGACGGACAGATCGTCATCAAGCTTGCCGGCGACGATCTTGCCGTGCTTCGCACCACCATGCAGGCGATCGAGCACGAGGTGAAGCAGGTTCAGGGGGTGTATCGGGCCGAAATCGATCGCTTAGGCGAACTCCCTCAGCTGCTGATCGAAATCGATCGAGACCGCGTAGGTCGCTACGGGCTCAACGTCGCCGACATTCAGGATGTCATCGAAGCCGCGCTTGCCGGCCGTCCGGTTACCAGCATTTGGGAGGGCGAGCGCCGGTTCGGGCTCGCGGTCCGCCTCGCGCCAAGCCAGCGCTCGCTCTCCCAGCTCGCTAACATTCCCATTCCCACCCCTGATGGCGGCTACGTGGCACTCTCGGCGGTTGCAAACCTGCGCGAAGCCGGGGGCGCGATGAACATTGCGCGGGAGGCCGGTCGCCGCACGATGGCCATCGGCATTTTCATCCGCGGACGCGACATGGGATCAGTGGTTGCCGATATGAAGCAGCGGGTTGATCGCCATGTTCAGATTCCGCGCGGTTACGCACTCAGCTGGTCCGGTGAGTTCGAAAACCAGGAACGCGCAATGAAGCGGCTGAGCGTGGTGGTGCCCCTATCGCTCGCGCTGATTTTCGTGCTGCTGTTCGATGCGTTCAAATCGCTGAAAGCTGCGCTGCTAATTCTCGTCAACGTGCCGCTTGCGCTGATCGGAGGCTTTGTAGCGTTGGCCCTCTTCAACATTCCCTTATCGGTCTCGGCAGCCATTGGATTCATTGCCCTATCCGGGCAGGCGGTGCTGAATGGCGTGGTGATGTTGTCAGTCTTTCAGCAATTGCATGCAAGTGGAATGGGTCTGATCGAGGCAATCACCGAAGGTGCGATGCAACGACTGCGAACGGTGCTGATGACGGCCTTCCTCGCTGCGCTGGGCCTGTTGCCTATGGCAATCAGCACAGCGATTGGCTCTGAGACCCAGCGCCCGCTCGCCATCGTGGTGATTGGCGGACTGGCCTCAGCCACACTACTCACTCTGCTCGTACTGCCCGTGCTTTATGCAATGTGGTTCGGGCGATCGGAAGGGGCGGCGCCCCTCGCCAAGGCGCCGGCTACGTGAGATCGCTTGTCGTGGCACCGCCCGGCTAGCGATACACCAGATCGCGCAGCCACAGGCTGAGTTCCGGGACGAATGTAATCACTGCCAGGCAAGCCACCACCACCGCCACATAAGGCATGATCGCCGGGATGATCTCGTCATACGAGATCTTGGCAACCGTGC
>CAIPNM010000487.1 GCA_903866395.1 uncultured bacterium
CCGGGCGTGAAAGGCGCCGAGATCGGTGTCGACCCGGAAGCCGGTCGCCTCCGACCCCACACCCTCCCGATGGAGTGCAATGAGACGGCATGGACGGCGTTCATCCACCCGCCCCGCGGCGCATTCGGCCGACAGCATGTCGATGATCTGCTCGGCCGAGTCATCGCAGAACAACTGGCCCTTGTGCTTCTCGTGATACCGGATGCGGTGGGCCCGGACGAGATCGATGAAGCGGCCAGGGGGATAGGCACGCAAGGCGAACCGTGCAAATCGCGGATCGGCGCCGGTGAACCGCTCGAGCCGGTCACCGTCCAGATTGGTGAAATTGCAGCGACCGCCACCCGATATGCGGATCTTCTCCGCACGACGTTCGCTGTGGTCGATAAGCAGCACCCGCAGCCCGCGCTGGCCGGCCACTGATGCGCACATCAGGCCGGCAGCACCACCGCCAATCACGATCAGGTCATACGCGAGCGCTGAAGTCACCGTGCAATACTACGCCGATGCGCGTTCTCGGCATCGAAAGCTCCTGCGATGAAACCGGTCTCGCGGTCTACTGCACCGAGCGGGGACTGCTCGGGCAGGCACTGCATTCGCAGGTCGACATGCACGAGCGTTATGGCGGCGTGGTGCCTGAGCTTGCCTCACGTGACCACATCCGCCGCGTGATGCCACTTGCGCGACAAGCGCTCGCCGAGAGCGGCCTCGCGCCGGCAGACCTCGATGGCATTGCCTGGACCGAAGGCCCCGGACTCGCCGGCGCGTTGTTGGTGGGCGCAGCGGTCGGCGCAACGCTCGCCTGGGCGCTTGGCCGGCCGGGAATCGGCGTTCACCACCTGGAGGGGCATCTGCTCTCGCCGCTTCTCGCCAGCGATCAGCCCCCCATGCCATTTACTGCGCTCCTGGTGTCTGGCGGCCACACGCAACTCCTGGCGGTGGAAGAGATCGGCCGCTACCGGCTGCTGGGCGATACGCTCGATGACGCTGCCGGCGAAGCGTTCGACAAGAGTGCGAAGCTCCTGGGCCTCGGCTATCCCGGCGGCCCGGCCCTGTCGCGACTGGCAGCCCAGGGCAAGCCCGGACGCTTCAAGCTCCCCAGACCGATGCTGCACGACGCGGGGCTGGATTTCAGTTTCAGCGGCCTCAAAACCGCCGTGCGCACCCAGGTGGCGCGCGGTTTACCCGACGAGTCCGCCCGCGCAGCGCTTGCCCTCGAGGTTGAAACCGCCATCACCGAAGTGCTGGCAGCCAAGGCGGTTCGGGCAGTCCGCGAGTCTGGGCATGGCCGACTGGTGGTCGCGGGTGGAGTGAGCGCAAACCGCCAGCTGCGTGAACGCCTCATTCAGGCTGCAGAACGCGAGCGGTTCCGCGTCTGGTTTCCACCGCCCGCGCTTTGCACCGATAACGGCGCGATGATCGCTCTGGCCGGCGCCCTTCGCCTGGACGCCATGGCCCGCGCGGGCTGCCTACCGTCGGCGCCCAGAAATTTTCGCGTCAGACCTCGCTGGCCCCTGGAAGAACTCGAGACGATTGCGGGCAGGTAACCGCCGCCAGTTCAGCGTGTTCGCGGCCACAGCCACGCCGCCCCACGCACGCCCGACGAATCGCCGTGTCTTGGCGGCAATAGGGGCGTATCCACCCGGTCCGAAAACACATACCGACCCCAGACGCGCGGCACTTCCTCATAGAGCTCGCTCACTGCGCTCAAGCCGCCGCCCAGGACAATCGCATCCGGATCGATGATGTTGATGACCATTGCCAGGGCCCGGGCGAGCCGATCCACGTAGCGGCCGAAGCTGTCACGCGCCGCTGCATCGCCCGCGCGCATTGCATGGACCAGTGCCTCGGCAGACGCTTCGCGCGCGACGGCGTGAAGCGCATGATGGCGCGCGAGCCATCCTGGTCCGCTCAGAAATGTTTCGACGCAGCCGCGCCTGCCGCAATAGCAGCGCGGACCTGGCCACTCCTCGGCGGCCATCACCGCGGCGTCCGTGGCTGGCAGCCGGTTATGACCCCACTCGCCTGCAATCGCCATCCGGCCGACGATCGCCTCACCGTTGATCGCCAGGCCACCGCCCACACCGGTACCCAGGATGACGCCAAAGACAACGCGCGCTCCCGCGGCTGCGCCGTCACTCGCCTCCGACACCGCGAAACAATTGGCATCGTTATCAATGCGGACCGGACGTCCGAGCGTTCGCTCGAGGTCGTCGGCAAGCCGATGGCCGATCAGCCAGGTGGAGTTGGCATTTTTCACCCGGCCCGTGGCGGGCGAGATCGCCCCCGGAATCCCGATGCCGACAGGTGCCAGCGGCAGCAAGGTAACGCCCGACCCAGACGCCAGCGCTTGCGCCCGGGCAGCAACCTCGCGGACCAGCGAGGCGATCGCATCCAGGGTGCACTGATAGTCGCCGCGTGGCGCGGGGATCCGCATGCGAACGAGATCGGTACCGTCATCGGCAAGCGCGATCGCCTCGATCTTGGTGCCGCCCAGATCCACGCCAATCCGCATGGTGCCCGCCAGCGTTCAGCGATCGGTATCGCCCGGCGCACTGTCGGCGGGTCGGCTGCGCGAGCCGCCAATACGCGACTCGGTACCGTTTAGTAAACGACCGATATTGACCCGATGCCGCCAGACGAGGAAGGCCCCCATCACGGCCACCGCCAACGCGCGTTGATCGGCGCCGTGCAACAGCACCTGCCAGAAGGGCGCGAACACCGCGGCCACCAGCGCGGCAAGCGACGAGTACCGGAAAAAGAACGCGATGATGAGCCAGGTGGCCAGCGTGCCACCCCCGACCAAGGGGTCGACCGCCAGCAACACGCCCGCCGCAGTGGCCACGCCCTTACCGCCCTGAAAGCGGTGAAACACCGGAAACAGATGGCCTATGAAGGCAGCGAGTCCTGCGAGCATGACCGTGTTTTCATCGAGTCCGAGCGCTGGGCCGGCAGCCCGCGCGAGGAGCACTGCGATCACACCTTTCAACGCATCACCGAGGAGCGTAAGGAGCGCGGCCAGCCGATTGCCGGTTCGCAGCACGTTGGTAGCCCCGGGGTTGCCAGAACCGTAAGTGCGCGGGTCGGCAAGCCCCATTACGCGGCTCACCACCACGGCGAACGACACCGAGCCGATCAGATAAGCCACCAGCAACGTCAGGAGCTGTGCGGTCATGGGGTCCCCTTCTGATTGCGCTTGCCCTGCGCTAAAGCCACGCCACTCATTTGTCGAGCGCGCACTGCACCGGGCGTGAGCCGAGCAGCGTGATGATCTGCGCGGGCGCAAGCGACACCAGATAGCCGCGCCGACCGCCGTTCAGATAAACGCGATCAAATTGTTCCATGGTGGACTCGTGATAAACCGGCAGCGCCTTACGCAGGCCAAACGGCGAAGTGCCACCCACCAGATAGCCGGTGTGACGGTTCGCCACGTCGGGCGCGCAAGGCTCGACCGACTTCACACCAATCTGGCGGGCAAGCGCCTTGGTGGACACTTTGCGGTCGCCGTGCATCAGCACCACCAGCGCACGCGCGCGCTCGTCCTGCATGATGAGCGTCTTGAAGACCTGGTGTTCGTTCACGCCCAACTGGCGCGCTGATTCAGCGGTGCCGCCGTGCTCAACATAGTCATAGGGATGTTCATCAAATGCCACCCGACGCTCGCGCAGAAAGCGCGTGGCGGGTGTCTCTGACACATGACGGACGCGCTCGTTCATGGGGTGACGGGCGCCTCGGGGTAGAGCCCGCGGGTGCGCGCAAAGAGGCGCGTGAGTCCGAGCAAGGCGTCCACAAACGGCGTTTCGACGCCTACCGCCGCGCCAATTTCCTGCACCGAACCCACCAGCGCATCGAGTTCGATCGGCCGATGGGCTTCGACGTCCTGCAGCATGGAGGTCTTGAAAGCGCCGATCTTGCGAGTGACCTGATGACGCTCTTCAGGCGAAATATCGATCGGCAGACCGATGCGCGCACCGATGGCCGATGCCTCGGTCATGGCTCGACTCAAAAAGCCACGCACCAGTGGGTCATCGAGCAACCGGTCGGCGGTGGCGCCCGTGAGCGCCGACACCGGGTTCATGGTCATGTTGCCCCAGAGCTTGAACCAGACCTGCTGCTGAATCCGGGCCTCGCGATCGGTCTGGAAACCGGCGGCCTCGAAGGCTGCCACGGCCGCATCGCAGCGCGCGCTCGCGCGGCCATTGGGCTCGCCGATGATGATCCGTACCGGCGTCGCGCGACGCACCACACCCGGCGCGGGCGTGCTCGCCCCAAGATGCAGCACCGAACCGATGACCCGAGACGGCGGCATCCGGGCCGCCAGGCTGCCATCGGGGTCGATCGACTGCCAGCGCCGCTCGGCCAGTGCGGCGTCGAGTCCGTGAAAGAACCACCAGGGGACACCGTTCATCGCCGACAAAATCGCGGTGTCTGGGCCCAGAAGCGCCGCCACCGAATCGGCGACCTCGGGTAGCCCCGGCGCCTTGACCGACAGCACCACCAAATCCACCCGACCGAGTGCGCGCGGGTCATCGCCCACTTCAATTGAAAATTGCGAGCGCTGCTCGCCGTCGGGACCGGGCTCGATCAACTGCAGGCCATTTCGCCGCACCGCCTCAAGCGTTTTACCGCGCGCGAGCGCACACACCTCGAGTCCCGCACGCGCCATCATCGCAGC
>CAIPNM010000488.1 GCA_903866395.1 uncultured bacterium
CCGCACAAAGCCCTGCGAATGAAGTCACCCCGTGAGTTCATCCGCAGCTTCCATCAACCGGCAGCCAACTGTGCGGTCTGATAGGGGCAACTCCACCTATTTACATCCGTTTAAGAGGTAGATGACCTATTAATGGGTGTAATTGGGTGTATTATCGGCGTCATGCTACGCACAGATACCCTTCGGATCACCCCCGAGATTCTGCGCCTGATTTCGCGCATTGACGAATTCAAAGGCGCGTGGCGGGCCTTGGGGGCGGTCGCGCCTGAGCGTCTCTTGGCGCTGCGGCGCGTCGCGACCATCGAAAGCATCGGCTCAAGTACGCGCATCGAAGGTAGCAAGCTGACTGACCGTGAGGTAGAGCGCTTGCTCTCCAATCTGACGATTCAGTCCTTCGATACTCGTGATGAGCAGGAGGTCGCCGGTTACGCCGAGTTGATGGATCTGGTGTTCAGCTCGTGGCAGCACATTCCGTTCGACGAAAATCACATCAAGCAGCTTCATCAGATCTTGCTGCGTCACAGCGAGAAGGACGCTCATCACCGAGGACAGTACAAAACTCATTCGAACAATGTCGTCGCTTTCGATAAGAACGGTGTGCAAATTGGCATCGTGTTTAACACGGCAACGCCTTTCGATACGCCGCGGTTGATGAATGAACTTGTGACGTGGGTGAATGATGCGTGTCACCAAGCCGCATTGCACCCACTCTTGATCATCGCGGTTTTCGTGGTGGTATTCCTAGAGATCCACCCGTTCCAAGATGGCAACGGCCGTCTCAGTCGAGCGTTGACGACCTGGTTGCTGATCGAGGCGGGCTACGCCTATGTGCCTTACAGCTCTCTCGAAAGCGTGATCGAACTCAATAAAGAGGCCTACTACCTTGCGTTGCGACAGACGCAAGGCACGATCCGAACGGACGACCCGAACTGGCAGCCTTGGCTGGTTTTCTTTTTGCAGTCGCTCGCAGAGCAGGTCCGGCGGTTGGAGAATAAAGTGGCGCGCGAGAGGATCGTGCTGGCTGCGTTGCCTGAGCTGTCGCTAAAGATTGTGGAATTCGCTCGGGAGCATGGGCGCGTCACGATCGGCGATGTAATCAAATTGACGGGTGTCAGCCGAAATACGCTGAAACAACATTTTCGAAACCTGGTTGCGCTCGGACATTTGAATCAGCAGGGCGGCGGGCGCGGTGTTTGGTACGAACTCAAGTGACGAGACGCGCCAATATTTTAATTCGATTATTTCGGGCGGTGGCCGGAGGGTCACTGCCGTTCGCACCGATAATCGATCAGCCCAGGAATTTAGAGGATTGACTGGCGGCGTGTCAGTCCGGATGTCGCGCGAGAATTAATGGGGTAACGCTGCGCGATGGCGGTCGATGGGGGAAACTCCACTGACCGATTTTTTTGCCGAAGTCGATCGTGTGTTGAAGGAGACCAAAAGATCATGACAGCAATCGTCGTTGGAATCCTGCCGCAGGATCGTATTCGTGAGCGTATGCTGGCCGTTTCACGCGGGGAGTACAAACCCAAGGCTGCTGAGCCCAAGATCTGGTTCACCTCTATGCGGTCCCTGGCCGAGGTGCTCAGTGACGATAACCGCGCCTTGCTGAAGGTGATTCAAGGCGTCAAGCCGCAGTCCATTTCGACGCTGGCTGAGATGACAGGGCGCACGCCGGGTAATTTGTCGCGGACTCTCAAGACCATGTCCAATTACGGCTTTGTGGAAATGAAGCGAGAGAACCGTCATGTGCGGCCGATTGCCAAGTTCACCGAGTTTCGGATCGTGGCTTGACGTGAATGGGTCGGTGCTTCGAGATCCCCACCGACTACCTCGCTGGAGCAGCCACTTCGTGTTGGCGCGCGATCTTTCTGTCACGCGCTCAGTCCGGTCGGTTCGTCAGCTCCAATTTGCAGTCGGTGGCACCTTGCAGGGTCTACCGCTCAAAGGACTCGATGTCTTCGAGCCGGTACCGAACGTGGCACCCGCTGCGGGCACGCCCAACCGTTTGACCGCAAATACCTAGATTGGCATAATCTGCCAATGAGGCCGATTTGGAGATAAGGATGCCCACACGCAACGTTGTGCTTACAGATCACCAAGCCGCCTTGGTGGAACAGTTGGTCATCAGCGGTCGCTACCAAAACGCGAGTGAAGTGCTGCGCGAAGGGCTTCGCTTGGTGGAGCAACGCGAGGCGGAAGACGCCCATCGGCTTGAAGCGCTTCGTGCGGCTGTGCAGCTTGGGGCGGCAGACATCGCCGCAGGTCGTTTCAAATCCTTTGACACCAAAGCGTCGCTGCGTGACCACCTTAGGTCCGTTGCAAACAAGGCATCTGCAACTGCATGAGCGTAGTGTGGAAAGTCCGCCTGGCTGCGCAGGCGGAGTTGGATTTTTCTGAAATCATCACCTGGACGATTGAAAACTTTGGTGAGCGCCAAGCCGAGACTTATGCTGAGACGCTGACCCTGGCTATTGAGGCCTTGCATGACGGGCCAGAGCAGCTCGGTGCCAAAGCGCGAGACGACATCGGGCCCGGCATTCGCACCCTGCACGTGGCTCGCCAGGGCAGAAGTGGGCGTCACTTTGTTGTGTTTAGTGAGGCTAAAGATCAATACATCGATGTCCTGCGGCTGTTGTACGACAGCATGGACTTAGCCAGACACATCCCACCTGTCAACGACCAATCACACTGACACCAGAGCGGGAATTTGTGCCAAACCCGCAGCGATTGCCATTTATCCTCAACCATTGCTAACGGCAGTGGAGGGTGACTCGACCGCGGGAGCCCATTCGAGATCTCTCGCGCTGAAGTGTTGATTAAGATGCCCACACGCTTTTTGAATACTCGCTGATGCACTGGCTCCTCGCTTACACCAAGCCTCGCGCTGAAGTTCTGGCGCAAGAGCATCTCGAGCGCCAAGGGTTCGAGGTGCTCTGCCCGATGATTCGTGCGCGGAAGTTGCGCCGCCGCAAATGGACCTGGATCGAGGAGCCACTATTTCCGCGATATCTCTTTGTTGGTGCCTCGGCCGATCAGTCTTGGGCTCCGGTGCGTAGCACCGTGGGCGTGACTTCGCTCGTCAGGTTCGGCGGGACTTACGCCACTGTGCCGGAGGCGCTGATCGAGCTACTGCGATCGAGCGTCGATCAGCCCGAGGTGCATCGGCCGTTGTTTCAGCAAGGCCAGAAGCTGCGTATCGTCGCTGGACCCTACGCCAGCCTCGAAGTCATCTTTGAGATGGAAGACGGCGATGAGCGCGCCACGGTCTTGCTCGACCTGCTCGGTCGGCAGAGTCGGGTAACGGTGGATATGGCGCAGTTGGTTCCGGAAGGGACGCTTTGAAAGAATGGTGGGCGGTACTGGGATCGAACCAGTGACCCCTGCCGTGTGAAGGCAGTGCTCTACCGCTGAGCTAACCGCCCGCCCGGTGTGAAGAGGGCGCAGATTCTACGGTCCGAGGGCGCAAAATGCTAGGATTGCGACCCTCA
>CAIPNM010000489.1 GCA_903866395.1 uncultured bacterium
AAACCCTGGTTATGCCATGTGGATCGACGGCATGGACCGCGCCGAGTCAGATGAGCTTCTAGACTTTCTGTTCCGTCACCAGACCGAGAGTCGCTTTGTCTACACCTTTGAATGGGCACGCGGCGATGTACTGATGTGGGATAACCTGCGCACGATCCATCAGGCGCTTGCCGACTACCGTGCCGACGAGCCGCGTCTGATCAAGCGTTGCCAGGTGATGGCCGACCGGGTGCTTCACGAAGGACGAACAGACCGGCACGCGCTCGCTGCACACTGACGCTGCCGGTGCCATCGCGAACCGGCCACCTACGCGCTACAACCAAGGGGTTTTCGCGGCCCGTGCCGACTCAAACTGCTTGACGCTTGCTTCCAGCGCGAGGGTGTAGCCAAGCTCATCCTGCCCAGTACGCAACAGAAGCTTTTGAAACGGACAGAGGTCGAAGCGCTCAGACGCATGACCGGCCATCGCAACGGTCTGCGCTTCGAGGTCCACCCGAACCCGCGCGGCCGGCGTGGCCTTCACCGCCCCCAGTAAATCCTCCACCTTATCGGCCGGCAAGACCACGGGAAGCAGTCCGTTCTTCAGCGAATTCGAATAGAAGATATCGCCAAAGCTGGGCGCAATCACCACACGAATTCCACCGTCCCAAAGCGCATAGACCGCGGCTTCTCGCGACGAACCCGATCCGAAATTCTCGCGGGCGATAAGAATTGACGCGCCCTGGCGCGCCGGATCATTGAAGACGAATTCAGGCCGGGGTTGTCCCTTCACATCAAGCCGCAAATCATGAAAAAGATACGCCCCCATGCCGGCTGCACGCGGCTTGCGAAGAAAGCGCGCCGGAATGATCTGGTCGGTATCCACATTACGACGATCGAGCGGAATCGCGACCGACTCAACGACAGTGAAGACTGGTTTACTCATGAACGACTCCGATTCAGGCGATCGTGCGGGGATCGGTGAGCCGCCCGGTCAGTGCAGCGGCGGCCGCTGTCACCGGACTCACCAGGTGCGTCCTTGCCCCGACCCCTTGGCGGCCCACAAAATTCCGGTTCGAGGTCGAGGCGCAGTGCTCGCCCGCCGGAACCAGATCGCCATTCATGCCTGCACACATCGAGCAGCCCGAGAAGCCCCATTGCATGCCCGCATCGACAAAAATACGGTCGAGCCCGAGGGCCTGCGCCTGCCGGCGCACTTCGTCAGAGCCCGGTGCCACCAGCGCGCGCACGCCTTCGGCGACACGCCGGCCCTTCACGAGCGCGGCGGCTGCCTGAAGGTCTCCCAGCCGTGCATTGGTGCAAGAGCCGATGAACACATGACGGATCGGCACGTCGGCCAGGGCCATGCCGGGTTGCAGCCCCATATAGTCGAGCGCCGCGCGCATGGACTGCGACGCCGCAGCGCTGGCCGCGGCTGACGGGTCGGGAACACGCTGTGACACACCAATCACATGCTCTGGACTGGTGCCCCAGGTGACCATGGGCTCAAGCGCGCTGCCATCGAGATTGACCACACGATCGAAGGACGCTCCGGCGTCGGTAACAAGCATGCGCCAGTCGGCCACAGCACGGTCGAACTGCTCACCGCGCGGCGCATGCTCCCGACCTGCGACCCATTCGAAAGTGGTGTCGTCGGGCGCCACCAACCCCGAGCGCGCCCCCGCCTCAATCGACATATTGCAGACCGTCATCCGCCCTTCCATGGACAGTGACCGGATGGCGCTACCCGCGTATTCAATGGTGTGACCGGTGGCCCCTGCTGCGCCGATCTTGCCGATGATGGCAAGGATGATGTCTTTCGCGGTCACTCCTGGTCCGAGCACGCCCTCGACCC
>CAIPNM010000490.1 GCA_903866395.1 uncultured bacterium
GCGTACATCACGGCAACGCGATCGGCGATTTCGGCTACCAGCCCCAGATCATGCGTGATGAAAAGAAGCGCCATGCCCAAGCGCTCCTTTAGCTCGTGCAGCAAGCGCACGATCTGGGATTGAATCGTTACATCGAGCGCGGTGGTGGGCTCATCCGCGATCAGCAGACGAGGCGCACACGCAAGGGCGATAGCGATCATCACCCGTTGGCGCATTCCCCCTGAGAGTTGATGCGGATACGACTGCAGGCGTCGCTCAGGATCAGCGATCCCAACGTCGCGCAAAAGCCCCACTGCAACGCGCTTGGCGTCCTCTTTAGGGCGGTGGCGAGCGACCGTCTCCATGAGTTGTGCGCCCACGGTAAACACCGGGTTGAGGCTCGCGCCCGGGTCCTGAAAAATGACCGCCACCTCGGCCCCGCGAAAGCGCGCCCGCTCGCGTTCGGAAAGCGCGTTCAAATCTACGAGCACGTCGTCGCGCTGGCACCAACGCACGCTCCCGCTAACCGTCGCATGATCGGCGCGATGAAACAGGTTCAGGATTGACAACGCAGTCACCGACTTCCCAGAACCCGACTCACCCACCAGCGCCAGCGTCTCACCCGCATCCACCGACAGACTTACACCATCGACCGCACGCACCGTCCCCCGCGGGGACTCGAAGTGCACGCTCAGCGCGTCGATGTTGAGCAGCGCGTGGCTCATCGCTCACCGAACCGCAAACCGCTCGATCATTTTTTCGTCGAGTTGAATACCCAGACCGGGTCCAGTGGGGACGGCGATAAACCCATCCACTGCCAGAAGAGGGCTCTGCAGCAGGTGATCGCGAAGCGGATTCAAGCCTGTGTCGTATTCCACTAGGGTGGGCGTCGGGTCATTAACCGCGTGGGGATAAGCAGGCAGCGACGCCACCCAATGTACTGCAGCAGCAAGACCCACCGCCGTTCCCCAGACATGAGGGGATACGCGAAGATGCGCGCTTAGCGCCAGTTCGCCTACAAAGCGCGCGACGCTCAGCCCACCGCAAAGCGCCAGGTCAGGCTGCAACACGTCGGCGCAGCCCGTATCAACCAGTCGCCTGAAATCAAAGGTCTCGTAGAGCGCCTCCCCCGTCGCAATCGGCATGGGGGAACGCTTGCGCAGGCGCTGGTAACCCTGCCAGTCCTGCGGAGCAAGCGGCTCTTCATACCAGCCGATGTTGAACGGGGCGATCCGGCGCATGCTCTCGAGCGCTTGATCAAGCGTGTAGTTGCCGTTGCTATCAACGGCGAGCATGATGTCGTCGCCCAACACGCGCCGGGTCAGGCGGACGCGAGCCTCATCGTCGGCAGGGTCGCGCCCGATCTTGATTTTGAAGGCGCGAAGCCCGCGACCTTTTACCGCCTCGAGTTGCCGCTCAAGCGCGGCGCCCTGGTCGGCATCAAGTGTGAAGTAGCCACCCGAACCGTACACCGGTACCCGATCTCGCTGCCTGCCACCAATCAGATCGCACACCGGTCGCCCCAAGAGCTTTCCCATCGCGTCGTGCGCAGCGATATCGATACCGCTAAATAGCGCTACCAGCGCCCCCTGCGACCCGAAGTGATAGTGCTTCGCGTAGACATGCTGTTGGACACCGCGTTGCGCGAACACGCTCGTGCCAACGAAGTATTGCTTCACCATTGCCAGGTAGGCGCTGGTGAGGCCGACTGGGCCCCAAGCCTCGCCGATCCCGGTCACGCCGTCTTCCGTCTCGAGGAGAACCAGTCCGCCCCCCCGACGCGAGGTTAGCCCCCGGGCCATGCCATAAGCCTGGTCATCGGGAACCGAACATTCCAGTCCGACGATACGGATGTCGCGAATCGCACTCATTACGAAGCCGCCGTAGCGTGCACCTGCGACAGAACGCAGCGCATCACATCACTGGCCGGATCCAGGTACTGATCAAGAATGTCAAAGTGGTGATACCCCGGAGACACCACCACCCCATGGTCAACCCCCTGCCGGTGAAGGTGTTGCGCATACCGATAGGATTGATCGATGAACTGCCAA
>CAIPNM010000491.1 GCA_903866395.1 uncultured bacterium
CGAATTCGAAACTGGCGAAAAGCTGCGTCTCGATGAAGGCCACTCCTGCTACATCCCGGGAGGACTGATTCACAACGAAACCGGCATGTCCCTCGACTTCGAGGTTCTAGAGGTTCATCTGCCTGCCGACAGAATGGGCACCGTTCCGGTCGACGCGCCGTTCTAATGAATTGGAGCCTTCAATGACTTCAACCACTTTGGATCAGCTTGCCTGCGCGCAGGTGCTGGGCCGCCTCTTCCACCGGCTTGATACCTTTGACTACAACGGCGTCGCCGCGCAATTCTCTGAGTCGTGTGAATGGCACCGTCAGGGCAAGGTGCTTCGAAGCCATGCCGACATCATTGCAGCACTCAAGCTTCGACCGCAGCATCTGTTCGTGCAGCACATCCTGCATGAGGTGGTGTGCGATCCAGTGGGTGCGGACACCATGAGCGGCTTCGCCTACATGAGCGTGTTTCGGAAAGAGTTCGATCGCCCACCACAGATTCCGCTACCCGCCGAGCGTCCCGACATGCTCATTTCGTGGAATGCAGAGTTCGCGCGCGAGGGCCCCAACTGGCGCATCAAACGGCTCTCAAACACCGCGCTCTATCGATAGCGCTGCCGCTCCTTACCCCCACCAGTTGTGACGGCGAGAAAATCCGCCGTCAATCTCCAGAACCGCGCCAGAGGTGTAGCTGGATCGCGGGGAAGCGAGAAACACAACCGAGGCGGAAATCTCTTCCACCTCGGCGGGCCGGCGGAACGCTGCATGCGCGCCGAGTTCTGCCCAGCGAGCTTCGTCGCCGAACCGCTCTCGGGCACGCCCTCTAAGCAGGGTCTCGAGACGGCTGGTCAGCACCATGCCAGGACTGACCCCCACGACGCGCACGCCATGGTCTGGCCCTTTGCTACCCAGCGTTCGGGTGAGCGCCTCGAGCGCCGCATTGCCAGTGCTTCCCGCCGCATAGCTGGGATCAAGGCCGGTTGCCGACGCGCCGATCACGTTCACGATGACGCCCCGCTGGCGCTCGATCATTCGGGTGTAAAACTCGCGCATCATCGCGACGTAGCCAAACACCTTCAGATCCCAGGCGCGGCGCCACGTCTCCTGCGAAACCTGTTCGAGCGCCCCGCCCGGAATCGCGCCCGCGTTATTCACCAGCACATCGACATGCGGAAACATGCTGGCAAGTCGAGGCGCGGCATTGTCGTCGGACAGATCCTCGGGTGCCACCTCGATCGAGGTGCCGTATCGATCGCGAAGCCTATCGGCAAGCTGTTCGAGCTTACCCCGTCCGCGCGCAACCAACACCAGTCGGGCGCCCTCGCCGGCAAAAGCTTCGGCAATCGATCGACCGATCCCTTCCGATGCACCCGTAACCATCACCTGTCGATCGCGTAAGCCGAGGTCCATGGTGACTCCCGAGACAATTGGTTGACTAAGCAATCGAGTGTGCCCCATATTCAAAGGACGCGCGCAGGCCATCTCGAAGACGCGCCCCACACATCACGACGCCCTCGGCGTCACCTCAGGGAGACATCATGTCTAAGCCTCTGTCTGGACCGTCCCGCCGTGCCTTGGCCTCGGTTGTAGCCGCCACTGCGTTGCTTGGCTTCAATGCGCCCATCTCCGCGCAAAGTGGTGCGCCGTTCCGTATCGGTATGACAACGGACATGTCGTCAGCCTATAGCGACATCACCGGCAAGGGCTCAGCCATAGCAGTCCAGATGGCGATCGACGATTTCGGCGGATCAGTCCTGGGTCGAAAAATCGAACTTTTGGTCGCCGATCATCAGATGAAGCCCAGCGTCGGCGGTCCTCTGATCACGCAGTGGTTTGATCGCGATGGCGTGTCGGTCATTGTCAGCCTGGCGGGCTCATCAGTCGCGCTGGCCGCCAACGCTATCGCAAAAGACCGGCCGAACCGCACAGTGCTTCACACGATTCCGCTCAGTAGCGACCTGAGCGGCAAAGCCTGTCTGCCTAACGCGATTCACTGGGCACCCGACTCCTTCGCGCTCGCGTCAGCGGTCACGCGAAATGTGACCGAACAGGGCGGCAAGAACTGGTTTCTGATGGTGCAGGACACCGCAGCCGGCCCACCGGCGAAGGCCGCGGCAACCGCTGGCGTTTCAGCCGCGGGCGGCAAGATTCTCGGTGACGTTCGGGTTCCATTTAACGCGGGGGACGTGTCGTCTTTCGTGCTGCAGGCGCAGGCGTCACGAGCCCAGGTGCTCGGGGTCGGTTTTAGCGGTAACGATTTGGTCAATATCGTCAAGGCCTCGCATCAGTTCGGCCTGCAAAAGAGCGGCACCCGAATCGCGGCGCTGGTGTTTTTCAGCACTGATCTTCTTGCAATCGGGCAGGAGAACGCTGCCGGCATCACGTTTGTCATGCCCGCCTACAACGATATGAATGACCAGTCCAAAGCCTGGGCCCAGCGATTCGAGAAGCTGGCGGGCAAATCACCCAGCTGGGGACACATGGCCGACTACGAGGGCACGCTTCACTACCTCAGAGCAGTTCGTGCAGCGGGAACCGATGACGCTCAAAAAGTCGTTCCGATGATGCGCTCAATGCCCATCGACGTTTTTTCGGTAAAGAACGCAGAAATCCGGGAAGACAACAAGCTGGTGCGGCCCATGTATCTCACCCGCGTCAAGGCGCCGTCGGCGTCCAAGTACCCTGGCGATTTCTATGAAATCATCGGCCAGGTGAGCGCCAAAGACGCCTTTGCACCCTTGAACCCGGCGTGCCCGTTGGTGAAGAGCAAGTAAGGCCTTGACCCCGCAGCGCTTCGCCGTGGGCCGGTCCGTGCAGACTCCTGTTCTCGAGGCGCGCAGTCTCAGAAAGGAGTTTGCCGGCTTCGTGGCCGTGGATGGCGTGGACCTTCAAGTGCAGGAAGGGTCAATCCACGCGTTGATCGGGCCGAACGGCGCCGGCAAAACCACCACGTTCAATCTGCTCACGCGCTTTTTGTCGCCGACCGCCGGCAGCATACTTTTTCGGGGGCGCGACATCACACGCCTTGCCCCCGCCGAGGTCGCGGGGATGGGGCTCGTGCGCTCGTTTCAGATTTCAGCGGTGTTTCCGAGTCTGACGCTACGCGAGAACCTGCTCGTCGCCCTCCAGCGACGCGATCGCAGTTGCCGGATCTTCTGGCGGCAAGCCAGGATCAACGCCGAGATCGGCGACCGGATCGACCACCTGCTCGCCCAGGTAGGCCTAAGCAGCGATGCCGATCAACTGGCAAGCGGCGTCTCGTATGGCAAGCGCCGCGCGCTTGAAATCGCCACCACGCTCGCGCTTGAACCAGACGTTTTGCTACTCGACGAACCCACCTCCGGTCTTGGCACCGAGGACGTGGCGCGCATCACTCGCCTGATTGCAGGGCTCAAGCGCCAGAAAACTGTCCTGATGGTTGAGCACAACCTGTCAGTCGTATCGTCAATTTCCGACACCATCACTGTCTTGGCTCGCGGCAAAACGATCGCCGAAGGAAGCTTTGCCGACGTAAGCGGCAACCCTGAGGTGATGAGCGCTTACATCGGTAGCGAGGCACTCGAGGCTCATCCATGAACCCCGACGCGGCCGAACTGACACTTCACGAGGTACGAGCCTGGTACGGGCAGTCGCAAAGCCTGCACGGCGTCGACCTCCATGTCCGGACCGGGGAGGTGGTGGCACTCCTCGGTAGAAACGGAGCAGGAAAGACCACCACGCTCAAATCGATCATGGGTCTGGTGCCGAAACGAACGGGAACCATCGATTTCAGAGGCCAGTCGCTCGTGGCGCTCAACCCTGAATCGGTGGCACGCCTTGGCATCACCTATTGCCCCGAAGAGCGTGGCATCTACTCGAGCCTGACCGTATTCGAAAACCTGAAGCTGCCACCCGTGGTGGCCCAGGGTGGCTTTACGCTTGATGAGCTCTTCGAATTGTTTCCAAACCTCCGCGAGCGTCGCAGCAACCAGGGCTCCAAGCTTTCCGGCGGCGAACAGCAGATGCTGGCAATCGCCCGAATCCTCAGGACTGGCGCAAAGTTGCTGCTTCTGGATGAACCCACCGAAGGGCTAGCGCCGGTCATTGTTGAGCGCATCGGCCAGATCATCCAGCTGCTTCGAGCCCGGGGTTACACGATCTTGCTGGTCGAGCAGAACTTCAGATTTGTTTCCAGGCTGGTTGACCGCGGCTACGTGATGGAGCATGGGCGAATCGTCGACGAATTCGACCGAGAAGCGCTGCATACGCAGGCTGATCGGGTCAAGGCCTATCTAGGAATCTGAGGGTTGTGTCATTCATGAGCAGTCTTCTCGAGATTCTCCCGCCGCTGCCCGCCCTGTTTGGGCAACTGATCGTCGGCTTGATCAACGGGAGCTTTTACGCGCTGCTCAGCCTCGGTCTCGCGCTGATCTTCGGTCTTCTCAATGTCGTCAACTTTGCGCACGGCGCTCAGTACATGTTGGGGGCCCTCACCGCTTGGCTGCTTCTCAAACACCTGGGCGTGTCGTATTGGATAGCGCTGATCATCGCCCCGCTTATCGTCGGAGCGGTTGGCTTCGTGATCGAGCGTCTCTTCCTGCGCCATCTCTACCGACTCGACCACCTCTACGGAATGTTGATGACCTTCGGCGTCACCCTGATTGCCGAAGGCGTTGTGAGAAATATTTTCGGCGCCTCGGGTGAAGGCTATCCCCTACCCCAGGGACTGACCGGCGCGTGGAACTTCGGGTTCATGCTGCTCCCGCACTACCGGGGCTGGGTTATCGCAGTATCAATCGTGGTGTGCTTGGCCACCTGGCTTGCGATCGAAAAAACGTCGATTGGATCTTACGTTCGAGCCGCAACCGAAAACGCCCCGCTCACGCGAGCCTTCGGCATCAATGTGCCGCGCATTCTGATGCTCACCTATTCTTTCGGTGTCGCGCTCGCCGGGTTCGCCGGCGTCATGGCTGCGCCGCTTTATCAAGTCAATGCAGGAATGGGCTCCGAACTCATCATCGTGGTGTTCGCCGTGGTGGTGATCGGCGGTATGGGTTCCATCATTGGTGCGGTGATTAGCGGGTTCGCTCTCGGAATTATCGAGGGACTCACCAAGGTGTTCTATCCCGAGGCCTCAACCACAGCGGTCTTTCTGGTGATGGCCATCGTGCTGCTGATCCGGCCGTCTGGTCTGTTTGGTGTTGTGCAGACACACCGGCCAGATCCGCAGGAAGTCGCAACACCCGGGCGAATTCCGATACTCGACACACCTCGCGTACAACTTGTACTGCTCGTTATTCTGCTGCTCGCGCCGGTCATCATTTACCCCCCGTTTTTGTTGAAAGTGCTGTGCTTTGCGCTGCTGGCATGCTCATTCAATCTGCTGCTCGGCTACTGCGGAATGCTGTCGTTTGGCCATGCGGCGTTTTACGGAGCGGGCACCTACGCGGCCGCAGTCTGCGCGAAGCTCGCAGGACTAGACCCGCTTTCTTCAGTAGTGGTCGGGGCCATCGCCGCAGCGCTGCTCGGTGGCGTATTCGGCTTTCTTTCCATTCGGCGTCAGGGCATCTACTTCTCGATGATCACGCTGGCGCTCGCGCAAATGTTTTATTTCTTCATCGTGCAGGCGGAGTTCAGCGGTAACGACGAAGGGATCCAGGCAGTGCCACGTGGCAGTTTCATCGGCCTCAATCTCGCCGATCATCTGAACATGTACTACTTCGCACTGGTGATCTCAGGACTCTCCTTCCTCGCCATCAATCGCGTCATCGCCTCACCGTTTGGTCTCGCGCTCAAATCGATTCGCGACAATGAATCGCGTGCGTTGTCGCTGGGTTACCCCGTTGACCGATACAAATGGGTTGCATTCGTGATGTCAGCCTTTTTCGCCGGGATCGCCGGTGCACTCGATGCGCTCAGCTTTCAACTCGCCTCGCTCACCAATGTTCACTGGACCATGTCGGGTCACGCCGTGCTCATGGGCATCATTGGCGGGGTGGGCACTCTGCTGGGGCCGGTGGTTGGCGCACTTGTGGTGGCCGCGCTTGAAAATTACCTCGCCAGCCTCGGCACCTGGGTGCTGGTTGTTCAGGGGGTCATTTTTGTGGCCTGCGTGCTCGCTTTCCGGCGTGGCATCGTGGGTGAGCTTGGCGCCTGGCTGGCGCGCCGGCAACTTCGCTGAGCCCTGCCTCAGCATCTCTCCTCCACCCGGAGTATCTGATGAAGCAACTGTCCGATGTCACCCAGACCTTCACCGTGAGCCGCTTCAACGGAGACGACGACTACAAGTCCGTTGGTTTACGCCCCTACGCCCGCTACCGCGATCTGGGATTTGCCCAGGCGACCGAAGGGTTGGTCCACGCCCACGTGATCAAGCTGATCGCTCCCTGCACTGACGAGGTTCGAAAGCGCCACATGCATGGTGTTCAATTACAAGTTGTCTATTGCCTGCAGGGCTGGATCAAAATCGAACATGAGGGTCAAGGGGTGATGACGATGAAGGCGGGCGACGCATGGCTGATGCCGCCCAATATCAAGCACACCGTGCTCGACTATTCCGATGATTGCCACAACCTCGAGATCACGATCCCCGCTGAGTTTCCAACGGTTGACTGCTGACAGACGCCCGACGGATGAAATTGCTCTGCTATCAGGACGGCGCCTCACATCGTTGTGCCGCGCTCATCACCGACCAGGGTGACACGCTCGAAGTGATCGATCTGGTCGAGGCGGCTGCGGCTGAGGCACCCGGGGCAGCGCCCTCGGGACCGTGGTCGGCGCTCAGTCATGCGCGAGACGTTGGCGACCTTGCGGCCGCCCCAGCGGAAGCACTCGCCGCCCTCAGCGTTTTTCTTAATGCCGAATCAAGCACGACACTGATACGGCGAATCCATCGAAGCAGCTTGCTCGCACCGATTCCGTACCCACGCCGCAATGTTTTTTGTGTCGGTCGAAACTATCTGGAGCATGTTCGCGAAGGCGATCTGAAACGCGGCATCCAGACACCGATCCCTCAACATCCCCAATATTTCACCAAGCCACCCAGCACCGTGATCGGCGATCAGGGCGCAATCGAAATCGAGCCCTGGGTGTCCGACAAGATCGACTACGAGGTTGAACTCGCGGTGATCATCGGCCAGCCAATACGAAACGCGGATCCCGAGTCGGCCATGGCTGCAATCTTCGGGTATACGATCATTAACGACGTCACTGCGCGCGACCTACAGCGTCAACATGATCAGTGGTTCAAGGGAAAAGGGCTGGACACCTTCTGCCCCATGGGGCCGTGGGTCGTCACACAAGACGAGATCACCGACCCTCACACGCTCGCAATCAGGCTCTGGGTAAACGGCGACCTGCGCCAGACCGACACCACCGCCCACATGCATTTTTCTGTGGGCCGGATCATCGCCGACCTGTCAAAGGGAATGACCCTCATGCCCGGCGACGTGATCGCTACCGGCACCCCACCCGGTGTGGGTTATGCGATGACGCCGCCGCAATTTCTCAAGGCCGGGGATCTCGTCGCCTGCGAGATCGAGGGCATCGGGCGCCTGTCAAACCCAGTTCGTTTAAGGCCCGACGCTCAGTTGCGCTGATCGGGGAGGTGCGCGGTCACGCTCGCCAGCCAGTCTTGATCAGAACTCAACGTAGCGAGTTCAGCGATCGCCTCCTGACGGGTCTGGGTCCAGCGCTCAATCACGCGGACGTCGTCGCCATCACCTTCCTGATAGGTGTACTCCAGCCGAATGCCGTTCGGGTCAAAAAAGTACATGGAGCATGAGCCAGAGCCCACGTTCAGGGGCCCGATCACAGACACCTGGTGATCTTGCAATCGCTTGAACAGCACCTCGAACTGTGCCTTGGTTGTCGTAAACGAGCAGTGCTGCATCGCGGCAACCGAGTTGCGGTCGGCGGTGCCCGTTTCACCTTTGGGCAATTCGAAGAACGCGACCATCGCGTCACCGCCAGCGTCAAAGAAATAGTGCCGCAGGTTTTCAAACGGAGGATTGCCGCGATTGAGCGGCCCCGCACCAACACCAGGTGGCACCTTGAGCGCATGAATCAATGGCATGCCCATGACCCGCGTATAAAAATCGATGGTCATCTTCATGTCGTCGGTGTTCAGCGCCAAATGATGGACGCCGCGACTGGCCGGCTTGCCGGTATGGGTAGCGCGAGCTTCGGGGGGCAGCACTTCTGCAGGGGTGGGATGACTCATCAGCAGGTCCTCGAATTAGTTGGGCACGTCGCCCGCCAGCGTGATCCTGTGCATGATCCTGCGATAGCCGTGATAGTCGTTGACCGGATTGTGCATGGCGCATCGGTTATCCCATAGCGCCACCGAACCCGGTTGCCAGCTGAAACGGCAGGTGAATTCAGGCCGTACCTGATGCTCAAACAGGTAACGAAGGAGACCCGCGCTTTCGCCCTCGGTCCAACCCGCAAATCGAACCGTGTGCGCCGGATTGACATAGAGCGCCTTGCGGCCGGTTTCGGGATGCGTTCGAACAACCGGGTGTTCGGAGGTGAAATCGCGACGCGACTCCGCACCGTCGCTCTTGACCCGATCTTCACGTGTGCGCGTGACATCGGCTTTGGCGGAGGAATGCACTGCGCGCAACCCGTCCAACACGGCGCGTAGCCCGTCGGACAGGTGGTCGTAGGCCGAATACATGCTTGAAAACAGGGTGTCGCCCCCGAAAGGCGGCAGTTCGCGGGCGATGAGCATGGAGGCCATGGGCGGCCGCTCGAGGTACACCGTATCGGAGTGCCAGACCGCGCCGAACGCGTTACGTTCGTGCTCCAGTTTCTTCACCTCGATGATGTGTGGGAAGTCGGGCAGCCCCTTGACCATGGGGTATTCCACTGGCTCGCCAAAGTGTTCGGCAAAGCGCATGAATTCAGCAGGCGGCAGATCCTGATCGCGGAAAAACAGCACCTGATGAGCGAGCCAGAGCTTACGGAGCTCCTCAAACACGGCGACGTCATCCAGCGCCGCGCGCAGATCGAGCCCGATGACTTCCGCGCCAATGGCGCCAGCGATTTTCTTGCATTGAATCATGGATGGGGTTTGCCTTTTAATCTGCGACCGAAACCACGCTTCGATACTACCCAAGTTCTCGCCCTCATGTGATCGGCAGTATCGTTCAGTTGCGCGCTCGCCCCCTCCACCCTATAGTCGCCATCGGTCCTTCCAGGACGTCCGTATTCGAAGCCGTCCCATCGGCCCCCACCCACCGACCAGGAGCTCCCATGACACCGGTTCGTCAACTCGCCCTGAAACTCAGCGCGCTCGCCATCGCGGCCGGAATGTCCGCCACCGCCCTCGCCCAGGAAATTCGCATCGGCCTCACCGGCACATTCACCGGCCCCAATGCATCGGTCGGCATTCCCTACCGCAACACTGCCGAAATCTATCCGCCCACCCTGGGCGGCATGCCGGCGCGCTGGATCGTGCTGGATGACGGCGGTGACCCCACGGCTGGAATCAAGAATGCCCGTCGCTTTGTGGATGAGGACAAGGTCGATGCCATCGTGGGGTCCACCTCGACACCGGTGGCCACCGCCATGTTCGACATCGCCAGCGAAGCGCGTACGCTGCAAATCGCCATGGCGCCCGTCGCGATTCCTGCCGGCAAGGCAGCCTGGCTCTTCAACATCCCGCAGCCGGTGCCACTCATGGTCTCTGCCATCGTGGAGGACATGAAGCGGCGCGGCATCAAGACGGCGGCGTATATCGGCTATGCGGACGGCTGGGGCGACCTAAACTGGAACGGATTCAGCAAGCTCGCCGCCGACGCAGGCATCAAGGTGGTGGCCGCCGAGCGCTTCAACCGCACCGACACATCGGTTACCGGGCAGGCACTCAAGCTATTCTCCGCCTCGCCGGGCGCGGTGTTTGTCGGCGCCTCAGGCACTCCGGCCGTGCTGCCCCACGTCAGCATCAAGGACCTGGGTTTCAAAGGCCCCATCTATCACACGCACGGTGCGGTGGCCGGTGCTTTCATTCAGTCGGGCGGCAAGGCGGTCGAGGGCGCATTGATGCCTACCGGCCCGATGGTGGTCACGCCCGACCTGCCTGAGTCCAACCCCATTCGGAAGGTATCGACTGACTTTATCGCACGCTACCAGGCGAAGTGGGGTCCGGGGGCGGTCACCCCGTTTGCGGGCTATGCATGGGACGCCTACCTGCTGCTGGATGCCGCCGTCGCCTCCGCGGCCAAGTCAGGTGCCAAACCGGGCACCCCGCAATTTCGCGCTGCGCTCCGTGATGCGATGATCGCAGGCAACGAGGTGGTTGGCACCAACGCGGTTTACAAGCACACCGATGCCGACCGCTATGGCGTCGATGACCGCGGTCGCGTGTTGGTCGAGGTCAAGGGCGGCGCATTCCGGCTCTACAAGCCCTGACCGAGGCCGCTTGAACGCCACAATTGCCACCCTGCTGATCCAGGACGGTCTGACCAGCGGCCTGATCTACGCGCTGCTCGCGGTCTCGATCGTCCTGGTGTTTTTAGTCACGCGCGTGCTTTGGGTGCCGGCGGGCGACATGGTCGCCTTCGCCGCCCTCACCATGAGCTTGCTGCGCCAGGGAATCGCGCCCAACACCGTCTGGCTGCTGGCCGGGCTGGGTCTGCTCGCGGTGATCGTGCAGGCATGGCGCTGCCACCGGAGCGGCGAGTGGCGAGCGCTCCGTGGCGTGCTGCTGCTCGCGGTTCTGCCCCCGCTACTGGGCTATGCGATCACGCGGAGCGGGCTCGCGGGGGCCGAGGCTCCGGTGCTCGTTCACGCGCTGATCACACTGTTGCTGGTTGCCCCGATGGCGCCGCTTCTCTACCTCACCGCGTTCCGGCCGCTGACCGAGGCGAGCGTGTTGGTCAAACTGATTGCCGCGGTCGCCGCCCACTACATGCTGGTAGGTTTCGGCCTGTTTTTTTTCGGTGCAGAGGGACTTCGTACCCCGCCGTTCATCAGCGGCAGGCTCGATGTGGGCGTCACCACCTTGTCCTGGCATCTGCTGCTCTCGCTCGCTGTGTCGCTGGTCATGATCGCTGCGCTCTGGGTGTTCTTCGAGCGCACGCTTTGGGGTAAGGCATTACGCGCTACCGCGATCAATCGCTTCGGCGCCCGCCTGGTGGGCATTCGTACCGAGCGCGCCGGGTTGCTCGCATTCGGTATCGCTGGCCTGATTGGCGCATTGTCAGGTCTGATGATCGGCCCCATCGCCACCATCTACTACGACTCGGGCTTTCTCATCGGCCTCAAAGCATTTATTGGCGTGGTGTGTGCAGCGATGGCCAGCTTTCCCGTGGCGGTGCTGGGCGCGCTCGCGGTGGGGGTCTTCGAAGCGTTTGCGTCGTTCTTCGCTTCGGCGCTTAAAGAAGCCATCGTGTTCGTGCTGCTGGTGCCTATTCTTCTGTGGCGCTCGCTCACCGACCACTCGCTTCATGGCGAGGATGACTGAGCATGGGCGTGCCCGCTCATCACATCCCCGCGCTCGTGGTGGGCGCGATGATCGTGCTTGCACCGTGGCTCATGCCGGTCTGGGTAGTCACTCTATTGGGTTACATCGGCCTCAATGCGATTGTCTGCCTGGGGCTGGTGCTGCTGACAGGCATGGTGGGCATCACCTCCTTCGGACAGGCGGCCTTCGTTGGGCTGGGCGCCTATGTGTCGGCCCTGTGTGTCCTCGGGTTCGGCGTCTCGCCCTGGCTCACCCTGCCGGCGGCGCTCGCCGCGAGCGGCGTCGCAGGCGCATTGATCGGCTGGCTCACCATCCGACTCTCCGGCCACTACCTGGTCCTGGGCACGATGGCCTGGGGCCTGGGCCTCTTCTACCTGTTTGGCAACCTGCAGGGCCTCGGTGGCTTTAACGGTATTGCGGGCGTACCAAGACTAGAGGCGGCAGGCCTCAGTCTGGTTGATCCCGCCCCCTTCATGCTGTTGGTCTGGGCGGTGCTCGCGGTGCTGCTGGTCGGCACCACCACGCTGATCAACAGCCGGGCCGGACGCGCGATCCGCGCCCTCCGCGATCCGATCATGGTTGAAAGTTTCGGCGTCCAGTCGGCCACGCTCAAGCTCAAGGTGTTCGTGGCGGCCGCGCTTTTTGCCGGTCTCGCGGGCTGGCTGCACGCCCACTACCTGGGGCATGTCAGCCCAAGCCCATTCGGCATCAATGCCTCAGTCGACTATCTGTTCATGGCGGTGATTGGTGGCACGGGATCACCCGCTGGGGCGGTTCTGGGCCCCGCGGTGGTGGAGTCACTTCGCACCTTGCTTCGCGACGCGGTGCCAGCGCTTAAAGGCGTGGGGGGCAATTTCGAAGCGATTGTGTTCGGCGCGCTTGTCATTTTGCTTCTGCAGCGCGCAAGCGGCGGACTCGCCCCCTATCTTTCGCGCTGGTTACCGCAACGCCCGCCGCCTCGCGCGCCCTCTGCCGAGCAAACCCTCGCCCGCCGATCACTCCCCGCCACGGGTAGCGCGCTGCTCGAAGTACGCGGTTTGGGTAAGCGATTTGGCGGGCTGGTGGCGCTACAGGGCGTGAGCTTCGATGTTCGCGCGGGCGAGATCGTTGCGCTGATCGGGCCCAACGGCGCAGGCAAAAGTACGCTCTTTAATCTCGTGACCGGCGTACTGCCCCCTTCGGAGGGTGAGGTGCGGATCCAGGGCTCACGAATCGAGTCCCGCTCGCCGCGCGCCATCGCGGCGCTCGGGGTGGCCCGCACCTTTCAGCATGTGCGCCTGCGCCCCGCCATGACCTGCCTTGAAAATGTCGCCATCGGCGCCTGGTTGCGCGGCCATTCAGGGGTACTGGCGGGCGCACTGGCGCTTTCCCGCCGCGAAGATGCGCAGTGCCTGTATGAAGCACAGCGTCAACTCGATCGCGTGGGGCTGGGCGCGCAGGCTGGAGCCCCGGCGGGCAGTCTCGCACTCGGACAGCAGCGCGTGCTCGAAATCGCGCGCGCGCTGGCAGCCGATCCATCGCTCCTCATGCTCGATGAACCCGCCGCAGGCCTTCGCCTGCAGGAAAAGCAGGCACTTGCCGCGCTGCTACGCGAACTGAAATCACAGGGCGTCACGGTCCTGGTCGTTGAGCATGACATGGACTTCGTCATGAATCTGGTTGACCGGGTGGTGGTGCTGCAATTTGGTACCCGGATCGCCGAGGGTACGCCCGACGAGGTCCGCCGCGACCCACGCGTGATTGAAGCCTATCTGGGTGGACTGGACGACTGATGACGGCGCTGCTCGAAGTTAACGATCTTCATGTGGCCTACGGCAAGGTGGAGGCTGTTCGCGGCATTTCGCTATCGGTGCCCGAGGGCGGCGTGGTGGCAATCGTGGGTCCGAACGGCGCTGGAAAGTCCAGTCTGCTGAACGCGCTGGCGGGCGCATTGCCAGCCACCGGCGAGGTGCGCTACGGAGGGCGCAGCCTTGCTGGGCTTCCGGTCGAAGACCGGGTGGCTGCGGGCCTCTGCCTGGTGCCTGAGCGCCGCGAACTGTTCGCGGATATGACCGTGGCAGATAACCTCGAGCTGGGCGCCTTCCTTGCGCGCAGCCAGCGGCGCGACAACCTCGCCTGGGTGCTGGAGGTGTTCCCGCGCCTGCGCGAGCGCCTGCAGCAAAAGGCAGGCACCCTGTCGGGCGGAGAACAGCAGATGCTTGCGCTCGGACGCGCCCTGCTCTCGGCCCCCCGACTTCTGATGCTCGACGAACCTTCACTGGGCCTCGCACCGTTGATCGTTCGCGAGATTTTTCGGGTGGTCCGGCAGCTGCGCGAGCGCGGCGTCTCACTCCTCATCGTCGAGCAGAATGCGCGCGTGGCGCTGCAGGTGGCCGACCATGCGTACGTGATTGAAAACGGCAGCGTCGCGCTATCGGGATCGGCGGCGGCGCTTGCTTCCGATCCGCGCGTTGCCGCAGCCTACCTGGGCGCCACCTGACGGGAACTCCCATGACCGACATTGCCATTCCCTACGGGGCTTACTGGTCGACACCCTTTGCGCGCGGGCAGGGCGCGCTTGCGCATCTTCATAGCGTGCGGTTTGCAGCCCACGTTGCGACACACGCCATGAGTCGCCGCCGGTTACCGGTTGAAGCATTTGACTATGGCGTGCTGGGCATCACCGTGCCGCAGCGGGCAAGCTTTTACGGCCTACCCTGGCTCGCAGGCATGATCGGGGCGCCCTCGCTTGCCGGGCCCACCATCAGTCAGGCATGCGCAACCGGCGCTCGGGTTTTGCGTGCCGCGGCCTCGGAGATCATCGAGGGCGCGGCCACCACCGCGCTGGTGGTGACCACCGATCGCACATCGAACGGACCACACCTCTACTACCCTGCGCCCGACGGACCCGGCGGCACCGGGGAGCACGAAAACTGGATTCTCGATAATTTCGAGCGCGACCCCTGGGCCGACCTGGCTATGGTCGATACGGCCGACCGGGTAGCCGCCCGTCATGGCATCAGCACCGCTCGCCAGCACGAGGTGGTGCTTGAGCGCTATGCACAGTACGCCGAAGCGCTTGCCAACGACAGCGCGTTTCTGAAGCGATTCATGGATCTGCCGTTCGAGGTGCCCGATGCGAGGATGAAACGCGTGCGCACCACGCTCACCGGCGACGAAGGCGTTCACCCCACCTCGGCCGACAAGCTCGCCAAGCTGTCCCCCGTTCGGCCCGACGGTAGCGTGACGTTCGGCGGACAGACGCATCCGGCTGATGGGTCGGCGGGCATCGTGGTCACCACGCCTCACCGCGCACGTGAATTGTCGTCCAACCCTGAGATCGCAATTCGAATCCTCGCGTTTGGACAGTCGCGCGTTGAAAAGGGCTACATGCCCGAGGCGCCAGTACCGGCAGCGCGACAGGCATTGGAGCGCGCCGGGCTCGGCATTGCCGAGATTGATGTCATCAAGACCCACAATCCATTCGTGGTGAACGACATCGTACTCGCTGACGCGTTTGGGATTCCAACCCATCGCATGAACCGATTCGGCTGCTCGCTGGTGTGGGGGCATCCGCAGGCGCCCACCGGACTTCGCGCCATCATCGAACTGATTGAAGAACTGGCCATGCGCGGTGGCGGCCTGGGCCTGTTCACCGGCTGCGCGGCCGGCGACACCGGGATGGCGGTGGTGATCCGTGTCGGAGATGACGCTTGACCGATGCGGGGCACGCACTACCGAGGCGATACCCTACCGTCGTTCATGCACTGGTCGACGCGGCGCGGCACGCACCCAATGCGCCTGCACTAATCTGTGGCGACGAGCGCTTAAGCTATCGCGACTACGCAGCCTGCGTCGCGGGCTTGGCGCGCGAATTGGCGATCGGCTGTCCGCCAGGTGGCCGCATCGCCGTGCTGATGGCCAACTCCATCGACATCGCCATTGCAAGCTTCGCGGTGCAGGCTGCGGGGCTGCAGCTGGTGCCGCTCAATCCTGCCTACACACCACATGAACTTGCGCCG
>CAIPNM010000492.1 GCA_903866395.1 uncultured bacterium
CGTCTTGCCCACCCGCGTGGTGCCCAGCACCAGGGTGTGGCCGACCCGCTCGGACAGGTCCATCCAGATGTCGGACTCGTCGGGCTCGACGCCATGCAGGGCCGGATCGCCGCCGAGACCCGCGGGAACGTCACCAGAAGACGCAGACCCGGGCAGCAAACGCCCCCACCACGAAGGCTCCAGCAGCCGCTGGTTCGCGGGCTGCCGGGCCTCGAAGAGCCGCTGGGTGTGACGCTGGTCCCACCGGAAGCCCCGGCCGAGATAGAGGCGATGCGCCGACCAGGGAATCGAGGCCGAGTCCATCTTGAAGCCGCGCAGCCTCCGGAGGTTGCGCCGGTAGGCGAGCGTTCGAGCCCCCTGCCCGCCTCGCCAGGCGGCATGGCCGAGCAGCGCTGCAGCCAGCCCGACCTGCCAGGGCGGGCTCAGCAACAGCCAGCCGGGCGCGATCAGCACAGCGCCGGCCGCTGCCAACGACACGCCGGCCGCGACGAGCTCGTGCGCGCCGCGAAGCCGGCCTTCAAGAGGAGCGCTCACAACTCGGAGTCGGACGAAGCCTTGATACGAACCAGGTGCGGATTGGTCGGCGGTGTTGGCTCGATCAGTCCCTCGATCGCAGAGAAGACGATGCCCGACAGCTGGCCGATCAAGGCGCCCTCGTGACGCCACGCGTATTCGTGAACCAGGCTACCGCCCGAGTCTCGGAGACGCCATCCAGCGTCAAGCAGCGCTTGGCGCAGGCGCTTCAGTGAGCGGGGCGTTGCGGGCAGGCTCCCGTGTTTCTCCAGGAAGTGCTGGAACAGGTCAGGCCACACGAGAAGCCAGCCTTCCCGAACACGGTGAATATGGCTGCCCCAGGCGTTGACCTCAATCGACCCGTTCGCAATGCCTTCCTGGAGATAAGCCAGGAAACGGAGTGCTCGGTCATCGAATCCTGCAGCCTTCGCTTCACGTGCCTCACCGGCAACAACTGCTGGCTCGGAGATAGACGATGCCGGGATGCCTGAAGCAGGTCGGTCGAAACCAACGCCGTCGAAAGGTCCAACCGCTCCTGGCGGACTAACCCCACGCGGCGAGGACGCCGAAACCGCATCCCGCAGGATCGCCTCGATCGGATTCCCGGGGAGCGAGGTACCGGACAAGGCGCCGTCAAGAGCAGCGCAGACCAGTGGATCTTCACTCAGCCATCGGCGGCCCACTTCAGGGACAGCGAGGTCCAGCAGTCGGGCGGTAGCGTCGGAGCCGGTTGCATACTCATGTCGCAGGAGCGCAGCTACCAGGACCGCATAGGTCCAGCGGTGCGCAAGCTCGCCTACCCGCTCGGGCGGCACATTCGCCGGCAAGATTCGATCGTGTCGAACCGCCAAGGCTCGGGTGCAGAAGTAGCTGACGCCTACGTTGCCACCCTCTGCCGGCGCAGGAGGCGGCTCTGCGCGGCCCGATTGATGCGCGCCACCGATTGCCCAGTCGATCAGCGGCTCGGCGAGCAAAGCGAAGGCTTCCGGGGGAAATCGCAACTGAGGGCGTAGTGACGCCTTCAATGTTGAGGCCGATACCTCTCCGGACATTGACTGGCGATGGAGTTCCACCCTTCGATCGGGAGCAGAGAGCGTCATGCGAGCAGTATTCCCCCCGTCTCGCGCCCTCGCCGTCCCAATCAGGGCTGTTGTTAAGTCCCGATAACCACGTCCCCCTCAACACCCATTGGCGAACGCTCTGTTCGGCTCACCGACACCGAATCATCCGGAAGACATAACCTCCCGCCGTAGCCGCTGTTCGGCGACGGGCGGATCGCTAGGTCGCGCTTCGTTCCGCGCAGCAGAGCACCGACATCGGAGACCAGCACCTCGTCGCTGGCGATCCGTCCGATCTGCTGGAGCGCCATCAGCGCGAAGGAACCCGAAGCCTTGAGTACCTCGATGACCTCCTCGGGCTCGTAGTTCGGTTCGATACTGCCGCTCTTGATCCGGCGCGCTACCTGGTGCATTCCGCCATGGGTGTATCCGTTCATCGCCTTCCATGCGTTCAGCGTGATGCCTGAAAGGACCTTGTCCTCGAACGACGGGTGGCTCTCGATGGCCGCGACCATCGGTCCAAACTTCAACGGGAGATGATCGCTGTTCGCAAAGGCTTGAAGTTCTTCCGGCGTGGCGCACAGATGCAACCACAGTGCCCGCACAAGGGCCTCGAACTGCGCACGTAACAGAGCAAACGCTGAGCCAGTCATTCGTCCCGACACAAGATGAACGATCCCGACGTGATGCTCCAGACACAGGTCGAGCAGAACACCTGGGATACGAGCAGCATCCAATGCCTTGATTTCAATCCCGTCTTGCCGAGCGGCGATCCTGCGGACGAGTGTCTGGGCGGATGCCAGAACGCTCGCCACATCCTCTCGCAAGGGCGGTGGGCTGTTCAGGGGCATGTCTTTCCCTCCGAAACGATCTGCGGTGCGATTTTGACCCGCTGGTTCAAGGTCATTCATGTGGGCGAGGATCTCACGGCGGACGGGCAACGGGCCTGCAGCGATGCCCCCGATTCAGTCCC
>CAIPNM010000493.1 GCA_903866395.1 uncultured bacterium
CGTTGGCGTTTCCGCACCATTGTGCAGGAACGACACCCGACCGGCCGTCACGTCGGCCATGGTGAAACTGGTCGCGTCCACGCCATTGACCTGCACCGCGCCATTGACCGCACCAGATGCAGTGAAGGTCAGGATATCCCCGGCATCGAGATCGGTATAACCGATATCAGCAGCCGTCAGAGCAACACGCGCCCCTTCGACAACCGTTGCTGTCAGGTCACCCGTCAGCGTCGGGGTGTTGTTCTGAACCATGACCTTGATCGTCACGGTAACAGGCGTGCTCTCCAGACCGTTGTTGGCGGTATAGGTCAGCGTGGTCGTTCCCAAAGTATTGCCGGTAAAGGTAATAGCATTGCCATCACTGGTCGCAGTGCCAGCAAGGCCTGTGGTGTTGAGCGTCCCAATGCTGAGGACCGACAGCGGAGCATCCGGGTTGATGTCGTTGGCGAGCACATTCAGCTGCGTGGTCGAACCGAGAACCACTTCATAGGCATCAGCAACGGCGGTCGGCGTATCGGCCACCGGCGTGATGTTCAACTGCACCGTAGCCGTTTTGGCGATCCCGCCGCCATCCTGTGCGGAGTAAGTGAAGCTTGTCGTGCCAAAATAGTTCGCAGTCGGCGTGAAGTTCAACTGACCGTCAAGGCCCAGAGACACACTGCCATTCGCCACCGTGATCGCCGGCCCGCCGGCGGTGACCGCCTGACCATTGATCGCCGTGATGAAGACAGGCTGCGGCGCAAATTCGTTGGCCACGTCGTTTGCGGTCACGTTGATCTTTACCGAAGTGTCTTCGGCCAAGGTCGCGGTATCGTTGGCAAGCGCCGGCCCCGGGTTGCGGTTAGTCAGCGATGCAGCAGAGACCGCTGCCCCCGGTTGCACATCGGCAGCGGCAATACGGCGATCACCGAACTGCACGAATTCGACATTGTTCAGGATTGCCGTCTCGGTCCTTGCCAGGCTGGTCGCCGTGGCCGGGATGGTATGGGTCACCGAAATTCCGGTCGGGGTGCGTGCCACGGTGTAGCCAGACGCAGCACCGGCAAACACGCCGATGTCCTGTGTTCCAGCGCGACCGTCGATAAAGTCGTTGCCGCCACCGCTGTATATCACGTCATTGCTCGCAGCGCCGAGGAGAATGTCCCCACCGCGCCCGCCTTCGACCCGCTCGATGTCACGGGTGAACTGGAAGATCGGCAAGCCAGCCGCATCCAACACAAGTTCACCAATGGCAGCGGTCAGATTGTAGCTGGCCGTGGTGCCATTATCGGTGAAGTTGACGGCGTTCGCGCCGGTACCGGCCCGATAAACCAGACCAGTGTTGAGATCCACACGCACCGGGCTCGCGTCCGAACGGAACGACAGGGTATCCACACCAAGGCCGCCCGACACGATATCTGCACCATTATTGCTGGCGATAATCGCCACGTTCTGGGCTGTTGCGGACAGCGAGGCGGTCAAGCCGGCAACCAATGCTGCGTCCTTGCGGACATCAGCCGGGCCGCTGGTGCCGACCATCAACAGGTCGTTACCGCTGCCGCCCAAGATCTGGTCCTGACCAGCCCCGCCGAGAATGATGTCGTTGCCTTCGCCGCCGTCACCAAGGTCGGAACCGCCGCCCAGAGTGATGACGTCATTGCCCAGCCCGCCGAAGAGCTGGTCGTCTGCAGCACGGCCATCCATCGCGTCGGCACCAACGGTGCCGACCGCAATGCTCCCGGCAACACCGGCTCTGGTCGTCGCCCCAAGGACTTCTGCACCAGGCTGGCGTGTATCGAGATAGCTGTATCCCACATCGCCATTGTTCGCCGCGAGTTCATGGCCGATGATGATCAGACCATTGTCGACACCTGCAGCCGAAAGGCCGCCATGTGCCACACCGTTCGGATCATCGACCTGGAATACCAGTCCGACTTTCGCGCCAGCCATGTCGTAGCGCTGGCCAGAAATATGACCGCCCGTCTGCCAAAGCGCGACAAAGCCGTCCTCGACGCCGTCCGGATTAATACCGGAAGATACGACCGTGACGTCAACGCCAGCCGGCAGACCCGTTTGCAGGTCAAGCGTCCCGCTCTGGTGCCATGTCGTCCCGCCTGCATTGTACACATTGCCCTTAAGAACGACGCCACCGGCGCCATCGTCTTCTGTCCAGAAGGCACCAAAGCTGCCATTCAGCTGGCTGACAACCTGACCAGAGAGGACATTTGTTCCCAAAGTGTCGGTCTGCGCTGCGGCGTAAGTGATCTTGTCCGCGACAAACATCGTCTCATCGCGGCTATCGGGCGTATGCGTCAGATCGAGGCGCGTAACGGTATAGTGACCCGCGGCGTCGGTATAGCCCACCACCAGTTCGCCATTGTGCAACGAGGTCAGCGAGGGCGCTCCGCCCGCCCCAAGCGAAATCGCACCATCCGGATCATCGATCAATGCGCCAGTGACCGGATCGTGATTGCGAAGGCCATCTGCGCCAATCAGGATCGGCTGCGTCTGGCCGCTAATGCCGAAATTGGCCGGAAGTGCCGGGTTGCCAAGGGCACCGGTCAGCGGATCTACTTCGAACACCGGAATTTCATAGCGCGCCAAACGCACTTGGCCGGTGTCATCGACAAAGGCGACGTGGAAACCCAGTTCCACGGTTTCGTTTGCCGTGTTGACGATTTCATAGCCCCTAACGGAGGGTGAGCGGCCACCGGTGGAGCCGGGCACCACCAGTTCGCCACCGGTAAAGCCATAAGCCGGGAAACCGGCGCCCGTATTGAACGGCGTGGCACTGGCGGTGCTGCCAAGGCGCATGTGGATGCTCGACTGGCCATCTATGTTGGTCGATTCCCACGCAGCCAGCACGCCGAGCAGGCCGGCACTGGCCACTACAGGATTGCCCACAGTGTTGGCCGCGAAGGTCCCATCGGTCATTTCGATCGGACCGGCTGCCGCTGCGCCCGGCCCCTGCCAGAGCGGATCAATCTCGCCAGTCACCAGACGCCGTTCGGCTATTACTGAATGGCTGCCGGCACCAGCAGTACCTTCAATCCAGACCAAAGCCGTATCGTCCTGCAGGTTCGTCACTGCAACCTGGCTTTGCGCCGCAACTCCGGTGGCCAGTGTCTGCAATTTATACTGCGTGGCGTCGGTCAGCGACCAGGCATTGGGGGTTCCATCCCACCCTGCCAGAGGAGCGGGCATTGGTGGGTTGTAGATGTCGGCAGCGACGTCGATTGACTGATCGGCAAAGGCCAGCCGCTCAACATTGTAGACAAAGTCGGTCCCGTCATTTTGCAACAGGTTGTTGTTGGCGTCCTCGGTCGGCCGCAGGTCGGTGATTTGGAAACCGGGGCCCCGTTCATTGTCAAAAATCGCCGTGATTTCATAGTTTGCGAAATTGCCGGTATAGACGGCGGTGTCGGTCCCGAGGCCGCCATCGAGAATCTCACTGCGAACTGCAGCGGCCCGATCGCTCGGGCCACCCTGCATGGTGTCATCGCCCATGCCGGCAAAGATCCAGTCGGCGGCACCGTCGCTATCGCTGATGTCGCCCAGGATGAAGTCGTTACCATTGGTGCCGACCAGAATGTCAGGCCGCGGCTGAACCCTGCCAGTCGGCTGCACGAAATCGCCAACGATATGCTGGCCCGGCGAGCGGGTGTCGAAG
>CAIPNM010000494.1 GCA_903866395.1 uncultured bacterium
CCAGAGCAGCAAACGACCGTCCGAAGGTTCGAGCAGTCCCGCCACCATTTTCAACAAGGTGCTCTTGCCGCAACCTGAGGGCCCCAGCAGCGTGATGAACTCACCTTGCCGGACGGTGAGGTTGACCGGCAGGAGCGCCTGTGTGCCGTTGGGATAGGTTTTCTCAACCGATAGCACTTCAACCGCGGGCACTGGCTCGCCCGCGATTGCTGCTGCGTTAAGACCCGCGTTCAGGGCATCACCTTCAGGTCGCGGACGAACTCGGTGGTGTAGGTGCGTGCGAGCGACACCTTCGCCGGATCGATGAGTTTCATCTCGACCATCATCTCGTAGGTCTTTTTCATGCGATCGTCGGTGATCACGCCGATGCCGAGTTTGGCTGCGTCACCGCCCATCACCATGCCTGAGGACTTGAGCAGGTTGATGCCGTTGACGAGTTTGTCGTCGGTCATGTTGGGGTTGTCTTTCTTGATGGCGGCGTTGGCGGCCGACGCATCACCTTGCAGGTAATCCTTCCAGCCCTGCATCGTGGCGCGAATAAACCCGGCCACCGCCTTGGGCCGCTGCTTCACGGTTTTCTCCATGCAAACGATGGTCGTGGAGTACGGGGGCCAACCGTGATCAGAGAGCAGGAACACATTGGGCTTGAACTTCGCCTGCTGCTCAATCGCAAAGGGCTCGCTGGTCATGTAGCCCTGCTGCACCACGTTTTTGTCGGCGATGAACGGCTGAACATTGAAGGTGTAGGGACGCACCTGCGAGTCCTGCAGCTTGTAGGCGGCTTTGAGCCAGGGCCAGTAGGAATTCTGAGCGCCGGTGGAGATGAGAATGGTCTTTCCGGGCAGATCCTCCATCTTGTTGACCACACCCGGGTGCCCGATCAGCACTTGCGGATCTTTCTGGAATGAGGCGGCCACGGTCATCGAATTGATGCCGTTTTCCCAGCCCTTCATAGTGGAGACGTCATAGCCCATATAGCAATCGATCTGGCCGGCTGCGAGGAGCTGCATGCCGTTGACCTGAGGGCCGCCCATGCGAATGGTGGCGTCCAGACCTTCCTTCTTGTAGAGGCCCGACACCAGCGCCTGGTAGTAGCCGCCGTGCTCGGCCTGCGCGTACCAGTTGGTCATGTAGGTGAACTTTTCCTGGGCAAACGCACCCGGGACGGCGGCCACCGCGAAAGCGGCACAGACAAGTGAGCGAAGCTTCATGTTCGGACTCCATGACAGATTGAATAAATCAGAGGCAATTCGGCCAGTGCGCCGAAGCGGACAGGGCACTGCAAATTCGGTGCCACCAGCGGGCGCCCTGGACGAGCAGCGAGCGGCTTCGGAGGGCTGCATCTTTAACTTCCCAGCACATCACCAGTTTGGTGCGCCCTGCCCCAAGTTTGGGCGTCACGCTCAAGCCAACGCATCTGGTGCAGCTCGGTGATGCCGCGCGCCCAGCTTTCAGCCAGTGAATCAAGAATGGCGTGCCCCTGTTCAGGGGTGGCAGGCAACGGATCACCGATCACGCCGGTCTCACCGAAATCCCGCGCAGTCCAGGCTGCCGCAGGCCGTCCATCGGCCGAAAGCGTCGGACACGGGAACTCGGGAGGATAGTTGGCGACGGCGCGTGACATTTGTACCGTGTCGGGCGCAAGCGCCATGATGATGGCGGTCTCGGCGTGCCCCGCGTGCATCGCGAGCTTGCGCTCCTTCTCGGACAGGTAGCGCCCCGCCACATTGGCGACACGCCAGGTGAAATGCGGCACCACAACAAAATCGCCATGGCGCAGACGCAGTTCCCGCGCAGCCATCTCCATGATCTGCGGCTGGCCGCCATGACCATTGACAATCAGGAGCTTGCGAAAGCCCGCCCGATAGACCGATTCGCCCACCTCGGTGATGGTGGCAAGCAGCGTTGATCCTTCCAGCGTGACGGTGCCAGGGAAGTGAAGATGCTCGACGCTTTTGCCGTAAGTGATGGGCGGCAGGCCAAATGCCGGTACCGAATCGGGTAGGCGTGCAAGGGCATGGCCCACCACGCCCGCCGCAATGATGGTGTCGACCGCGCAAGGAAGATGCGGGCCGTGCTGCTCGATGCTGCCGGCAGGCAGCACGATCACCGTGTTCTCCTTGTCGGGAAGCGCGGCAATGTCAGTCCAGGCTAAATAGGGCAGATAGCGTTTCGCGGGGCAGTAACCATGCAGCATGGGTCGCTCAATCAAAAAAGTGTGGCGTGATGGGGCGTATCGGTGAGGGGCTCAGATCGATCCGCGACGGGCGCGCTCGAGCGGCACCCAGGCCGTGGCTTCGACCTCGATCAGAATGTCGGCGGTGGGTAGCATTTCGCTCACCTCCACCACCGTGGAGGCAGGCGGATCCCCCGGAAAGAAGAGCTTGCGCACGCGGCTATAAAGAGGGAAGTGGTCGAGGTTGCGGAAGTACTGGACCAGCCGCACCACATCAGCCATGGAGCCGCCCGCATCTTCAACGGTGGCTCGAATGCGATCGAGCACAAACCAGGTTTGGGCAAGCACCGGGCCTTCCTTGGCATCGGTTGAGAATTCGCCCGTCTGTCCGATGAGCGCACGCGCTGCGGGCGGAATGTCGGCGTAGCCGCGCACGATCGTGCCTGTCGAGGGCTCCACGGCGATCACGCCAGAGAGAAGCACGAGATCGCCCGCGCGTCGCCAGGCGGCATAGCGCGCGAGCGGCTGAGCGGTACGGGGGTCGGGCGCGGACATGGCCTGGTCTCCTTAAAGGGTTCCGCCGGGAATACCGAGCACGCGTTCATCCCAGGCGCGAACCTTCCCCGGATTCATCAGCCCCATGGGATCCGCCTGGCGTTTGAAGGCGAGCTGCAATTCATCGACCTGCTTCATGCCGCCGTCTTCCAGCACCCAGGTGTGGGGGTCAAAGATCAGGCAGCCGTCGGCCTCGAAGGACGCGATGAGATCACGCAACTGCGACTCATCGAAATAGCGCACCAGCGGAAGCGCAAAAACCGTCAGCGCCCCACCCGCCTGACTGAATTCATGGTGCATCAGCACCTCATCGCCGAAGCGTTCGCACTGCGCCGCCACCAGTCGGGGATCAAACGGCACCGGATAGGCCACCTGAAGGTAGGTGACACCGCGATCGGTCTTGAGCGCCTGCAGGGTGGTGTGGTTATAGGCGCACTCGGTGGCCGGCGGAAGGCCCGCGGCGATCAGTTCGGATTCGGACCCGCGCACCGCAACACGGCCACCTGCCGCCCGCACGCAGGCCTCGAACGTGCCAAGCGATGATGGCGCCACCTGGGCGAAGATCGCATCCTGGTCCTGCAGCCGTTCGCGCAGCCCGTCGTAGTAGGGCGTGATGCGCCGCTCCACCGTGGACAGTTGAAACACGTCGAGCGAGCCGTTTGCGGTCTGACAGACACGCTGACCGATGTCGAGCGCACACTGCAAGGCGGCCGGGTAATCGGGAAACAGGGCGATGACATGCTGCCAGTCCACCGCCCCGGTGAGCGCAATATCAACGGTCACCAGAATGCCGTTGGTGCCGTATGCGTGATGCGCCTTCTGAATGTCGGCGCCACGTAATTCGACCAGCCGGGGCGGGTCTTCGAGCGTAACCACCTGCAATGCCCGCACATTGCCGGGATCGGCAAGGATGCCGTGACGGATCGATCCGATCCCCGAGTGGCCGCCTGCGATGAAGCCGCCCAGCGTGGCGATCCGCTCCGTGCTGGGCCACATCCGGAGCTGCTGGCCGGTTTTGCGCGCCGCCTCGTTCAGATCAAACATCACAATGCCGGCCTCGACGCGGGCCCAGCCATCACCCAGTTCCAGCACGCGGTTCAGGCCAGACATGTCCAGGCTCACACCGCCATGGAGCGGAACGCACTGGCCGTAGTTCCCCGTTCCCGCCCCACGAACCGTCAGTGGCACGCGATGCTCGACGCAGGCCGCTGCCACCCGGAGCACTTCTTCCACGCTGCGCGGCCGCACCACGAGATCGGGTAGGCGCCCAGCCAGCGCGGCAGCCAGCACCGGGCTGTACCAGTGAAAATCGGCAGCTGCGCGCTCGCGTGTCGGACCGGAACTGTCGCAGTCGAGGCCCGCGAGCGCCTGCTGCAGGGCGAGCAGGTTCTTCGGCTCACCCGGCCGATAGGGCGCGGAGGAGCGAGCGGGTGACTCGGAAACCTGGGTCTCGGGTGATGACATCGGCATCCGCATTGGGAATGGAAGAAAGTGAGCGGATTGTCCGCAAACTGAGCTGACCGTGCCCCGAATCCCCCACGCGACTCTCAGGCCCTTGACAGAGGACCCGGTTCGCTGGGTCAATGCGACCCATGAATGCGCCCCGCCCTCTACCTGTCGTTGACGCCCACCACCATCTTTGGCGCCGCGCCGATCTGGCGTGGCTGGACGGTCCGCCCGTGCCAAGAATCTTCGGTGCCTATGAGCCCATCCGCCGCGACTACCTGGCAGCCGAATTTCTCACCGATAGCAGATCGGCTGGCGTCACCCGCTCGGTGTACGTCCAGACCAACTGGCCTGCGGGCGGCGAACTGACTGAAGTTCGCTGGGTACAGTCGATCGCAGATCAATCGGGCTTTCCACATGCGATCGTGGGCGGCGCCAACCTCGCCGATCCGAGGGTGGCCGATCTGCTCGATGCCCAGATGAAGAGCCCGCTTCTGCGCGGCATCCGTCAGCAGCTCCACTGGCATGCGAACCCGCAGTATTGCTTTGCGACGCGCCCGGACTGGGTGCGCGACCCAGCCTGGCGACGGGGGCTCGCAGAAGTGCGGGATCGCGGACTGGTGTTTGAGCTGCAGGTGTTTCCCAGCCAGATGCAGGACGCAGCCGACCTCGCCCGGGCGTTTCCGGACCTGCAGATTGTGCTGCTTCACGCCGGCATGCTGACTGACAGCGAGCCCGAGACGCTGGCCGCCTGGCGCTCGGGCGTTCAGGCGCTGGCCGCCTGCCCGAACGTGAGCACCAAGCTATCGGCGCTCAGCACATTCGCGCGCCGCTGCACCGTCGACATCTGGCAGCCGATCGTCACCGAGGCGCTCAATTGGTTTGGCCCCGATCGCTGCATGTTCGGGAGCAATTTTCCGGTTGAGAAACTCTGGACCGATTACCGTTCGTTATTCGATGTGTTCCGGCAATGCGTGACTGACCGGCCCCTTGCCGAGCAGCGCGCGGTTCTTCACGACACCGCCTGCCGTATCTACCGGCTGCCGCAGTAGGCGGCCCCCACCGAGCAGACTTCGGAACGGTGAGGCCGGCTGGCGGGCATGTCAGGCTTGCCCCATCGGCCGATAGCGGTGTAGGGTTTCCGCCAGCTCATTTTCGGACCCCAACGCGATGTCCAGCTATCAGCCCGAAGGCGTCATCCCCGCCGTTCTGCTGCCATTCCTTGAAGATTTCTCGATCGACGAAGCCAACTACCGCGCTCACATCCGCGACGTGGCCTCGGTGCCCGGCGTCACCGCCATCACCACCAACGCCCATGCGTCGGAGGTGGCGAGCTGCACGTTTGACGAGCAGCGCCGTATCCTCGACATCACCGTGGAGGAAATGGCCGGACGTACCCATGTGGTCCAGGGCGTCTATGCCGAAGGCAGCTTCGAGGCGCAGCGTATCGCGAAAATGGCGCATGCCGGCGGCGCTTCGGCGCTGCTGGTGTTTCCGTCGGGGATATACACCTTCGGACAGAGGCCGGAAATGGCGGTGGAGCACTTTCGGCGGATCGCCGAGGTCACCGACCTGCCGCTCATTGCATTTCAGTATCCGCTCTCGGGCGGCCAGGGTTACCCGTTGCCCACCCTGTTGAAAATCATCGAGCAGGTGCCCACGGTGCGGGCGATTAAAGACTGGTCGGCCAATCCGCAACTCCATGAGCGGCAGGTTCGGGTGCTGCAGTCGCTCCCCCGGCCGGTCAATGTGCTCACCACGCACAGCGCCTGGCTTTTCACCTCGCTTGTGCTGGGCTGCAAGGGCCTGCTGTCCGGCAGCGGTTCCGTGATCGCCGATCTGCAGGCGCAGCTCTTTCGCGCAGTGCAGGCGGGGGATCTGGCGCTTGCCCGTCAAGTCAGTGACCGGATCTTCCCCACGGCCGAAGTGTTCTACAGCGAACCCTGGGTTGACATGCACAACCGCATGAAGGAGGCGCTCGTCATGCTAGGCAAACTACCCCGAGCGGTGGTGCGTCCGCCCCTCATGAAACTGCCGCAGTCCGAGCTCGACCGGATCCGTCGAGCGCTGCAGCTCGCCGGCCTGCTCAAGTAATCGCAGGCGGGGTGGACGGACCCAACCCCGTGTAGCGGGCCTGGCCCATACAGCACTGAAAAGAAGACACCCCAAACCAAGGAGGAGACCATGAACATCAAGCTCAAGACCTGCGCCTCGGCGATCGCGCTCGCTGCGGCGGCGCTGTGTGCGGCGCCCGCTGCTGCGCAGGGTGCACGGCCGATCAAGATTGGCTTCGTCACCGAACTCACCGGCCCCTGGACCTTCTTTGGCACCAGCTGCGTCGCGGGGCTGAAATTCGCCACCGATGAAATCAACAAGGCGGGCGGTGTACTCGGCCGACCGCTCGAGTTCATCGTGACCGACAATCAGACCAAGTCCGATCAGGCACTGGCCGCCTCGCGCAACCTCGACATCAACGACAAGGTGCTGGCGCTTAGCGGTCCGACCAGCTCCGACGTGGCGCTCGCCATGTACGGCTACGCCGAGCAGCAGAAGATTCCCTTCCTGGTGCCGGTGGCGGCCTTCCCGCAGCTCACCAAGCCGGGCACACGCTACACCTTCCGTATCGAGCCCGATGCAGCCGGCTGGGGCTACGCCATGGCCAAGTACATCGAGCAAGTGAAGCCGGGCGCGAAGGTCGCACTCATGCACTCGGATGCCGCGCTCATGCGCGCCATCATGGCGGGCTTTCGCTATCAGGCGCCGCGCTCGAAGCTCAGCATCGTGGCCGACATCATGTTCCCGCAGGGCTCGAGCGACGCCACCGTGCAAGCCGCGCAGGTGCGGGCGGCGGCACCGGACTACGTGATCGTGAGCGGCGCAGGCGCCTTCGATAACGTGATCACCAATCAGCTGCTCGACCTCGGCGTCAAACCGCAGCAGATCATTCACCCCTACGGCATCACCACTCAGGTGTTCGGCTGGGGTCAGCGCAGCGTCGGGTCGATCTACGGCACCTTCTTTGATGTGGGGCTGGATTCGCTCACGCCCGACGGCAAAGACTTCATCGCACGATTTGACGCGGCCAACAACCGCCCGCCGTCCTACGTGGAGAACTACTGCTACGTGACGCCTTACATCTTCAAGGAGGCGATCGAAGCGGCCGGCACCGCCGATGACCGCGAGAAGCTACGCAATGCCCTTTCCGCCCTCAACACCAAGGAACGGACCAGTGGTGTGCCGATCGTGTTCGACAAGAACGGTGCGCGGAAGGAATACATGTACTTCCAGGAAATCGTCTCGGTGAACGGCAAGCGCAGTTATCAGTCCAAGCAGCGCTTCTACATCGAGTGGGATCCGGAAGTGATCCCGGTGTATGACCTGGTGAAGTGAGCAAGCCATGACCGACGCCCAGATCCTGATCCTGATGTCGACCCTGTCGACGGGGCTCATTCTGGGCGCGATCTTTGCGCTGGTGGCAGCCGGGGTCACGATCGTGTACGGCTGCGTGTGGCTACCGAATGCGAGTAACGGCCAGTTCTTCCTGCTGGCCTCGCTCGCTGCCTGGACGTTCACCGCCTCTTTCGGCTGGACCAGCCTTGCCGCCGCAGCCGGGGTGCTGATACTCGGCACGGCGCTTTCCTATCTGCTTGAGTGGATCCTGATTCGAAGGCTCTACGACACGCCCAACCGAAACGTTGCCTACTTCGTGGTCACGCTCGGTCTTACCCAGATCATGACCGGCATCTTTTCGCTGACCTACGCCAAGTGGAGCGATCAGTTCACGCTGCCCCCGGTCATCGAGGGCATCACCATGTTCGGGCCCTTCCCCATGCCGAACAACCGTCTGGTGGTGATGGGCGTGAGTCTGCTGGTGCTGGTGCTGCTCTTTGTGCTGCTGCGCTACCACCCCTACGGCCGGGCACTGCGCGCGGTGTTCCAGAACCGTGAAGCAGCCGCGCTCCGTGGGGTTAACGTACGTGCCATTTACCGGCTCTCGTTCGTGCTGGGGTCGGTGATCATTTTTCTGGGGGGCATTCTGTTCGCCCTTGCCTACAGCTATGACCTGACGGTCGCCTGGACCATGTCAATCACCGCGTTTGCGATCATGATCATTGGCGGACCCGGGTCGGTGATCGGCGCGCTGGTGATCGGGATGACATTTGGCTTCACGCAGGCCATTGTCAGCATCTTTGCGAGCCCCACCGCAGCCACCTTCTCCTACCTGGGCGCCATGCTGCTGATTCTGCTGTTTCGGCCGAGCGGGTTGTTCAAACGATGAAACTCGCTTCGGATCGCGCGCTCTGGATTTTTGCCGCGGCGGCGCTCGCGCTGCCCATCATTGCCGACGGCAACAAGTTTCTCGCATTTGTGCTGGGCATGACCTACATCAGCCTGTTGTGGGCAACCGGCATGAACCTGATGTATGGCTTTGTGGGCCTCATGCCGCTCATGTTCGCGGGCGTGGCGGGCATTGCAGGCTATGCGGTGGTTCACCTCACCCGCGAACTGGGATGGTCCTTCTGGCTTGCCATGCCCGTGGCCACCGTGATGGCTGCAATCGCCGGTGTGGCGCTCGGTCTGCCTTCGCTACGGCTAAAGGGCTTTTATTTCACCCTGTGTTCGCTCGTGATCCAAACGGTGCTCACGCTCGCCTTCATTTTCTTTCCCACCTACACCAACGGCGACACGGGCATCAATCAGATCGCCCCGCCCGATTGGTTTGGCGGCCAGTTAAAGGGGCTCGGTCTTGAACTGATGATTGCGCTCTTTACGGTGGTCGGCATTCTGCTCTGCGCCTGGATCGTGCGATCCCCACTGGGTCAGCGGTTTGTAGCCATTCGCGAAGACGACATCCTTGCTGAAGCGATCGGCATCCGGGTCGTGCGCTGCAAGATCATTGCGTTTTTCATTGTCTCGCTCTATGCCGGCGTGGGCGGCTGCTTCTACTCGGTCTACATCGGATTTGTATCGCCCCGCGCCTTTGATGTGCTGGTCTCGATGAACATCTGGCTGTTTGTCGCCTTTGGCGGCCGGGGCACCATTGCGGGCCCCATCATTGGCACCGCCATCCTCGCGCCCATCCCATTCCTGCTGCAGGATCTCCAAGCCTTCAAGGATATTCTGTCGGGGGTACTGATCATTGTGGTCACGTTGCTGATGCCGGGCGGTATCTACGGCGCCTGGCTTGCGCGCAGGCGCCGCACGCAGAAGGCCGTCACTGACAGCGCACGCGTGCAGGAGAGCCGGGTATGAGTGAACGGCTACTCGAGGTCAGCGGGCTATCAAAACGCTTTGGCGGCGTGGTCGCGCTCAAAAACGTGGACGGGCATTCGGTCGCAGGCGAAACATTGGGCATGATCGGCCCCAATGGATCGGGCAAGACCACGTTCGTGAACATGGTGAGCGGACACATCCGCCCCGATTCGGGAACCCTTCGCTTTGCCGGCATCGACATTGCGGGCAGCACGCCGCATCAGCTCGCGGAAATCGGGCTTTGCCGAACCTATCAGGCCGTGCGAGTGTTCTCGGCATTGCCCGTTCGTCAGAACATCGACAACGCACGGCTGCTGCTCTCGCATCGCGGCCTCGATTCTGCTGAGCTGAGTGAGCTCACCGAGTGGCTGCGACTTGACACTCGCCTGGATGTCGACGCGGGCAGTCTCACGCTGTTCGAGCAGCGGCGGTTGGAGCTTTTGATGCGGCTGGTGCTGAAGCCCCGGCTCATCATGCTAGACGAGCCCGTTGGGGGTCTTGCGGTCACGGAAGTCACCGAGATGATTCAGCTTCTGAAGGAGCTGCGCGCCCGCTGTTCGATTTTCGTGATCGAGCACACGATGCGTGTCATCCGCGAGCTCGCAGACCGGGTCATGGTGTTGATCGCCGGTGAAAAAGTCGCTGATGGCCCCCCTGCCGACATCCTGCGCAACAAGCGCGTGATCGATGAATACCTGGGGACACGCCATGCTTGAGGTGCGTGATCTCGAGATTCGCTATGGCCCGTTTCTCGCCGTCGACAAAGTGAGCCTTGAGGTGCGTCAGGGCGAGATCGTCGGGGTGATCGGGCCCAACGGCGCGGGCAAAAGCTCAGTGGTCAGGGCGATCACTGGGCTCGTTCGTCCAACCGGCGGCACGGTGAGCTTTCTGGGTCAATCAACGCTCGACGTGCCGGTACACGAGCTCATTCGGCGCGGGTTGTCGCTGGTGCCAGAAGGTCGGGGCCTGTTCCCGATGATGTCGGTCGAGGAGAATCTGCTGATGGGTGGCTATTCGCTCACCGACCGCAGCCGACGCGATGAGCTGATGGCTTCCTGCTTCGAGCTGTTTCCGATCCTTAAGGAACGTCGCAATCAGCTGGCGGGGACCCTATCCGGCGGCCAGCAGCAGATGGTGGCGGTATCGGTCGGGTTGATGGGTGACCCGCAGTTCTGCATTTTCGATGAACCCTCGCTTGGCCTTGCGCCGATCGTGATTCAGCAGATTGGCGAGACGTTGCAGAAAATGCGCCAGTTGAAGCTCACTGTGTTGCTGATCGAGCAGAACGCCATGCTGGCAAGCAGCGTGGCTGACCGCATTTACATCATGTCGGCGGGTCGGATGCAGTTCCACGACACCCCTGACCGGCTGATGAAAAACCCGGAGGTCATCGAGAAGTTCCTGAGCGCCTAGAGGGCTCACCCGCGCTCGGTGCAGACGGATCTTCAATTGCCCAGTTGGCATCAGGCGGCTGCCAGCCGCCCGTCGGCGCGACAAACCGTTCGCCTGTTTTGCGGTTGACCCAACTTACCAGCGCCTGCGTGACGAAGGCGCCTGGGGGCGGAGGAAGGAATCCGAAGCGTTGGGTCATGGAAGACTCCTTGGGCGGCGACTCGGAAGCTGCCTGACAGGCGGCGAGCGGCCCGCCTACCGTGGCGATGAATGTCAGCGCGGCAAGCCGTTGCAATACCCGGTTGCCACGCGTTTCCGTTCGATGTTGAAAGGGGTTCATCCGGAAATGCTGCCACAAAGGTGAGGCGTGCTGTGTGGTTGGCTATCATCGCGAACTTTCCGACCTGGAGTAGTCCTGATGAATGTCACCGATGCGGTCCGCCAGCGGTATTCCACTCGAGCCTTTCTTGATCGTCCGGTTGACGGCGCATTGGTGCGCGAGCTGCTGGAATTGGCGGCGCAGTCGCCCTCAGGCGGCAATCTGCAGCCCTGGATCGTTCAGGTCATCGCGGGCGAACGTCAGGCAGGGCTCAAGCGCGTCATGGCGGCAAAACTCGATGCCGGCGAGCGCGAAAAAGGTGAGTACAACGTTTACCCACCGAACCTGTGGGAGCCGCTCAACGCCAGGCGCGCCACGGCGGCGTCGCAGCGGTTTCAGGCCACCGGCATTCCCGACGATTCGGAAGGCGCAGTCGAGATGCAGCGCGAAAATTTCGCTTTCTTCGGTGCGCCGGTCGGGTTGTTCTTCAGCCTGGATCGCCGCTGTGGTCCGCCCCAGTGGGCTGATGTAGGCATGATGATGCAGACGTTCATGCTGCTCGCCGTCGAGCGGGGCCTCGCCACTTGTCCGCAGATGATCTGGGCGCGCTGGCCGAAGACGGTATCGACCTATCTCGAGATCCCGGAGACGCACATCCTCTATTCGGGCATGTCGCTCGGCTACGCCGATGAAGGCTCAAAGTGGAACTCGTTCAGAACCGAACGCGCGCCGCTCTCCGACTTTGCGACGTTCTACGAAATCTGAGCGCTCAGGCTGCCTGCCGCCCAGTGGGCCAGGGCAGCCCGCGAACATCCTCGCGCAGCAGGCAGTCATCGCCGAGCATCTGAATGGGCGTGAAGTCTCGATGCGCGATCCACTCGGGCCGCTTGAATTGGCGAATGTGGTTGCTGACCGTGCATAGGCTCAAGTAGACGATGACGCGATCCCATGGGCTCATGTTGGGCGGTGAGCCGTGGACCAGGCAGCTGTGGAACATCAGCATCGATCCGGGCGGCCCTTTCGGCGCAACGATGCCGCCGCGCTCGATGAGTTCGCGAACTTTTGAGTTGTCCAGAGTCCAGAGCGGATAGCTGGTGGTTCGGGTGTCATGCCCCGCTTCAACCACGCCTTCGCGGTGCGAGCCTGGAATAAACCAGAGCGGCCCGTTGAATTCGTTGACCTCATCAAGAAAGATCGACACGTTCATCGCGCGCGCCTCGGGCATGGCGTCATCGCGGTGCCACGTGCCGAAGTCCTGATGCCATTGCCAGACATCGCCGTCAAAGGCCTGCTTGCCGTTGATCTTGAACTGATGCATGTAGACCGGCTCGCCGAAAACCTGCTGCACTGGCTGCACCATACGGGGGTGGCGGGCGAGCTTCGCAAACACATCGCTGTAGGTGTGGGCTGCGAAGCTGGTGCGGGGTGTGACGCCATCCTTCTCGCGCACAATCTCGGGGCGCTGTTCCGCGTAGATTCGCGGGACCTCGTCGCGCAGCACCTTCATTTCGGCCGCGCTAAAGAGCGACGGGAAAAACAGGTACCCGTCACGTTCGAACTGCTCGCGTTGGGAGGGGGTCAATTCCATGGCGGGTCTCCGGGGGCGGTTCCGCAATCTTAGACGGGTGGAGCGCTTCGCGCGAGGGGGGGTTGGGGCTGATCGGTCCGGCCCGGGCGGGGGCTGGCCGTCCGCTTAGACGGACTGCGCCGGCGCTCGCGCGCCGGTGCCCTCGTCGAGCCCCGGCAAGCGGGGGCGGCCATCAACTCGCCCGCTCAGGCGGGCTCAAACATATGGCCGCCTCATCCCGCTTGCCGGCGCTCTCCTCGGCTGGTCCGATGCGCTACCGGCCAGCCCCCGCCCGGGCCTTCCACGCAGAGACTCCCCCTCACACCAAGTCTCCTATGTAGTAAACCCACCACGCGAGGACGCGGTGCACACGCCCGCCGAGCCGCTCCGACTGGAGGGCGTGGGGCGGGCTTGGTTGGGAGCGAGTCGGCCGAGCCGAGGAGGACGCGCGAAAGCCGGATCAGGTGGCCATATGTCTGAGCCCGCCCAAGCGGGCGAGTTTATGGCCACCCCGGCTTTCGGGCGTTCCGACGAGGGCACCGGCGCGCCCGCGCCGGCGACAGCCGTTCGAGCGACTCAGCCAAGCCCGCCCCGCGCCCGAGCGCCAAGCTCCCAACCCCACCAACCGAGGACGCGGGGCACACCGCCCGCCGAGCCGC
>CAIPNM010000495.1 GCA_903866395.1 uncultured bacterium
CCTGCTTGCCAAGCGAGTAGCCCCCCGTCGGCGCGCGGGAGCCGCCACCCTGGTGTGGCTCATGATGATCGCCGGCTTTGCGGTCACCGCGGGCATCGCCGGCCATCTGCTTGACCCTTACTCGGAAGCCCGTCTGCTTACAGTCGCCGCTGGGGTGGCCACGATCGCGCTGGTGGTCACGATGATCATGCTGTTTCGGCTCGAGCGCGCGGGCTACGCTCAAACCGCGCAGGACGCAGCCCCCGCCTCCGAGGGCTTTCGCACCACACTCACCAAGGTCTGGCGCGAACCCGCAGCCCGACACTTCACGGTTTTCGTATTCATTTCGATGCTCGCCTTCAGCGCGCAGGACCTCATCCTCGAGCCTTTTGCAGGCACGGTGTTTGGCTTCAGTCCAGGCGAAACCACCAAGCTCTCAGGGCTGCAGCATTCGGGCATCCTCTGCGGCATGTTGCTGGTGGCGCTTGCCGGCAGTGGCCGTATTTTTGGCCGCCGCCTGGGGTCGCTGCGTTTCTGGACTGTGAGCGGCTGTATCGCATCGGGCTTTGCGCTCGCAGGCCTGGTGGCGGCCGGTGTGGCAGGGCCGGGGTGGCCGCTTCGCGCCAACGTGTTCCTGCTTGGTGCGGCCAACGGCGCCTTTTCGATCGCCGCCATCGCCTCCATGATGCGGCTCGCGGGCGAAGGCGAAGGCCGTCGCGAAGGCACGCGTATGGGGCTCTGGGGCGCAGCACAGGCCCTGGCCTTTGGCAGCGGCGGACTCCTCGGAACCGCCCTCTCTGATCTTGCTCGTCTTGTGATCCAGGACACGGCCCTCGCCTATGCGGTGGTGTTCGGCCTGGAGGCGCTCCTTTTCATTCTGGCCGCGCGCCTGGCCAGTCAGATTCGCGAACCCGCCGTTGCAGGCGAAACCCAACAGACTCCACCCCAACCCCTCGCCCCGGGAGGCGCTCATGCCTGAAGACACCCTCTATGACGTCGTCGTGGTCGGCGGTGGCCCAGCCGGCTCCACCGCTGCCGATGATCTTGCTCGCGCCGGACGGCGCGTGTTGCTGGTCGACCGTGCCGGTCGGATCAAGCCCTGCGGCGGCGCGATCCCGCCGCGCGCCATCCGCGACTTCGAGATTCCAGAGAGCCTGCTGGTCGCGCACGCACGCTGCGCCCGCATGATTTCGCCTTCCGATCAGCGGGTCGACATCCCGATTGAAAACGGCTTTGTCGGGCTGGTTGATCGCGACGAATTTGATGAGTGGCTGCGGCAGCGTGCCGCACAGCACGGCGCCACCCGGCTGATCGGCACCTTCGAGCAGCTCGATGGTCCTGATGCCGATGGCATCACCACCGTGCGCATCCAGAGCCGCGCGAGCGCAGGCGAGCGCGCCGAGGTTTCGGTCAGCGTCCGCACTCGGCTGGTGATCGGTGCCGATGGCGCAAAATCGCGAGTTGCCGCGCAGGCCATCGCCGACTCCGACAAGGGAAAGTTCGTCTTCGCCTACCACGAGATCGTGCGCGCGCCAGCCGCTGAAGATCGCGCCGGCGTTGACTACGACCCCTCGCGATGCGACGTCTATTACCGCGGCACGCTATCGCCCGATTTCTACGGCTGGGTGTTTCCCCACGGCAAGTGTTTCTCGGTGGGCACCGGCAGCATGGACAAAGGATTTTCGCTTCGCAGCGCGGTAGCCGACCTGCGCCGAACCGCAGGATTAGATCGCTTTGAGACGCTCCGCCGTGAGGGCGCACCGATCCCGCTCAAGCCGCTTCCGCGCTGGGACAACGGACGGAACGTAGTGCTGGCAGGCGACGCTTCAGGCGTGGTCGCCCCTGCATCGGGTGAAGGCATTTACTACGCCATGCTGGGCGGCCGCCTTGCAGCCGACGCTGCGCTGGCCGCGCTCCAGAGCGGGCGCGGCGCCGAGCTCGCATCCGCCCGCAAACGCTTCATGAAAGAGCATGGCCGGGTGTTCTTTGTGCTGGGTCTGCTGCAACGGTTCTGGTATGGCAACGACAAGCGGCGCGAACAGTTCGTCAAAATCTGCCGCGATCGCGACGTGCAGCAAATCACGTTCGATTCCTACATGAATAAGCGTCTGGTC
>CAIPNM010000496.1 GCA_903866395.1 uncultured bacterium
GCCGCGGATCCTGCAAAGGTGCTGCCCTCGCACCTGCCTGATCCGCAGCAACTCCGGCGCTTTGGCCGCACGCTGGTGGTGGGTGCCGGAAAAGCCGCTGCCAGCATGGCGCGCGCGGTTGAAGCGCACTGGCCGGCCGATTGCCCGTTGTCGGGCGTGGTGGTCACGCGTTATGGGCATGGCGCGGCCTGCGAGCGGGTCCGCGTCGTGGAGGCTGGCCATCCGGTTCCTGACGAGGCGGGCGAGGCGGCTGCGCGGCAGATTCTCCAAGCGGCGCAGTCGCTCGGCGAAAATGATCTGCTGCTGGTTTTGGTCTCCGGGGGCGGGTCAAGCCTTCTCAGCCTGCCGGTGGCGGAGGTGCCGATGGCCGACCTCCGGTCGGTCACCCGCCAGCTCCTCGCAAGCGGGGCGCCCATCCAGGACATCAATGTGGTTCGTAAGCACCTGTCGCAGATCCAGGGCGGGCGGCTCGCGCAGGCCACCCCGGCGCGGGTGCTTGCGCTGGTGATTTCCGATGTGGCGGGTGACGATCTGTCGGCCATCGCGAGCGGCCCGTGTGCGCCCGATCCGAGCACCTACGGCGATGCGCGCGCGCTGCTTTCGCAGTGGGGGGTCGAAGTGCCCGCCTCGGTCGCCGGCTTTCTCGAGCGGGGCATTGACGGGAGCGTCGCTGAAACCCCCAAGCCGGGCAATCCGCTATTTTCACGGGTCGAGCACCGGCTGATCGCGAGCGCCCATCGCAGTCTGGAGGCCGCTGCCGAGGTGTTTCGCGGGGCGGGAATCCAGCCGGTCATTCTTGGCGACACGATCACCGGCGAGGCGCGGGATGTGGCCCAGGTGATGGCGGCGATCGCGCGCGAAATCGCGGTTCACCAGGCGCCCTTCCGGCGACCGGTTGCGCTCATTTCTGGCGGCGAGTGCACGGTCACGGTTCGAGGCCGGGGACGCGGCGGGCGCTGTAGCGAGTTTCTGCTCGCGCTGGCTCAGGCGAGCGTCGGTATCGACCGACTCTGGGCGCTGGCTGCCGATACCGATGGTATCGACGGTGTGGAAGATAACGCCGGCGCGAGGCTTGGCCCCGACAGCTTGCCGCGTGCGCGCGCGCTTGGCCTGGATCCGCGGAGCATGCTCGAAGACAATAACGCTTACGAATTTTTTTCGCGGCTTGGCGATCTCGTGATGACCGGCCCCACGCTCACCAACGTGAATGACTATCGGGTGGTGCTGCTCGCCTGAGCGACTGCCACCCTGCATGCACAAAGCGCGAGCGTGCGGTCGGTGGGTTGACCGCAAGCTCGCCTCAGACGCTTCTCGCGATCCTTCTGGAGACCCGCTTGAGTTCCGCCGACAACACCCTCACCCTGATCCGGCCCGATGACTGGCACCTGCATCTTCGCGACGGCGAGGCGCTTGCCGCCGTAGTGGGCGCAAGTGCGCGACAGTTTGCGCGGGCCATCGTCATGCCCAACCTCAAGCCGCCGGTCACCACGCTCGATGAGGCGCTCGCCTACCGGGCCCGCATTGTGGCGGCGCTACCGGAGGGCGCCGATTTCACGCCGCTCATGACGCTTTATCTCACCGATCGTACCCACCCCGACGAGATCCGGCGGGCGGCGCAGAGCGGTGTCGTTCACGCGGTCAAGCTTTATCCGGCCGGCGCCACCACCCATTCGGATGCCGGGGTCACCGATCTCGCGCACACCCACGACGCGCTGGAAGCGATGCAGGCGTGCGGCATGCCCCTTCTGGTGCACGGCGAAGTCACCGACCCGGAGGTTGACGTGTTCGATCGCGAGGCGGTGTTCATCGACACCGTGCTCGAGCCGCTTCGCCGGCGCTTCCCAGACCTGCGGGTAGTGCTCGAGCACATCACCACGCGCGAGGCCGCGCAGTATGTCACCGAGGCCGCTGGGCCGATCGCAGCCACCATCACTGCGCATCACCTGCTATGGAACCGGAACGCCATCTTCACGGGGGGCTTACGCCCGCATTGGTACTGTCTGCCGGTGCTCAAACGGGAGCTTCATCGCGAGGCGCTGGTGGTGGCCGCCACCTCGGGAAGCCCGAAGTTCTTTCTCGGCACCGACAGCGCGCCGCACGCGGCACGGCTGAAGGAACATGCGGCGGCGTGTGCCGGTTGCTACACGGCGCCGCATGCGCTTGAGCTCTACGCCACAGCCTTTGAGCGCGCGGGCGCATTGCACCGACTGGAGGCCTTCGCAAGCTTCCATGGCCCCGATTTCTATCGTCTGCCGCGTAACCTTACAAAGGTCGTGCTCGCTCGCGAGTCCTGGCAAATTCCGGAGCGTCTGCCCTTTGGCACCGAAACCATCGTGCCGCTCGCGGGTGGCGAGACGCTGGGCTGGCGGCTTGCAGCCTGAGGGGGAAGCCCCGCCCTGGCTCGCGGGCTGGCAGCCCTGGGCGCAGGCCCTGGGCTGGCCCGCGGCCGGTGAGCTTCACCTCGAGCGGGCAAACGCTTTTGCCGTGGCGCGTGACTGTCGGTCCGGATCGGGCCAACCCCTCCGCTTTGTGCCTGCGCCGACGCTTGCCGAGCCTGACCTGGGATACGAGACGATCATCTTTGACCGAGGCCAGGTGCCCACGCGCACGATGGGCCGGGGCGGCCGGCATGATTTTGCCAATGCGCTCGCCTGGCTCAGCTTTCCGCGACTGAAGGCGCGCCTCAATGCGCTCCATGTCGAGGCGCTGCCGACGGGTAACGGATCCGGGCAGCGCGGCAGGCTGCGTGATCGCGCCACCCTCTTTGATGAGAGTGGCGCGCTCGTGCTCACCGAGGACGCGGCCTTAGCCGAGTTGCTTCGCCAATTCAACTGGTCGGAGCTGTTCCTCGACCGTCGTGATGACTGGCGTGATCGCATCCGCGTCGCGATCACAGGCCATGCGCTGATCGAGAAGCTTTGTGACCCTTATAAATCGATCTGCGCTCAGGCGCTGATACTGCACGCTTCGCCCTCCACCGCGCCCGATGCGATCGATGCGCTCGCCTCGCGCGTGCTCTGCCCGGCAGCGCTACAGGCGCTCACGCCGCTCCCCCTCATGGGCATTCCGGGCTGGTCACCCGCCAATCATGACCCGGCGTTCTACAATGATCCGCAGGTCTTTCGAACAGGACGGCAACGATGAATCTGCTGATCACCGGCGGCGCAGGCTTTCTTGGCCAGCAGCTGATCCGTGCACTACTGGCCCGCGGCGAGCTGGCCGTGTCCAATGATGGCGCCGCACGGCCCATCACCCGCATCACCTGTTTCGATCAGATCGAGGGCGACCTTGATGATGCGCGCGTGCGCAATGTGGCGGGTGATATCGCCGACCCGGGCATGGTGTCATCGCTCATCAACGCGGAAACCGGCGCTGTGATCCATCTGGCGGCTGTGGTGAGCGGTACTGCCGAGGCCGATTTCGACCTTGGGATGCGGGTCAATATTGATGGTACTCGAGCGATGCTTGAAGCCTGCCGACGCGCCGGATCGTGTCCACGCGTGGTCTTCTCAAGCTCGGTGGCGGTGTTTGGCGGCGATCTGCCCGCGGTGGTCGATGACGCCGTGGCACCTACGCCGCAGGGGTCGTACGGCGTGCAGAAACTGATCGGCGAGTGGCTGGTTCACGACTACACCCGAAAGGGGTTCATCGACGGCCGAAGCGTTCGTATTCCCACGGTGGTGGTACGCCCAGGCAAGCCCAACGGTGCGGCATCGGGTTTTGCATCGAACATCATCCGCGAACCGCTTGCCGGCCGTGAGGCCGTGCTGCCTGTGCCGGTCGATACCCGGATGTGGATCTCCTCGCCCCGCAGCGCTGTCGCCAACCTGCTGCACGCGGCATCGTCGCCGTCCTCGGCATGGGGCTGGAACCGCTCGCTCAATCTGCCAGGACTGAGCGCGAGCATGGGCGAGGCGCTCGCTGCGCTCGAAAAAGTGGGAGGGGTGGCGGCTCGCGCAAGGGTGCGTGAGGCGCATGATCCGGCCATCATGCGCCTGGTTCGCACCTGGCCTGATCGGTTCAACACGGCGCGTGCACACGCCATGGGGTTTGTTGCCGACCCCGATTTCGAAGCGATCGTTCGAGCCCACGCGGCCGACTACCCTCCCGCCTGACGGGCGGGAGGCGGAGCGAAGTGTGCGAACCAGACCTGTAGGCCGGATTCTGTGCGCCGGCAAGCCGGCTGACGATCATTCCTCTGGGCGCGCGGTTACCCGCGCGCTCTAGCCATCTACCCGCACACTCGAGCGGACCGCCCGTCGGGCCCTGGGGCCCTGCGTGTGCCTATTTGATGTTGCTCCGGGTGGGGTTTAGCGTGCCAGCCCTGTCGCCAGGGCCGCGGTGAGCTCTTACCTCGCCATTTCAACCTTACCGTCGCTACCGGTTGCCCGGTGGCGCTTGGGCGGTGTGCTTTCTGTTCCACTTTCCGTCGCTAGAACGCCTTGCGGCGCCCCGGCGCCTGGCCGTTAGCCAGCACCCTGTCCTGTGGAGTCCGGACCTTCCTCCAGCCGGCATGCGCACATGCCGACCAGCGACCGCCCGGCCTGGTTCGCCAGCTCATGGTAGCGCATCCGGGACCAGCGCCAGCGAGGTCGCCGGGGCGTCCGCCATCGCAGTCGTGCCGGGCCAGCGCCGGGCTGTTTTTCATGTGAATTGGAGGAAGGTCATCTAAGTGGCTAATTTAAAGGATTATTTCGATCTAGCTTGCTTATGATTCCTGCGCTAAGTCCTTGACCCACCAAAAGAAATTCCCGATCGCCTTGACCGCGCCACCCCAGATTGCGTATAGTGGGAAAAAGTGCAACAAAGTGTTTTTTTATGGGATTTAGACCCGGCGACGGGTCAAATTTCGGCGGGCAGGTGGACCGGGAATGTTCCAGGGAAGTTCAGCGCTATTGCTCGATGCAAAGGGACGGATGACCGTCCCCAGCCGGCATCGCGACGCGCTCGCCATTCAATGCGAGGGGCGGCTCACGCTCACCCGCTCGCCGGACGGCTGCCTGCTGCTGTTTCCCAGGCCGGTCTGGGAGGTGCACCGCGAACGGATCGCAGCACTGCCCATGAACGCACGCGCCTGGACCCGAATTTTTCTTGGCAGCGCCTGCGATGTCGACATGGACACCACCGGCAGGATCCTGATCGCGCCGGAGCTGCGCCAGGCAGCGCGGCTCGACAAAGACGTGATGCTCCTCGGAATGGGTAGCCACTTCGAAGTCTGGGATGCGCCCACGCTGGTCGAGCGCGACCAGCAGGCCATCGCAGCCGGGCTGCCCGATGCGCTATCCAATTTTTCCTTCTAGACCGGTGCGAATTGATCGATTCATCGCAGGCCGTAGACGGGTTTCCCCCGAACGGTCACCAACCGGTCATGCTGGCCGAGACGCTGGCGGCGCTCGCGCCCCGACGCAACGGTTGTTACCTGGACTGCACCTTCGGTCGGGGTGGGCACAGTCGCGCCATCCTGGCGCAGCTGGGCCCGGCGGGACGGCTGATCGCGCTCGATCGCGATCCGCAGGCGGTCGCGGCCGCGCAGTCCATGACCGATCCGCGATTTTCGGTAGCGCAGGCGCGGTTTTCGACGCTGGCAGCGGTGCTCGATCAGCTGGCGGTGCCGCTGCTCGATGGTGTGCTGCTGGACCTCGGCGTGTCGTCGCCGCAGCTCGACGATGCCGCGCGCGGTTTCAGCTTTCGCGCCGAGGGGCCGCTCGACATGCGAATGGACCCCAGCAACGGAATTTCAGTGCGGCAGTGGTTGGGCGAGGCGAGTGAGCAGACGATCGCAGAGGTGCTTACAGAGTATGGGGAAGAACGGTTTGCTGTTCCGATTGCAAAGGCGATTGCAGCTTGCGTGCGCCGCGACGGCGATGGCGCGCTCGCAACGACCACCGAGCTTGCCCGGCTCGTTGCGACTGTCCTGCGCGGTCGGCGCGGCGCGACGGTCCCCGGACGCGACCCGGCCACCCGGACCTTTCAAGCTCTACGGATTTTCATCAATCAGGAGCTTGATGAGCTCACGCACGGGCTCGCCGCAGCGTGCGATCGCCTTGCGCCTGCGGGACGGCTCGCGGTGATCAGCTTTCATTCGCTTGAGGACCGGATCGTGAAGCGCTTTATCGCGCACCAGGCAGGGCGCGATGCGCCGCGCCATCCGGTAACCGGCGCTGTGCTTGACCATGCTCCGACGCTACGCCCGCTCGGCCGCTGGCTAGCAAGCGAAGCCGAAATCGCCGGCAACCCACGCGCCCGCTCAGCGGTGTTGCGTGCGGCTGAGAAATGCTGAAGCACTGAGCGAAACATGCGCCGCCTCAACATCGTCCTCATCGCGTTTCTCGCTGCCTGCGCGATCGCACTGATCACGTCGCAGCACCACGCCCGCCGGCTGTTCGTTGAACTGGAGCGTGCACAGGCGCAAAGCCGAAGCCTCGAGGTCGACTGGAACCAGCTGCGCGTGCAGCAGACGTCGCTCGCCACCGCCGCGTTGATTGACGCCAAGGCCCGGCGCGACCTGGGGATGGAGTCGGTGAGCGCCGACCGCACGCTGCATCTGCTTCGCGATCCGGAAACCCGTGCACTGCAGATCGGGGCGCTGCCGGCGGTGCTTGCGCGCAAGCCCGGCTCGCCGCAGCCACCGCGTCGTCCGGACGGAGCTCGCTGATGGCCTCGCGCAGTCGCCGCAATGTACCCTTCTCATCGAATCCGCTTCTGCGGGTAACACTGCCCGCCTATCGTTCACATTTGCTCATGGCGCTGGTCGCGCTCGCTTTTCTGGCGCTCGCGGGTCGAGCGGTGTATCTGCAGGTGTTTTCGCAGGATTTTCTGCAGCGCCAGGGCGAGTCACGCTATGCGCGCACGCTCGATCTGCCCGCCTCGCGCGGCGAGATCCATGACCGGAACGGTGTGGTGCTTGCCTCCAGCCTGCCGGCCCGCGCGATCTTCGCCGTGCCCGGGGAGGTCGATGTCAATCATCCGCGGTTTGGCGAGCTTGCGCGCCGACTCAGTCTCGATGAAGCGGACCTGCGGCAGCGGATCAGTGGCACCGAGCGAACCTTCATTTTTCTGCGCCGTCAGCTCGACCCCGATGACGCGCGGCAGGTGCTCGACCTCAAGGTGCCAGGCGTACACAGCCAGCCCGAATACAAGCGCCGCTATCCCGAGGGCGATCGCCTGGCCCACATCGTGGGCTTCACCAACGTCGAGGATAGTGGTCAGGAGGGGATCGAACTCGCGCAGAACAAGCTTCTCGCCGGCCGCCCTGGCAGCCGCCGGGTGATCCGTGACCGGCTGGGGCGGGTCATCGAGCAGGTCGAAGCGATTCGCGAGCCGCTGAACGGCAACAACATCGCGCTTTCGATTGATGCCAAGGTGCAGTACCACGTCTACGCGGCGCTTCGCGATGCAGTCGCCGAACACCGCGCCCAGGCGGGCGGAGCGGTGGTGCTCGATGTGCGCACTGGCGAAGTGCTCGCGCTGGTGAATCTGCCCACCTACGACCCCAACCAGCGCGGAGAACTAAGTGGCGCGCAGCTGCGTAATCGCGTGCTCACCGATACCTTCGAGCCCGGTTCGACCATGAAGCCCTTTACCGCGGCGCTTGCGCTCGAGCTGGGCAAGGTCACCGCGCAGACCGTGATCCCCACCTACGGCGGCCGCATCACGATCGGCACTCACACGCTCTCTGACGTGAAGGGCCATGCCTCGATGACCGTTGAGCAGATCATCCAGAAGTCCTCCAACGTTGGCACGGTTCAGATGGCGCTCAAGATGGCGCCCAAGGACATGTGGGAAACCTTTGCCGCGATCGGGCTGGGTCAGGCGCCGCAGTTGGGCTTTCCCGGGGCGGTGGCGGGGCGGTTGCGCCCGCATCGGAACTGGAAGCAGATCGACCAGGCAGTCATGTCTTATGGGCACGGGCTTTCGGTCTCACTCATGCAGCTTGCGCGCGCCTACATGGTGTTTGCCCGCGATGGCGACATCATTCCGGTATCGATCTTCAAGCACGAGGGCGAGATCCAGCGCACCCAGGTGTTTACGCCCGAGACCACGCTGATTGTCCGTCGCATGCTTGAACTTGCAGCGGGGCCGGGTGGCACCGCCCCCCAGGCGCAGGTCGCGGGCTACCGGGTGGCGGGTAAAACCGGCACTGCGCACAAGATCGAAAACGGCCGGTATGTGAACAAATACGTGTCGTCCTTCGTGGGTCTTGCGCCGGTATCCGAACCGCGCTTTGTCGTGGCGGTGATGATTGACGAGCCATCTGCCGGTAAACACTACGGTGGGCAGGTGGCAGGACCGCTGTTTTCGCGTGTGATGGGCGAGACGCTGCGAACCCTGCGCGTGCCGCCCGATGTGCCGGGCGCGGGCTTTGCCGATGCGTCGACCGTGACCCGGGGGCGCATGTGACCCGCTCCGCTACGCTCGCGCGCCCGCATCCGGCGCTGTCGCGTGAGGCGCTCGATATCGCAGGCTGGCTGCGCTCACGGATCGCACCGCAGGCGCGGCTATGCGCCGATAGTCGTCGGGTGAGGCCAGGCGATGCGTTTTTTGCCTGGCGAGGCCATGCCTCGGACGGCCGCGCTTACCTGAGCGCTGCGCGCGCGCGCGGTGCGGCCGCGCTGGTGGTGGATGATGAATCGCCCGCTCCCGCCGCTGCGCCGGATCTGCGCAGCGTCACCGGCCTGCGCGACCTCGCGGGTGAGATTGCGGCGTCGTGGCATGGTGAGCCGGCCGCGCAGATCGACCTGATCGCCGTCACCGGCACCAACGGCAAGACCAGTTGTTCGCAGTGGATCGCGCAGGGCCTCGCCCGGGGCGGACGGCGGGCGGCGGTGATCGGCACCCTTGGCAGTGGCCTGTTGGACGCCCACGGCGAGGCCGGACTCGATTCGTTCGGGCTCACAACGCCGGATGCGCTCACCCTGCATGCCCTGCTCGCCGCGTTCGTGGCGCAAGGGGCCGATAGCGTGGTGATGGAAGCTTCATCGATCGGACTCGATCAGTCCCGTTTGTCGGGCACCCAGCCTGCGATTGCGGTCTTCACCAACCTAAGTCGCGACCATCTCGATTATCACGGCAGTCTGAAGGCCTATGCGCAGGCGAAGCTACGGCTGTTCCGCATGCCGGGGCTGGCTGCCGCGGTGCTGAACGCGGGCGACGCGCTCTCGGTTGAGGCGCGCGCGGCGCTGCCGGTCGGCTGTCGGGTGATCGCCTATGGCGAGGCGCCGTTGCGCCTGCAGGCAAGGGGCGTTGAGCAGCTTCTTGCCGAACAGATCACCGAACATGCTGACGGACTCACGCTCACGGTCGGGGGCGACTTCGGTCGCGCCCGGGTGGATTTGCCGCTGCTTGGCCGCTTCAATGCGCTCAACGCGCTTGCAGTGGCCGGGGCCTGGCTCGCCTCCGGTATATCGTTTGACCAGGCCATCGGTCAGCTGGCCGAACTTAAACCGGTTCCGGGTCGGCTCGAACGCGTGCGCGCAAGCGACAGCGCCGCTTCGACGTCCGACAACCCGCAGCAGCCGTGTGTGGTCGTTGACTATGCGCACACCCCGGATGCGCTCACCCAGACCCTTGCCGCGCTGCGGCCCCTGGCCCGTGCCCGCGGGGGCAGCCTCTGGTGCGTGTTCGGCGCGGGCGGCGATCGCGATGCGGGCAAGCGCCCGCTGATGGGTGCAGCGGCCGAGGCGGGTGCCGACCATGTGGTGCTGACGAGCGACAACCCGCGTAGCGAAGATCCCGCGCAAATCATCGCGGCGATCGAGTCGGGCATGGCGCACGCAGCCAGGTGGAAGGAGCTTGATCGGGCGCGTGCCATCCGCAACACCTTGTTGCTCGCGGCGCCGCGCGATGTGGTGCTGATTGCTGGCAAGGGGCACGAGCGCTGGCAGGAGCTCGCCGGGCAGAGAATCGAATTCAGCGATGTCGTTGAGGCGCGGCGGGCGCTTTTGCAAGGTCTGTCGGTCGCGCCCGATCATCCGGCGATCCCCGGCTCGTTCACCGCACCCGGCGGGAACCAGGGGTCGCAGAATGCTTGAGCTGCGCCGAATTTTCGAATGGCTCTCGCAGGCAAGTTTTCATGGAGCGGGGGGTGAGCGCGTGAGCGGTATCTGCACCGACTCGCGCGCCGTCGATCGCGACAGCCTGTTCGTTGCCTTGCGCGGCGATACCTTCGATGCGCATGATTTTGTTTCGCAGGCACGCGCCGCGGGCGCTGCCGCGGTGATGGTCGAACGCTGGGTGCCCGGCCTCACCGCACCCGCGATTCGTGTGCCCGATACGCGCCGCGCGTTGGGGGAGCTCGCGCGCGGCTGGCGCAGCCAGTTTCGTCTGCCGTTGGTGGCGGTCACCGGCAGCAATGGCAAGACCACGGTGAAAGAAATGATCGCAGCGATCTTCGCTGCCAGCGCCTCGGATGACACGCGACTCGCGACCCGCGGCAATCTCAACAACGAGGTGGGCGTTCCGCTCACGCTGTTGCGGCTCACCGCTGCGCATCGGTTGGCAGTGGTCGAACTGGGCATGAACCATCCGGGCGAAATCGCCTGGCTTGCCTGGGTGGCGCGGCCAACGGTGGCGCTGGTCAATAACGCGCAGCGCGAGCATCAGGAATTTCTCGCAGGCGTTGCGGCCACGGCGCGTGAAAAC
>CAIPNM010000497.1 GCA_903866395.1 uncultured bacterium
CTTGTCCCAGGCGCGTGCAGGTTTTTCGCCGGCGGCCCGAAGCGCATCCATCCAGGCCTTCAGCACATCCTGTGCCGGGACCTTGGGGTTGGCCTTGACCCAGTTGGCGGCGACGTTTGGCATGGTATCGATCCACTTCTGACGCTCGTCTGCCGACAGCGACGAGACCTTCATGCCGGCCTTGGTCATCTGTTCGAGCGAGGCGTCTGAGCGTTCAGTTGACACACGCCCCACCGCTGCCGCGTAGAGCTTGCCGCATTCGCGCATCACGGTCTGGACTTCCGGTGGCAGCTTGCCGAACGCCGAGCGATTCGCGGCAAGTCCGCCAACATACTGTGCGCCGATACCCACGCGAGTGAAATAGGGCGCGACCTCGTAGACCCGGGTGCCCAGAATCGCAGTGGAGAAGGACACCGCTCCGTCGGTGACGCCCGACTTGATGTCGGTATAGAACGCCGGGATCGGCGAATTGACCGCCACGGCTCCCGTGCCTTGCAGAAACGTGGCCACCGCACCGGGCGTTGAAAACTTCCGGCCTTTCAGCGAGGCAAGCGAGGTCACCGGTTGTGTGGTCCAGAGATGGTAGGTTTCGACGCCGCTTCCGCCCAGATAGACGAGATTATTGGTCTCCCAGGTTTGGCGAAGCGCAGGCACCTTGTCGTGCAGCGCATCCATGATCGAGATCACGAGCGGCAGGTTATCGGTGGCAAACGGCGAGAAATAGGTGACGTTGTGCAAGGGCATGGCGGTGGGCTCAAAGATGGAGCCCACCCAGCCGATGTCGACGATGTTGTCGCGCACGGCACTCAGCGTTTCCTGGAATTTGTAGAGCGTGCCGCCATAGGCTTCACGCCATTCGATCTTGAAGCGTGTGCCCGCAAGCCGTTTATCCACCTCGGCCTGGAACACCTCTTTCATCATTCCGATGAAGATATTGTTGAGGGGGTGGCTTGCGCCAATTGCCACCCGGATGGTCTGCTGACCCTGGGCGATGGCGGGCGCAGCGACCGCAGCGGTGGCCGCTCCAAGCAGTTTCAGTGAACTGCGGCGTGATTCGTTGTGCATGGCTCCTCCTATTTGTGCTTTGAGTGAATGATTCGCCAGATCCGCTCCGGCAGTAAAGGCATATCAAGGTGTTCGGTTCCGAATTCGCTCAAAGCGTCCATGACCGCTGAGACCGCAGCGGGCGGCGCACCCAGAGCCCCGCCTTCGCCCGCACCCTTTGCGCCCAGGATTCCCGTGTTGGAGGGAGCCTTCTGATCGAGGAGCGTGTCCATGGCGGGCAGTAGCGTTGCCCTCGGAAGCGCATAGTCCATGAGTGAACCGGTCAGAAGCTGCGCCGAGTCGGAGTCGTGCACCACGTGCTCGAGCAGTGCCTGACCGAGTCCCTGTACCACTGCGCCCCAGGTCTGACCCTCGACGATGACCGGATGGATCACCGTCCCGACATCGTCGACCGCGGTGTAGCGCTCGACGCTCACCTCGCCGGTGGCGGGATCGATTTCCACCTCGCAGATATGGCAGCCGTTCGGGAAACAGAAGGGCGAGGTGGCGGTGGCCGTTACGCTGCACCCAGGCTTGCCCACGCGTTCCGCGATCGAAAAAATCTGATTGAGTTCGGGTGGGCTTGCGAGCCTCAGTTGCTCGAGGAGTGTCCGTGTGGCCTGCACGATGGCTGCGCCACCGATGTAGAGCGAACGCGAGCCGTAGCTGCCGACGCCCGATGACACCCGGTCGGTATCGCCCTGGATGATGCGCACTCGTTCCGGTGACACGCC
>CAIPNM010000498.1 GCA_903866395.1 uncultured bacterium
CCCGCACGCTGCACTGAGCCCGCGTTATTTCTTGCCCCGCATGGTCCACCAGACAAAGAGCAACACCAGGGCAAGAATGCCACCAGCCTCTGCAAGAAGAATCCAGGTACCGTCCATCGTGATGAGCGTGTGGTTGAAGCGGTGGCAGTGTAACGCGCGCGCCCTGGCGCTCAGCCTCATCGCAGGTGCAGTGATGACAGGCGCAGGTCTCGCGCGAGCCGCTGACGACACGCCGCCTGCGCCCCAGTCGGTGCCGGTCACGCAGCTTCCCGGCTGGTCACAGGACCGGTTGGACGGGCTCAGACAGGCGATAGCGAGGCAGTGTGCGCTACGCACACCGCCCGCGCCCTGGCCGCAGCTCTGTCGCGAACTGCCGCCTGTTGCGGAGCTTCGCGCCTGGATCGAGCGACGGTTCGTGGCCTGGCCGCTCGCCGATGACAAGGGCAGGCGCGAAGGGTTGATCACCGGCTATCACGAGCCGCTCCTCACCGGCAGCCTGCAGCGCGAGAATGACCGCCAGACGCCCCTCTACTCGCCCCCCCCGGAGGTGGCCTCAATCGCGCAAAGTGCTGCCAACCCGAGCGGGCGCGTGCGGCGCTGGCATACGCGCGCCGAGATCGAATCCGGGCAGATCGAAGGGCTTGAACCGATCGCCTGGATCGACGACCCGGTCGAGGCATTCTTTCTCCATGTGCAGGGTTCGGCCCGCGTGCGCCTGCGCGACGGTAACTGGCTGCGCGTGGGGTATGCCGGGCACAACGGGCACACTTACCGGGCGATCGGGCGCGTGCTGATCGAACGCGGCGCCCTGAGCCGCGAGGACGCCACGGCGCCGGGCATCAAGGCGTGGCTGCGTGCCAATCCGGCGCTTGCGGCCGAAGTGATGCAGAGCAATCCGCGCTATGTGTTTTTCCGAAGACTCGAACACTCCACGGCCGACGGGCCGTTCGGTTCACTGGGCGTGCCGCTCACCCCGGGTCGGTCGATCGCAACCGACCGGTCACGCATTCCGCACGGTGCGCTCATGTATCTGGACGGAATCGACCCCATTCACCGCCGCCCAATGCGGATGGCTGTGGTCAGCCAGGATACCGGCGGCGCGATTCTGGGCACAGTGCGTGCGGACGTGTTCTGGGGCGCGGGCGACGAGGCGGAAAAACGCGCAGGGCTGATGCGGGAAAACGGGCGTCTGTGGCTGCTGTGGCCCGCCGACATGGGGCCGCCCGCGATCGTTCATCGCGCGCCGTAGCAACAGGTCAGCGCTTGGACGCCTCGGCCAGCATCCTGTCAAACGAATCGGGCGGCGCATAGCCCTGCAGGCGTCGGCCGTTTGCAAAGAACACCACGGGCGTCCCGGTGATTCCAAGCCGGCGAGCGAGGTCGGCCACCTTCGCGATCGATGTCTGGCACTTGCCGTCGTTTGCGGGGACGCGGTTCTGAAGCATCAGGTCGTTCCAGGCCCGCGCCGGGTCAGCCGCGCAGAGCGCGCGCGCCGCCTTGGTCTCAGAGTCTGGCGCGAGGAAGGCCATAGGGAAGGTGTGGATCGTGACGTCATCCAGTCGCAGCAGATCAGCGCGGAGCTTCCGGCAATAGCCGCAGTTCGGGTCCTCGAACACCGCGAGCACGCGGCGACCCGCGCCGATTTTCTGGGTGACCGCAAGCTCAAGCGGCAGTTCGCGGAAATCGATGGTGAGCATCTCCTCAACCCGCTCGCGGGTGAGATTGCGCTGCGACTTCATATCGATCAGGTCGCCTGAATAGAACAGGTACTGGCCGCGTTCGTCGACATAAAGCAGTTCGTTCTGAATGCGCACCTCGTAGATGCCAGGCAGAGGCGTCCGGCGGATATCGTCAACCTTGAGGCGCCCGCCCGAAAAGCCCTCCACCGCCGCCCGAATCCGCTCGCGCGCCTCGGCGCTCTGCGCGGCCGCCGGCGCCGGGTGAAACAGGAAGGTCGCCAACAAGGCAAACAAAGCGGCGTAGCAGGAGAGGACGAGACGAGTCATTGAAAGGTCCTTGAGGATAGGGATAGCTGCTTCAACCGGCCAGGTGAGCGACCGGCAAAGAGGATATCGCGAAGCGGCATGCGCCGTTTGTCTAGAGTCTTCCCGCCTGCGCGGCAAGATGTCGACGGAGGAAGGGCGAGGCTGCCACGAGGCGCCAGCCAAGATCCCGGGCCAGCAGCAGCGGCGGGGCGAGCGGTCCGAGCGCGACGGTCCGACGCGAATCGAACAGCCGCTGCAAACCATCGGTGACGACGCGCAGGGCGAGCACCGGTTCGGCGCGGCTGCGCTCGTAACGTCGCAGCACCGATCGAATGCCGGGATCCGGGGCACCCGCCAACGCGTCGCGAAGCGCCACCACATCGCCAAAGCCCAGGTTCATGCCCTGTCCCGCGAGCGGATGGATCACATGAGCGGCATCGCCCACCAACGCGAGGCGCTGGCCGATCATGGTGCCAACCCGACCCATGCGAAGCGGGTATCGGGCGGTGTCCGACAGCGGTGCCAACGCGCCCAGTGCATCGCCCGATAAGGCGCCCACCCTGGCGGCAAGCGCTTCGGCGGGCAATGCCGAGAGCTCATCAGCCAGATCGTCTGGCGCCGACCAGACCATGCTCACGCGTCCGCGATAACCCGGGGGGTCGGCCGCGGGCGCGGCAGGCAGGGGCAGGAGCGCCAGGATGCCGTGATCGCCAAACCACTGAAACGCCGTGTCGCGGTGCGGCTTCGCCGTTAGAAAACTGCCGACGAGCGCAGTCTGGCCATAGTCGCTGAAGGTTGCCTCGATGCCAGCGAGCGAGCGCACCACCGATTGCGCGCCATCGGCCGCGACCACGAGTTTTGCCTGGATCTCGCGGCCGTCGGCGAGGCGTAACCGAGCGTGACTGCCGCTTGGATTCTCGAGCGCCGAGACGGCACTGTCGAGAACGCGCACCGCCGAAAAGCGGAGCGCCTGCTCGAGGACGCGGGCGAGCTCTTCGCCTTCCACGATTGAGGCGAGCGAATCGACCGCCGCTTCGTAAGCATCGAATTCAAGCGCCGACGCGGCAGCGGCGCTGGACGGCAGGACGCGCATACGCTGGACGGGGCTGGTTCGGGCAGGGTCGAGCGCCTGCCAGACCCCGAGGCTTCGCAGCAGCGCCGCCGAGGGTGACGAGATGGCAAAGACGCGGGGATCCAGCCCGGGGGCGGGTTGTGCGCGCGCAGACGGCGCGGGTCCGACCAGAATCACCGAGCGCCCGAGCCGCGCGACGGCCAGCGCAGCCGAGACGCCGATCGCGCCGCGCCCCGCGACCACGATGTCTGCGGAAAGGCTGTCTGATGAAGGGCTACCCATCAGATCATTATAGGGATTGAGGGGAGGCGGGCGCGGATGGTCAGCGATGCCGCGCCCGCCCTTCGGGCCGCCACCCGGTGGCTCCGAGTCTGATATGATCGGGGGCTTCCGTCAGCGCGGGGTTGCCCGCGCGGTTCCCGGGGCCAAGTAGCTCAGTTGGTAGAGCAGCGGACTGAAAATCCGCGTGTCGGTGGTTCGATTCCGCCCTTGGCCACCAACCCTTAGCGGGGGATGAACAGCCAGACCCCGTCGTCACCGTGCCGTGTAGCCGCCGTCAATAACGATCTCGGCCCCGGTAACGAACTTCGCCTCATCCGAGGCGAGCCAGACCACTGCCCACGCAACGTCGTCAGGTTCACCCATGTGTCCGATCGGGTGAGCAGCCCCGGCGGCAGCCTTTGCAACATCCAGATCGGCGGAACTCGCGCGCAGGTGGCTTTCTACCATGGGCGTCCAGATATAGCCTGGGTGGATTGAATTCACCCGGATCTTCTCGGAAGCATAGGTGATGGCGTCGTTCTTCGACATCAGACGCACCGCGCCCTTGGAGGCGTGATAAGGCGCGATACCGCCCACCCCAATCAGACCAGCAATCGACGATAGGTTGATGATCGACCCGCCTCCCGCATTGCGCAGATGCGGGATAGCGTGCTTGGTTCCAAACAACACGCCCTTCACGTTGACGGCCTGCACCCAATCCCATTCCGCCTCGCTGATTTGATCGGTTGGCTTGGGGCTGCCCGAGATGCCTGCGTTGTTCACCAGCACATTGAGTGCGCCGAACCGTTGGACGACCGCATTGATCGCAGATTTGACCGCTGCTTCGTCAGCTACGTTCACAGACCAAGCGGCTGCAGTGAAGCCTTTGGCGACCAATTTCGCGACCAGCGCGTGGCTCTCTGCTTCGAGGAGGTCAAAGATCGCGACCTTCGCGCCTTCCTCGGCCATGCGCTGCGCGCAGGCGCGGCCAATGCCGATGGCGCCGCCGGTCACGATGACGACTTTGTTCGTCAGGCGATTCATCCTGTTCTCCTTTCTGGTTATCCGCTGGTGGCCGATGTCGATGCAGTGAGCGACCTTCCGCTGAAATGTCGGGGAGCGGAGTGCGCGCCTCGCGCGAGGCGCCGCAAAGGAGTTCGCCCCCCGGTCTGCAGCGCACTAAAAGTCTCAGGGCCAGATCGATACCCGCACGCATGAATGTTCTGGTTGCATACGCTCCGACTGTCTCTGAGTCTGTCGGGCGTCCTCGTGACCTGCGTCAATCGTTCGATCAGTAGACGGGGAAACCTGAGCGATACCGGATGGGGGTAAGAGGATCGACTTCGATACGGCGAAAGGGCTGCGGCTTTGGGAATTTATCGATCAAGGAATGGCGCGGATTCACGGGTGTTGTGCACCGGGCAAGGTCGAGACCCGCCAGGCTTTTCTGTCCTGCGCGGCATAATTGGACCTATCGAAACAATCGGTCGCCCCGGGCGCCATGGCGGCGGCAGCCGGGGCGTCGCGCCTCCCGAAGGAGCCCTGATCATGCCCAATTTACCCATGCTCCCGGCCAAGACCGAACCCACCCGGCCGAAGCAATCGCGCGCCGCGTTGGTCTCGCTCGAATCGCCCGTAAGGCGCTCGCTGCTCGGCGCAGCGGGCGGCCTCGCCACGGGAATCGCTTGGCCAGGCATCGCATCAGCCGACTCGACCGCGATGCTTTCTGCACTCGCAAGCGGACTGCGCCCGGTGCTCCCTGCCGGCACGCTGGTCGATCAGAGCACCCGCGTGAGTGCCCACCGACTCGATCAATTGGTCGCTCGAAATTACCCGGACTTCAATGTGCCGGCGGTTCTGCCTGCGTTCGACCCCGCCCGATTAGGTGCCCGCTACGACGTGGCATTGCACCGCCTGGTTGCGCCCTTCGTCATCCCGGAAACCGGCGAGTCGGTCACCGTGAGTGGCTTGCTTGCGTTACCGGTCGGCGCAGCCGGACCGCTTCCGGTCGTGTCCTGGCAGCACGGCACCGTGCTCACCTTCGATGCCGTGCCCTCCAACATGGTGAAGCTCGCCGATCCCGCCTATGTGATGTCCTATCCCACCGATTCATCCGAAACCCTGTTCAACGTGCAGCGGTTTGCCGGCCAGGGCTATGCCGTGATTGCAGCCGACTACGTGGGCAAGGGCCCCTTCAGAAACGGCCGCAGCGAGGCCTATGCGGTCAAGGACGTCACGGTCGGTACCTGCCTGCGCATTCTGGAGGCCGGCTTTTCGACGCTCCGTTCAATGGGAATCGAGACGGGTCCGCTCTTTCTCAACGGATGGTCGCAGGGCGGGCTCAATTCGCAATGGCTCACCCAGGCACTGCGCCGCCGCAAGATTGCGGTCGCGGCAACCAGCGTATCGAGTCCCTTCAATGAACTGACCGAGACCATGCGCTTCTGGAGCGGCGCGCAGACCTATCCCGTCCCGGAAGGAACCGCCAGCTTCCCCGCCGCCCCCAACTGGCTCTCGCTTTGCATGATCGTGCTGCTGGGAAGTTACGAACTCAACTACGGGCTCAAGGGCCTGATGCAACACGCCGTCGCACCCCAGTTTCGGGACTTCGCTGCAAATTTCTGGCGCACCTACGACATGCGCTTTGATCCGGCCCAACCATTTCCCTCGGGATCAACGCTGCTGGTACCGCGATTTTTCGATACCTTCACCCATGAGACCAACAGCGCATTTCTGCGACAGATGGCGCACAACAGTGCGACCTACTGGCACTACGACTCGCCGATCCGTTTTCACATCGGTCTTGCTGACGAAGGGATTCACCCCACGGTCGCGCGGCGCGCGCTTGCAGCAGGGGGCGCGCAGGCCACCGAGGTGACGGTCGCGGGCGGAAGCCACCGCGTGACCTTCATGGCGTCGCTCTACGGCGAGCCCAGACACCTGGCGGGACAAACCAACGCGCTGGAGTGGTTCAATAGCCTGCGCAGAGGCTGAGGTAGCGGGATGCACGGCGGCCGTTAGCGTCCCGAGCTCCGGAGGCAGGCATAGGGTGCTGCGCGCTGTCAGCTATCCCTGGCGAGCGATTTGTGCCGACCACTCCGAATACCAGGCCTTGAAGAGCGTGAGCTGCTGCGCGGCGTAACGCTTCTGGCTGGGCGATAACTGATCCGTAGGATTGAGGTTGAGCTCATACTCGCGATTGCCTTCGAGCACCATCAGGTGCTTGTAGTAAAGCACCAGGTCAACGCCCTCATCGAACGATGACAACACGCCCAGCGCTTGATCGAGCTCGCGGGCATGCGCACGCGCTGAAGCGTTGCCGGCTGCCGCCGCGCGGCAGAGCGACTCGAGGTGCAGCACCTCACGCGGCAGAACGTTGCCAATGCCCGTGATGGTGCCCACAGCACCGCAGTTGACGTAACCATGGAAGACCTGCGTGTCGACGCCCACCAGGAGCGACACGCCCGGATCGTTCCCGATGATGTGCTCGGCCGCATATCTGAGCGACGCCGCGCCTCCGAACTCTTTGAAGCCCACCAGGTTCGAATATTTGCGACGGAGTTCGAAAAACAGATCGGCGCGGGTTTCATAGCCGTAGTACGGGCTGTTGTAGATCACAGCAGGAAGCGATCCCGCCGCGCTCAACACGCCCTCGAAATGCGCGCGCTGCGCAGCGACCGAACTCCCCCGCGAGAGGACGCGCGGGATCACCATAAGCCCGCCCGCGCCGCAACGCTCGGCATGCGCGGCAATGGCTGCAGCACGCGCTGGGTTCTGCGCGCCCGTTCCCACCACCACCGGAACACCTGCCTTCACCAACTGCTCCACCCCCTCCATGCGCTGCTCGTCGGTGAGGAGCGACCAATCGCCCATGGAGCCACAGTAGACCACCGCATTCATGCCGAGCCCGATCAGTTCGCGCGCCTTTCGTACGAGCGAAGCAAAGTCGGGCTGACGGTCTGCCCCGCAGGGCGTCATGAGCGCGGGAATCACGCCGGAAAAGATGTTGGCTGTCATGGGGAAACCTGCTTCAGAA
>CAIPNM010000499.1 GCA_903866395.1 uncultured bacterium
AACTGCAGCCCGGTGATGACCGGCAGACCGTAGTACACCCAGAGGAGCAGCACCAAAAGCGGAATGGCACGCAAACATTCCACGTACACCCGAGAGGTGCCGCGCAGCAGCCGCGAGGACGACATGCCGGCGAGCGCCATGGCAATGCCGATCAGCACCGACAGCACAATGGCGCTGACCGCGAGCGAGATCGTGAGCCCCAACCCTGCCGCCATGAACTGGATATTGCCCAGTCCTTTGGCGGAGAGCGGATTGAAGATGTACCAGCCCCAGGTATAGCCCCCGGAGCTGGATGCGCAGCCTGCCAGCAGAAGTGGCAGGGCCGCGCAAAGGGCGAGGATTATTGCCCGCCGAGCCACTTGGCTTCGAGAGTCTGGAAGAAGCCCTCGGATTTTTTGAGTGCGATCCAGTTGTTGACGTAAGTCGTCCAGACCGCGTCACCCTGGGGCAGGGGATAGGCAAACGGCCGCTTGTTACGAAGCTCGGCGCCGCCCACGATCGCCAGATTGGGGAACTGCTTGACGAGCGTGGCCGCTTCCACATTGCTGGTGATGGTGGCCTGCGCACGGCCAGCCAGCACTTCCTGGTAGCCGGTGGCGGGCTTTTCAACCGATCGCACGCGGGCCTGCGGGAAGTGGACCTTGGCCTGCTCTTCGAAGACGGTGCCCAGCAGTACGGCCACCACGGTGCCCGACTGGTTCAGGTCGGCCCAGCTCTTGAATTTGGCCGCGTCGCTTTTCTGAACCAGTGGCACCGTGCCCGCCTCGGTGTAGGGGTCGGAGAAGGCAACGGTCTTGGCGCGCGCCATATTGAGCGAGGCGCCCGAGAAGATGTCGTAGCGGTTAGCGGTGATACCGGCCACGAGCGTTGCCCACTCCGCGGGCACCCACTCGATCTTCACACCGAGGTCTTTCGCGAATTGCTCCATGGCCTCGATATCAAAGCCACGGTAGCTGTTGGTGGCAGGGTCGCGAATGGACATGGGGTTGAAGTCACCGGTGGTGCCGACGCGAACCGTGCCACGCTCGAGCACCGACTGCAGTCGTGATTTACCGGGGGCCTGCGCCTGGCTGGGCGCAGTAAACAGGGCAAGACTGGTCGCGGCAAGGGCGACCAGGATCCGGAAAGCTTTCATTAGACAGTCCTCGTCGGTTGAACAGGTCGTACGGATGTTAGCAGCAAACCCTCACCCCGCTAGCGATGCGGGCATCGCTTCCGGGGATGTGGGGCTACACTCGCGGCGCAATGCGTTATTCGATCTTCAACCTGATCAGCCAGGCCCTGCGGGGCCATCGCGGCTGGCCGCGGGCGTGGCGCGCAGCTGCGCCTGCCTCGCGCTATGACGCTGTCATCGTAGGCGGTGGCGGCCACGGGTTGGCAAGCGCCTGGCATCTCGCCCGTGACCATGGCCTGCGGGTGGCGGTGCTCGAACGCGGCTGGATCGGATCTGGGAACACCGGCCGTAACACCACCGTGATTCGGTCCAATTACCTTCGCGAGCAGGGGATCCGTTTTCAGGACGAGAATCTCAGGCTCTGGACTGGCCTGTCGGCGCAGCTCGACTTCAACCTCATGGTGAGCCACCGCGGACAGATCGAATTGCTTCAGACCTGGGGCAAGGTTCGCGATTCGCGCCGGCGCCTCCACACCATGCGAATGGCGGGGGCTGATTACGAACTCCTCAATGCCGACGAGTGCTACCGCCTGCTCCCGCTCCTGAACCGCGACCCCAGCATGCGGCTTCCCATCCTCGGAGGCGCCTGGCAGGGGCGCGCCGGCACCGTGCGTCACGATGCGGTGGCCTGGGGCTATGCCCGGGCAGCGAGCACCGCAGGCGTGGACATTGTCGAGGGCTGCGAGGTGACCGGCATCGATTGCCCAGGCGGTGTGTTGCAAGGCGTGCGCACGTCTCGCGGCGACATCACCACACCGCTTGTTGGCCTGGCGGTCGCAGGCCACTCGGGCCGGTTGGCGGCAATGGCGGGGCTGCGGCTTCCCATTGAGACTGTCGCTTTGCAGGCCTTTGTGTCCGAGCCGCTCAAGCCTGTGCTCGACATTGTGGTGACGGCGCCGGCGCTCGCGGTCTACCTCAGCCAGTCTGACAAGGGCGAGCTGGTCATTGGCGGAGGTGCAGACGGGTATGCGTCCTACGCCCAGCGGGGCGCGCCCCAGGTGGTGCTCGATACCGTGGCCTCGATGATCGAACTGTTTCCGTCGTTTGCGCGCATCAAGCTCCTTCGGCAGTGGGCGGGGGCGATTGACCTGTCGGTCGACACCACGCCGATCGTCTCGAACACATCGGTCAAGGGATTGTTCGTGAGCACCGGTTGGGGCTCGGGCGGCTTCAAATCAATTCCCGCAGGCGGTCGTAGTTTCGCGAGGCTGATCGCCACAGGCGAGGCCGATCCCTGGATCCAGCCGTTTTCGCTCGAGCGCTTTCTCACCGGGCGACTGCTGTTTGAAACCGCCAGCGCCTCCAACAGGTTCTAGGGATGCTGAGACTTCACTGTCCCTTCTGCGGCGAGCGTCCTGAGACCGAATTTCAGTGCGCGGGCGAGGCCACGCCGCGTCCGGACGATCCGGGGGCGCTTGATGAGGTCGCGTGGTCGCAGGTCCTGTATCAGCGTGCCAATCCCGCAGGCTGGAATATCGAGCTCTGGTGGCATGCGGCCGGATGTCGGCAATGGCTGCGTGTCGAGCGGCACACGCTTACCCACGACATCGGGTCGATCACACTCGCCGGAGAACCGCATTGAACGCGGGTTTTCGTCTTGCCCAGGGTGGCACCGAGATCGACCGGTCGCAGCGGCTTGGGTTTCAGTTCGATGATCGGAGGCTCGAAGGTTTTTCGGGCGACACGCTGGCGTCGGCACTGCTTGCCAATGGTGTTCGCACCGTTGCCCGCAGCTTCAAGCTTCATCGGCGGCGGGGCATTCGCGCCGATGGCTGGGATGATCCGAATGCCTTCGTGCAACTGGTCGAACCTTGGGAGGAGCCCAACCTGCTCGCGACGCGGGCGCCGCTCGCAGAGGGGCTGGTCGCACGCGGCATGCATGGCTGGCCCAGTGTCGAATGGGATGTCGGGGTCTTGGCCAACTGGCTCCATGCGCTCCTGCCCGCGGGTTTCTACTACAAAACCTTCAAGTGGCCGGGCTGGGCCTGGCCTCTTTATGAATCGCTGATTCGTCGCGCGGCCGGATTGGGACGCGCGCCGCGTACCGCAGGCGGCCCCTTGGTTGAGCGGCGGCATGTGCAGGCCGATGTGCTGGTGGTGGGGGCCGGACCGGCTGGGGCGGCGGCGGTGGCGCAGCTGCTCGCCGCAGGCTGCTCGGTGATCTGGGCCGACGATCGCGCCTCGCCCGGGGGGGCGCTCGGCGCGAGCGCTGAGCTCGCCGATCGCACGGCGCTTGAGTCGATTCGCGCGGACGCGGACCGCTGGTCGTCTGCGCCGGGTCTTCGCAGGCTCGCCGCCACGACGGTGTTGGGCCTTCATGATCACGGCCTCGCGATCGCGGTCGAGCGCGACGGATGGTCGCGTGAATGCCTGTGGATGATCCGCGCCAACGCGGTCTGCCTGGCCACGGGCGCCTTCGAGCGCGGCCTGCCTTTCGAAGATAACGACCGCCCGGGGGTGATGACCGCCAGCGCAGTGCGCTCGGCGCTGCATCGTTACGCCGTGGCCCCGTGTCGGCAGTTGGTGCTTGCGGCGAGCGACCTGTCGGCGTGGCCGGTCGCGCTCGAGGCGCATGGTGCTGGCCTGCAGGTGGCGGCCGTCGTATCACCGCGCCTCGCCGCGGCGCCCACCGCGCTTCGCGAGGCGATACGTGATCGAGGCATCGCACTCATCGAGGGACAAGTGCTTCGCACGCAGGGCGGACGGCATGGGCTCGCTGCTGTAACGGTGAGCACGAGCGGCGCTGCGCGCACGCTTCCGTGCGATGGACTGGCGATCTCAGGCGGCTGGAATCCCGCGCTTCAGCTTTATGTGCAGGCCGGAGGCATTGCGCGCTACCACGCGGCAAGGGGTGCGCTACGAGGCGAGCCCGACGACCGGATGCCGGCGCTCGCAGGCGCTGTGGCGGGCGCGTTATCGAATGAAGCTTGCGCAGAAAGCGGCAGGCAAGCGGCGCGCAGGCTTATTGATCGATTGGCAAGCGTGCGCGCACCCGGGGCGTCGGTCGCACCGGCTTCAGCGCAACAGGCGATCGACACCCGCTCGGGCGCGGCCCCTGCGCCCTCGGCTCATACGACCGAACCGCCGCCTGACCCGACCTCCCTCGATGCCGCCCGCGTATTTGTCGATCTTGCTGGCGATGTGACGGCGGCCGATATCGCGCTTGCTTCGCGCGAGGGTTACTCGGCGACAGACTTGCTTAAGCGCTACACCACCTTAGGCATGGGCCCCGATCAGGGGCGCTCGGCCGGGGTCGACGGCCTGCTGCATCTGGCCCGGCTTGAAGGCCGTGATCCGTCGTCACTTCCCCCGACCCGCGCACGGCCGCCCTTCGTACCGGTGGCCTTCGGCACACTGGCTGGATCCGACCCCGGTCCGTTGATCCGGCCCACCCGCGAAACGCCCATCACGGGCTGGCATCGCGATCACGGTGCAGTGTTCTATGAATCCGGTGCCAATTGGCGACGGCCTGGTTATTACCCGAACGCTGGGGAATCGATGGACGATGCGGTACGCCGCGAATGCCGTGCGGTTCGTCAGGCGGTGGGCGTCTACGACAGTTCGCCACTCGGTAAATTCGAAATCGGCGGCCCGGATGCTGCGGTATTTCTCGAGCGCGTGCTCGCCTGTCGGGTCTCCGATCTGCAGCCAGGCCGAGGCCGCTACGCACTCGCCCTTCGAGAAGACGGCCGCATCTTCGATGACGGCACCGTGTTCCGGCTCGACGACAGGCGGTATTGGCTGAGCAGCACCGCGGGCAATGCCGACGCGATGGCGAGCTGGCTCGAGTACGCGCGCCAGTGGCTGTTCAAGGGAGCGTTACGGGTGATGATTGAGCCCGTGGCATCGCATTGGGCCGATATTGTGGTCTGTGGCCCGCGGGCGAGAGATCTGCTTGCGCGGCTGGTCGCGCCCGAAGTGCGGGTCGAGCTCGCCCGAGAATCGTTTGGCTTCATGCGCTGGCGGCCCATGACCGTGGCGGGCATCGAGGCGCGCGTGTTTCGGGTGAGTTTTACCGGTGAACTCAGCTTTGAGCTTTGCGTGCCCGCTTCGCGCGGGCTTGCGCTCTGGGAGGCGGTGATGGCGGCTGGTGCCGACCTGGGCATTGAGCCAGTGGGGTCGGAGGCCAATCATGTCTTGCGCGTTGAAAAGGGTTTCATCTCGCTCGGCCATGAAGTGGACGGAGACACGAGCGCCGATGATCTGGGTCTGGGATGGGGCGTGCACTGGGACAAGCCCGACTTCATCGGACGGCGCTCTCTGGCGCGTGATCGGGCTCAGCCCGTGGGGCGCAGGCATCTGGTCGGGCTTGAGTGCGTCGATGGAGGGTTGCCCTTTGAAGAAGGTGCTCAGTTGTTGAGTGGCGGTGCGGTGTTGGTTGCGGGTCAGTGCAAGTCGATCGGACTGGTGACCGCCAGCGTAAACAGCGAAGCACTAGGCCGGCCGATCGCGCTGGCCTTGCTCGAAGCGGGGCGCTTGAGGATGGGCGAAGTGGTGCAGGTCACGCAGGCGCAGCTGCTGCGCGGGCCTGGGCGGGGGCCGAGCGCTGGAGCACCGGGAGACGCGGTTCGGCCCGGTGAACCGGTCAAGGGCTTGAGCCTTCGCGCGGCGCGGGTGGTAGCGCCCATCTTCTTTGATGCCGAGGGCGGGAGGATGCGTGGCTGAATCGCCTGCGATGCTCTGGCTCGAGCGGGCCCCGCCCAGGGCCTTGATCTCGGTTCGTCTCGACCCCGCTGCGGATAGTCACTGGGTGGGCGAGGCACTGGGTGTTGAATGGCGGTCCCAGCCTCTGAAGCTCCACCATGCGCAGCGTTGGCGTTGGTGGTCGACCTCCCCGGGCATCTGGCTGATCGAGGGTACGGCGGAAGACGAAGCGCGGCTTCATCGGTTGCTCGAATCGGCTGGCGTAGCCCGCCCGGCGCTTGTCACGGTGGTGAGCGATGCGTGGGCAGGGCTGCGCTTGAGCGGGTCAGCGCGGGCCCTCGCCGATCTGTTCGAACGCGCGGGACCGGTGGGCTCAGAGGCGCTGGCGGGGCGCTGCCTGGCGACCCGGCTGGGTGCCTTCGCGGTCACACTGTTTGAGTCGCCGTCTGCAGGGGAGGGGAATGCGCCTGCCTCCCGGCAGATTGAACTGCACGTGGAGCGGCCGCTGCTCGGGTCTCTCGAGCAGTGGCTGATCCGGCTTGGTGCGCAGAGGGTGCGCTGAAGGGGCGCTTATGTGCGCTTAGGCGGCGCTGACGCTTACGCGGCCGCGTCGGGCTCGGCTGCGACGCGTTTTTTAATGGGACGGATAGCGCGCCGCGTGGGGTCGCGACGAGCGTCATCAGTGGAGGCTTCACCGGCTGGCAGAGCCTTGGCCGCTGCACCTGAGGCTGCTGCACCCGAGGCCACCGCCGCCTCGGCCGCCACCACATGCCGGTGGAGGAGCGCAATCAGCCCTGAAAACACCTTCGGCGTGCCTGCCACGATCTGCTCGGAGAACAGGTAATCGCCCTCTGCGCCGAAATTGCCCACCATTCCACCCGCCTCGGTGATGAGGAGGCTGCCTGCGGCGGCGTCCCAGGGCGCGAGGCCCAGCTCGAAGAACCCATCGAGGCGACCCGCTGCGACATAGGCGAGATCAAGCGCCGCGGCCCCGGGGCGGCGAAGCCCTGCGGCCCGCTCCATGACCACCCGCATCATGGCGAGGTAACCATCGAGCATGTCGAGCTTTCGGAAAGGAAAGCCGGTTCCGATCAGAGATTCTTCAATCCGGAGGCGTTTCGAGACCCGGATTCGCCGGCCATTGAGATAGGCGCCGCGACCGCGCGAGGCGGTAAAGAGTTCATCTCGCGAAGGGTCGTACACCACCGCCTGAGTGACTACTCCCTTCTGCATGAGCGCGATGGACACCGCGTACTGCGGAAAGCCGTGGATGAAGTTGGTGGTGCCATCAAGGGGGTCGATGATCCAGATGTGTTCGGCCTCGCGCGGGTGACCCGCGGGGCCTTTCGGATCGTGGCCCGATTCTTCGGCGAGGATAGAATGGTTCGGATAGGCGGTGCGGAGCACCTCGATAATGGCCTCTTCCGACGCGCGATCGACTTCTGTGACGAAATCGTTGCGCTGTTTGCGGGCCACCGCCAGCGTGTCAAGGTCGAGGCTGGCTCGGTTGATGATTCGGCCGGCCTGCCGAGCGGCCCGGACCGCTGTGTTGAGCATCGGATGCATAGACGCGTCCTGAAATACATCATTTTAAGGGAAGCTGATGCACGGGCTGCAGTTCGATCCACCGGAAGCGTTTTCAAGAATCCGTTTCGTGCTGGTTCAGCCCAGTCATCCGGGCAATGTTGGGGCCACGGCCCGAGCCATGCGGGTCATGGGGCTGGAGGAGCTGGTGCTGGTCGATCCGCGCTTTCCCGACGTGCTCTCGCACCCGGACGCCATTGCCTTTGCGAGCAACGCCGCCGGGGTGCTGGCGCGAGCCCGGGTGTATGCCACGCTGGAAGAAGCGCTCGCGCCGGTGTCGTTTGCCGTTGCGGTGAGCGCGTCATCGCGCGAGTTTGGCGCCACGCCGCAGACGCCTTCCGCGGCTGCGCGCGAAGCCCTGCGCGAATTGTCGATCGATGCCGTTCATCAGGTGGCCTTTGTGTTTGGTCCGGAACGCACCGGGCTTTCAATTGAATCGGTGGGCCGTTGTCAGGCGGTCACGTCGATCCCAACCGCGCCTGGCTATGGTTCGCTCAATCTGGCGCAGGCCGTGCAGGTGATGGCCTACACGCTTTCCTGCGAGGTTTCTACGCCGATCGAGCCCGATTTGCCGTGGCAAGGACGCCTCGCCACGCATGAAGCAGTCGAGCGGGTCTTCGAACACCTGGAGCGCTCCATGGTGGCAATCGGCTTCATCGATCCCCGGCATCCCAAGAAGCTCATGCCTAGGCTCAGGCGGCTGCTGTCGCGCACTCGGCTCGAGGTGGAGGAAGTCGATATCCTGCGCGGTATCTGCACCCAGATCGACCGACAGGCGGCGCTTCTTGACAAAGCGCGCCGCCAACCCTGAGCGAGCAAAGTTTCCTGACAGCGCCTAAACTCACGGCCCTTGAGGGGGGTTGGACCTGCCAGTGGCGTCCGTCCCGAAGCTGACCTGGCCCGGAGTGCAATGATCATGTTCGAGCGACTGCGCGACGATATCGCAGCGGTAAGGGAGCGCGACCCGGCAGCGCGTTCAACGCTCGAGGTGTGCCTGTGTTATCCCGGTATTCACGCGCTCGCGTTCCATCGCTTGGCCAACCGTCTGTGGCGGGCGCGCTGGACCACCGCAGCGCGCTGGGTTTCGCATCTGAGCCGCTTCCTCACCGGCATTGAGATTCATCCGGGCGCGACCATCGGGCGGCGAGTGTTCATCGATCATGGCATGGGCGTGGTCATCGGCGAGACCGCCGATATTGGCGATGATTGCACCATCTACCAGGGGGTCACCCTGGGCGGTACTTCGCTGGTACGCGGATCGAAGCGTCATCCCACGCTCGCATCCGGGGTGGTGGTGGGTGCGGGCGCCAAAGTATTGGGGCCTTTCACCGTGGGCGCGGGCGCGCGCATCGGCTCTAATTCGGTGGTGGTGAAGGAGGTGCCCCCCGGCGCCACCGCGGTGGGCATTCCGGCTCGGGTGATCGAGAGCGAGGAAGCTCAGCGGCGCGAGGCCCAGGCTGCGAAGATGGGCTTCTCCGCCTATGCGGTAACGCAGTCGGCTGATGACCCGCTGGTGATTGCGCTGCACCGACTCATCGATCATGTCGCCGAACAGGATAGGCAGATCGAGGCGCTTCAGCAGGCGCTTGGGCGGGTGGGTGCCGAGGTGGAGCGATCGGGGGCGCACCCGCTTGATGTGAGGTCGCTCAATCGGATGGTGGAGTGAGCGTTAGGGGCCGATCCTGTGATTGGGTCAGGAGCAATCTTGGTGACAGGGCTGCGCTGCTAATTGGCTCATTTCCCCAGGCGAAATCGCCGTGAAGATTCTGTTGGTTGAAGACGAAGTGCGTATCGCCGAACTGATCGTCCGGGGGTTCGAGACCGCAGGTCATCAGGTCAGCCACTCCCTAGACGGAGAGTCAGCGATCGAGCGCCTGGCGGCCGATCGCTACGACATCATGATCCTCGATCTCATGCTTCCCGGGATCGATGGTATCGATGTGCTTCGCGAAGTTCGTGCGGCAAAGTTGGAAACAGCAGTGATCATTCTGAGTGCGAAAGCCGAACTGGGTCACCGGCTAGAGGGCTTCGAACTCGGCGCCGACGACTACGTCCCAAAACCTTTCTATCTTGAAGAACTCGTCGCACGGGCCCAGGTTGTTGCGGCCCGACGCAGCTATGCGCCCGCAAACAATAAGGCAATTCAAGTGGGGGGGCTGACTCTCGACCTTCTCAAGCGTTCGGTTCATTGGGACACCGGTTCCGTTGTCTTGACCCCGAGGGAGCTCGATCTGCTTGCAATGTTCATGCGGTCGCCGGGACACATTTTTTCGAGACAGCAGCTTCTTCGCGAAGTTTGGAATATTGGTTTTGATCCCAACACCAACGTCGTTGATGTCTGTCTGCAACGCCTTAAACGCAAGATCGATTTTGTCAGCCTGCCCAGCGGCGTTTCCATTGAGTCAATCCGCGGTGTCGGCTATCGACTGAGGTTGCGACTTGCCGATGATTAAATCGCTCAGAATTCATGTCTTTTTTCATATTCTCGTTGCGGCAATAGCGATTGTTTATGCCAGTCGACTGATCGGGCAATACATGCTCACCGAGCAGTTGACCGAACGTTTGAAGCAGGAAATGGCGCTGACTGTTTTTCGGTGCGCGAATGATCTTGAAGATCATTCGCGGTACACGCTTTGCGCTGCCAGCCTTGATAGGGGAAGCATCACCGCTTCAGTGTCTGATTATCATGGGCTCTGTCCTCCATCGCTGGCGAGGGCCGGTTCGGAAACCATCGAGATCTGTCGCCAATTTCGAACCGACACCGCCTACTGGACCGAGGCGGAAGTTGATTCAAAACAGCGTGTGTTTCTGGGCGAAAAAGTGATCGGGTCTGAACGCTGGTATGCGGCGCGTTTGAGTGACAACGCTGAGGCTGCGATGGTCCTTCTCAAACGCTCTGATATCTTGAATTTCTATCAGCAAATTTGGGGGTTGCGCGATCGGAATCTGGTTTACGTCACGCCTTTTGTGTTGCTGACGCTGATTCTTCTCGCCCTGCACGTCACCGCCGCTGTGATGCGGCCAATCAAGCAGATGCAGGCATCAATGTCCTCTCTTGATCCTGACAATATCGGGCAGTCTGTTCTGCAGCCGGCCCGATTCGTGGAGTTCAAGCGTTTCATTGCCATCTATGACGAGCTTAGAGCCCGGCTCAGCGCAAGCTTCGATCGTACTCGTCGCTTCGCGGGTAACGCTGCGCATCAGCTGAGAACGCCGCTTACTATCCTGCGTGGCAATGCCGAGCAGTTGATTCAGGAGATGCCTGACGGGTCCCCCAGCCAGATTCGGGCGCGCGTCATGAGCGATGAGATTGATCGCCTGAACGATACCGTTGAAAAACTGCTGCTGCTTTCACAGGCAGACTCGGGACGCCTTATTCCGCAGTTGGAGGCTGTCGATTTAAGCCAAACGCTCTCGGAGTTGATCGAGGGTTGGGATTCATTTGATTCCGGACTGCAAATCCGGGCCCTCATCGAGCCAGGGATCCATTGGCGCTGTGACAAGACTTTGCTGTACCAACTACTGCAGAATCTGTATGACAACGCAGTCAAGTACAACACCCCTTCAGGGTGGGTTGAGCTTGCCCTCCGTCGGCAAGCGAATCAGTTCACGTTAACGGTGGCTAACCCTACGGCGGGATTGTCCGACGATCTTCTGAACAATGCGTTCGAGCGCTTCTACCGGGGCAAGTTGCCGGGGGGGCAGTCTGTCGGCGGTCACGGCCTGGGGCTCAGCATCTGCCTTGAGATTGCCAGAGTGCACCAAGCGGTGCTGAGCGTCCGTTCGGGATCCGGCAACGTATTTGTGGCTTCGATGACCGGATCGCTTGATCCGGTGCTCTCCCGGTCGTAATGATTTCAGGTCTTCAGAATGAGAGGCTCGCGCTCAACCAGACCCGGTTAATCACCAGCGATCCGTCCTGATCCTTGCCGGTTTCAACGTTGGCGTTTGGATTCACGCCGGTTCGACGTGCCCACGACGCCCTGAAAGACAAACCTTCGGCAGCTGTCCAACTACCAGACAAACCGCCGCCTCGCAGGTAGTAGCGATTGAGTTCGGGGGCACCGCGGTAATCATTGCGTACATTGATTTGAACCGAACCAACGTCATAAAACCCGGCGATCGTCACGGAAGGAATAACGCGCCAGCGCAGCTCAACATTGGCCATTTGCCCGGTTGTGCCGGCAGCTTCGCCACTACCGTACGCCCGGATACCGCTGGAGCCACCCAGGGTAAATTTCTCGGACGAATCAAGGTTCTTGCTCGCCCACTGCCCGGATACTGCCGCGAATACAGAAACGTCCTGGGTGATCGATTGTTCCTGACTCAGGTTGAAGCGGACTTTGGTGAATTTCCCCGCGGGGTCTGCATCCTTGGCCAGCGTCTCTTCGTTTGGTGAACCCGTAAGGTTTATCGCTCCCGACGACAGGCCGATGCTTGCAACCGTAACGCCTGACCGGCCCATCAATTCGGTCTCCCGGTTACCAAGGGCGGTCAGCGAAAAAACCCGGCTCGAATATTTGGAAGACAGATTGCCCAGGGCAAAGTTGGTGAAATCTTTTTGATCTGCAGCCAGGTTCAAATACAGGTTGCTCGTACGCGATCGGATAAGCGGATAGCTCAAATCGAGACCCGTAGTCGTTGAATTTCCGTTCGCCTGCAGCTCCTTGGGTAGGCTGATGACGTCGTAATCCAGTCGGGAGGCGTTCAGGCCTAATCGGAACCCCTGCAGGCCGATTGGGAACGTTGCCGCGGCACGCCCGTATTTGCTGCCCGCGGTATGGGCGAGTTGCGTGTTGAACAACCCCCCGGGGGCCGCAAAATTGTTGACGCTGAACATCGCAGCGGTGCGCCTGGATCCGGTTGCATAGGAACCGGTGTTTTCGTGACTGACGTTGCTTTCCAGGAACGGTTTTTCTAGTGCCTTCAGTAACAGATCAGTCTCGGCTTCCTTCTCGCCCTCGACAAGATTTCCCGATACGTAGACGCCAGAGATGTCGTTGGCGATCAGCAGGCCCCGGTCGATACCCGCAGCGCTCATCAGGCTTCCTGCGGGCTGGCTTGCCTCGATGATGTTGCGCAGGGATTGCAGGGAGCTCGGGCGCGGTACGGTCCCCTCGATACGGACAGACCCCATCACAGCCTCGATCACCTGGATGGTCACCACTCCGTTGACGATATCCTGCTCGGGCAAGAATACCCGGACTGTCCACCCCGCCTCGCGGTAACGCTCGGCTACCCGTGCCGCGACCTCCTCAAGTTCCGCAAACGATAGCGGACGCCCCAGGTAGGGCGCGGCTACACGCTCGAGTTCAGCGGTAGCGATGATCGTGTTGCCCGTGATCCTGAATTGACTGACTGTAATGCGCGGACCTGCCGACGGGGGTTGCGTCTGTGGGCGTTTAGGCTGGGTGGGAGGGAGCAGTCGCGGGAGGCGAAACTGCTGCTCACGGTCGATTTGTTGTTGCAAGGAGCCTGCGTCGACTTGCGCGCAAACCGCCCCAGTCCAGACAGTCAGGCAGCCCGCAAGAACGATTGCAATTGCTTGAGACCCGTTTGGCAGGTGTTGCATCACTTGAAAGCTCTTAAGTGTGTTCGAATCCATTGCATCGCGATCCTGTCGCGCCTGTTAGCGGGGGGTGGTCGTTGATTCTGTCACCACAACACTGGTTCTTTGCCCGCCTGTGGTGATGACGACGGTCACCGGGAGTGAGGTCGCAGCTGTCGATTCGATGACCAGAGCCTTTTGCTGGCCGTCATAGCGGATCCAGTTAGGTAACGGGCGATCATTGGTCAGTGTCACGTTCATGCTGGTGTTCGGAGCCCCCGCGGCGGCTGGCGGTACGACTGCATCGGGTAGGTTGAGGACCACGGGGCTTCCGGCCTTGGCAGCTCCTTGTGGCACGACCACGGAGACGAGGCCAGCGGTTGCCCGAGTGGGTTGGGCAACGACCGACACCCGCACGCCGGCGGTGGGTACGGGGGCGCGCGGCGCAGCGGCAGGCGTGTTTGCGCTGCCCGTTGACGCAGTGGTCGCAGTGGTCGCAGTGGTCGCAGTGGTCGCAGTGGTCGCCCGGGATCCTGTCTCGGTCTGGGTCCTGCTGCCGGCAGTTGGATCGACACTTGCGTCGGCTTCGGTGGACGTAGTGGTGGGGCCGCCGGCTGCAGTCCGCGCGACCGGTGCAG
>CAIPNM010000500.1 GCA_903866395.1 uncultured bacterium
AGCTTCTGATACTGAGGCAGTTCGGTCGCCACGAGCGCCGTCAGATCGGCCACCGACCGCGGCAGGGGGTCGATCCGCAAAGACTTCATGCGGTCAGCAACCGCCTGGGAACGAAGCGAAGCGTTCAGCTGCGCGTTCAACCAAGACACCATCTCGTTCGGAAGACCAGCCGGCCCGACCAGGGCGAACCACAAGCCCAGGTGGACATCCTTGAAGCCCGCCTGAACAAAGGTGGGCGTATCGGGCAGTTCGGCTGCGCGTTCGGTGCCAGTCCAGGCGAGCGGAACCAGCTTGCCCGATTGGATGTAGGGAAGCGCCGTGCTGATCCCCATGACATTGACCGGGATGAGGCCAGCCACGGTATCAGTGATGCCTTGACCCGAGTTGTTATAAGCAACGTGATTGAGCGTGATCCCGGCGTTCCGTTTGAAGAGTTCAACCGTAAGGTGGGCCGCCGAGCCGATCAGGGGCGAGGTGTAGTTGATGGGCGTGCCGCTTGCTTTCGCTCGAGCCACCAGATCTGCAATGTTGCGCATGCCGCTCGCGGCCGAGGCAACCAGAAGGTTATCCCCGCGCCCCACCATTCCGATCAGGGAAAAGTCGCCGGGCACCTTGTAGGTGACATTGCGGTAGAGGCTGGGCGTGATGATGAAATTGTTTGCGGTGAGCATCAGCGTGTAGCCGTCTGGCGTGGCTTTCGCTGTGGCATCGGTTCCGATGATCCCGCCCGCGCCCGGCCGGTTCTCAACCACCCAGTTCTGTCCTGTGCGCCGCCCCATGTCTTCGGCGACCACCCGGGCAACCGGGTCGGTGAGACTACCGACCGCGGCCGGAACGATGACCTTGACGGCCCGGGTCGGATAGCCACCCGGCCCCTGCTGCGCGATGACTGGAACTGACACAGCCAACAGAGCTGCAGCAGCCGCGGCAAGAAATGATTTTGAGACCATGGAGTGCTCCTGGAGGGCGATTCTCAGCAGAAGCGCGAAATCATAAGGAGCCAAAGCCGGACGCGGTAGCGCAAATATCGGCATAGCGTGATGCAAAAACTGCAACACCGTAGCTCGAATCATTTTCTGCAGTAACGCGCGGTTACGGTCAGACTCTTCGTCGAGCTTCTTCCTGGCGCACACCGTTCCCAAGAAGCCGTTCATGAGCCCCATCTACCGCGAGCATTAGAGTGGCAGAAGACAGTGAAGACACTGGGCCTCGAGTTCAACTGACGAACAACCGCCTTTCAGCGCGCTACGTGCCGCTCCCGCGTACGGCCCAGGTGCGAAAGCATCATGGCGGCAGGGCCTGACAGTTGTTCGAATCGCCGCGCATACACAAATAACTGCAACTTGGCCCAGGAATCCGTGAGCGCAACGATTCGGCTGCGATTTCGCCGCGCGGCAAGCGCCACCATACCGCGCGGGAGCACCGCAATTCCCAGCCCCGATTCAACCATTCGACACATCGAGCTGATGCTTGCCACGCGAATGCGCTGGCGCAGGCTCCGGCCCGCCTCGGCGGCGGCGGTCTCAAGCATCGCCTGAACCTGACTGCTTCCGAGCAAACCGATCTGCTCATGATCAAGCGCCTGTGAAAAACCGGCAGACCCCTCGCGGGCTAGCGGGTGCGCTGGCGGGGTGAGCAGCACCAAATGGTCCATTCGGTAGGGACGGCGTTCCAGCCCCTCCCCCCCGTCGCTTGATCCGCACAAACCGAAATCGGCACGCCCGTCGCGAACCGCCTGCAGCACTTCAGTGCTGGTCCGCTGGATCAGGTCAATCGAGATGTCTGGGTGGGAGGCGGCAAAGCGGGCAATTTCTTCGGGCAAGTAGAGTTCAACCGCCGAGGCACTGGCGGCAATGTGCACGCTTCCCAGACGGCCCTGGGCGAACGCCCGCATATCCTCGTAAAGGTCGCCTACGCCTGCGATCAGACTGCGCGCATGGCGAAGCAGCGTCTCACCTGCCGCGGTCGGACGCACGCCCCGCGCGTGACGCTCCAGAAGCGCGCAGCCCGCCGCCTCTTCGAGTAACGTGATCCGTTTACTGAGCGACGACACAGCAAGCTGCCCGCGCAAGGCCGCCGCCGCGATACTGCCGCTTGCGCAGATGCTCACGAACAGGTCGAGCGTAGACAGATCTACCCTGCGAATGAAGGCGGAGAGCGATACGGGCTTAGCCATCTGGCAATGCTATCGCAAAGCGCATGAGCATTCGATTTTTTTCATGGCTCACGGAAAACCTTTCGCTGGTGCGAGGGACCACACCCAGCGGATGCTTGCATTCTTATAGACCGACGGAGCGATTTCATGAATGCCGATCCCCGCGGCGGCGAGGCGAACAATGACCGCCCCAGCACGCACATCCGACTGACGTCTCATCCAGGTCAGGGCTCAGGGGGTGCACCACCCATCCGCTGGGCACACCCCGACCCGGCAGAGCGCGGTCCAGTCATTGGCTCCACGTCAGCGCCGCAGCAAAGGAACGCGATCGGCGCGCACAGCGGTTCCTACGGCGTCTATCGGGCGCTGGCGGTGGCCGCAGGAAGATTGGACCGCCGGCACCGCCCCGACCTCACCGATACCCGCCCCACCCGCAGCATCGGCCCGTATCCGCAATGGGCTGACGCCGAGCGGATCGTTTCGATCGATCCGTGGGGCGCATCGGTCCAGATCGACTTTGCGGCGCAGATTGCAAGCGGCCTCGATATCCGCCCGACGATTGCCATCACCGAAGCCCGTGTGCATCTTCCCGAGATCAGGCAGGCCTGTGCATTCGGTCGGCTGAAAGCCGACGGTCAGATCCTCTTTGATGACGGCTCTGCGGCGGTCACCAAGATCGCGATTGAGCCGGTCTGGTGGCTGCCGGGGGTCGCCAAACGTTTCGGCGTTGATCTCAACACGCTGCGCCGCACCCTGTTCGAACAGACCGGCGGCATGTACCCCGAACTGATCACCCGCAACGACCTTGAGGTATTCCTGCCGCCGATCGGTGGCCAAACCGTCTATCTATTCGGCCGCGTAAGCGATCTGGCTAACCCGGCCGTTGAACTCACCGCGCGCGTTCATGACGAATGCAATGGCTCGGACGTCTTCGGCTCCGACATCTGCACCTGCCGACCCTATTTGACGCATGCCATCGAGGAGTGCATTGCGGGCGCACAGCGTGGCGGCGTCGGTCTGATCGCCTACAGTCGCAAGGAAGGCCGCGCGCTGGGCGAAGTCACCAAATTCCTGGTCTACAACGCTCGCAAGCGCCAGGCAGGCGGCGATCGGGCCGACACGTATTTCGAACGCACCGAATGTGTAGCGGGGGTTCAGGACATGCGGTTCCAGGAACTCATGCCCGATGTGCTGCATTGGCTGGGTATCCGAAAAATCCACCGGCTGGTCAGCATGAGCAGCGACAAATACGATGCCATCACCGGTTCGGGAATTGAGGTCGTCGAAAGAGTTCCGATTCCCGACGACCTGGTGCCGGCGGACGCGCAGGTTGAAATCCAGGCCAAGATGGCAGCCGGCTACTTTAGCGACCCATCACGACTGAAGGTGGAACCCCCTGAAAGCGTGCGGGGACGCGATCTGGGGGCCGGTGATGACTGATCGCGCAGTCTCGCTCGACGCTTTGGCCCAACCTGGCAGCCACGCGACCGGCACGCTCGTCGGTATGCGCTCGCCCTTGATGCAGGCCGCCACCATTCGTTCGCGATCGGCAGCGATCACCCAGTGGGTCGAGGCCGGACATTCCCCCTGGTGGACCGTGCAGCGTGACCGGATCGCCCATGCCGCCCGCGACGTCGCCGCGCTTACGCTCGAGCGCTTTCCCAACCTGAAGGTACCTTTTCACAGCCGCTGGCGTCACTTTGAAACACAGGGCCAGGACCGCGCTGCGGGCCTGCTCGGACTGCTGGCGCGTACGCACCCCGCCCCGGACTCACGGGCAGTTTTGCTCACCAAGCTCGACCTCTGTGTGGTGAGCGTCCTGCTCGATGCGGGCTCGGGACCGGGTTGGCGATTTGTCGATTCGGCCGGACACCCCCACCAGCGCTCCGAAGGCCTGGCGGTGGCGAGTATCGAAGCCTTCATTCAAGGCGCTTTTTCGTCCGATGCCGGCCAGCCGCTACAGGCTGATGCCACCGGGCTAGAAAGCCTTACCCGGGCCCGGTTGTCCGATTGGTTGCAGAACCGTCCAGACAATCCCTTAGAAGGCCTGGACGGACGACTGGGTCTCATGAATCGGCTCGGGGCGGCACTACGCGAGCGGGGTGACCACCGCGTGGCCGACCTTTACACGCCACTCCTTGAAACCGCCTCCAGGGGCAGCGGCAGCCAACACCCTACGATTTCGGCTGCAGCGCTCCTCCATCAGACGGTGAGCGCGCTTTCGTCTGTCTGGCTCAAGGCGTCCGAGGCGCCTGATGGTGCACGCGGTGATCTCTGGCCTCACCCCGCAGCCACTGGCCCTGAGCCTGCGGGTGGCAGCACACAGGGCTGGGTGCCCTTTCATAAACTGAGTCAGTGGCTCTGTTATTCGCTGATCGAACCGCTGAGCGAGGCGGGGTACACCATCAGCAACCTGGATGCGCTCAGCGGGCTTCCTGAGTATCGGAACGGCGGGCTGCTGGTCGATACGGGCGTGCTACTGCTTCGAGATACTAGCCTCGCTGGCCGCACCTGGACCCCTGCCGATACGCTGATCATCGAGTGGCGTGCACTGACCGTCACGCTGATCGACGATCTCGCGCATGAGGTACGCCTTCTGCTCGAACAAAACGGGCATGACGCCCGATCGCTTCCGCTCGCCTGCATTCTTGAGGGGGGCACATGGGCCGCTGGGCGCAGGCATGCCGAGCGGCTTCGAGCCGGCCGCCCCCCACTCACCGTCGACACAGCGGGATCGTTATTCTGAAGGCCCCCCGCTGAGCCACCCACTTTGAAACGGAGTCCTGCCCAATGAGCCCGTCCAACGCCCGTCTGATTCAGCACCCTCTGGTGCAGCACAAGCTCACGCTGATGCGCGAGAAAGATCGCAGCACGAGCAGCTTCAGGCGATTGATGCATGAAATCGCCATGCTTCTTGCCTACGAACTCACGCGCGACATCCCAACCATCGATGTGGAGATCGAGACACCGCTCGAACGGATGCGCGCTCCGCTGATTGACGGCAAGAAAATCGTGTTCGTGCCAATCCTTCGGGCCGGGAACGGCCTGCTGGACGGCATGCTGGAAGTGGTTCCCGGAGCACGAGTGGGGCACGTCGGGCTGTATCGCGATCCCCACACGCTCGGTGCTGTGGAGTATTACTGCAAGCTTCCCGACGATATTGCCAATCGCGACGTGATCGTGCTCGACCCCATGCTTGCCACCGGGCACTCAGCTGTAGCGGCTGTCGATCGCATCCGCGAAGCCGGCGCACGCTCGATTCGGTTCGCGTGCCTGCTCGCCGCCCCGGAGGGTCTGGCAAATTTTCATGCGCGACACCCGGCGGTGACGGTATACACCGCGGCAATCGATCGCGAACTCAACGAACACGGTTACATCCTCCCCGGACTCGGCGATGCGGGTGACCGGCTCTACGGGACGAAATAAACAGCGCGCGTCAGCGGTCCTGGGACAACTCTCCGAGCAATGCGTCGAGCAAGCTCTCCTCATCGTCGAACCTGCGATAGCCTGGCACCTCAGGCGCGCCGTGGATCGCCAAGACCGGCTTGCCCCATTGCAGCGCGAGCGCCATTTCGGAAGTGGTGCCCAATCCCCCGCCGATCGCAACCATGACCCGGGCCGCGCGGGCAATCAATGCGTTGCGGATGATGCCCAGTCCGGTGGGCACCGCAACGGTGAGATACGGATTGGCAAGGCTGGTGTCTTCCTCTGGAAGAAGACCCACCACAATGCCACCGCATGCCGATACGCCTTCAGACACCGCCGACATCACGCCATTCTTCCCGCCACACAACACCGGCACGCGTAGCGAACCCAGCACCTGGCCCACCCGGTGCGCGCAGGAGAGTTGAACGTCGGTGGCTTCCCGGGGCCCCACCACCGAGACCGGCTGACGCACTGCATGAGGCCCAGACTGCCTGGCAAGCAGATGCATTGCTCGCTCACGCAGCGTGGCGTCAGGCAACAGCGATAGGAGCGGTTCCGGCAGCAAAACAACGTTCAAAGTCATGTTGAGATCTTTCAGTGAGTGACCTGCAGACGGTCCCGGCCACGCGTAGCGAGTTCACCCGCTGCGAGTACCAGCACACACATGCCGAGAAGCAGGAGCGAGAGCGCTGCTGCCATCGGGAAATCACCGCTGCCATCGGAAATCTTCAGGTAGATGAGCAAGGGCAGAATATTGATCTGCGTGCCTGCCAGCGCGAGTGCAGTGCCGTATGTGCCCATTGCCACTGCGGCGATCAGGCACCAGATCGCCGCAAAGGAAGGCGCGAGTTCCCGAAAATCGGTATCCAGCCATGCGCGCCAGGGCGGCGCTCCCAGCGTGAGCGCCGCGTCATAGGGTCGGCGATCGAGATTCGCGAACAGGGGCACC
>CAIPNM010000501.1 GCA_903866395.1 uncultured bacterium
CTCAGTGGATCGGGCAGTCTTTCACTGACGCTTGCGGTTACCACAGGTTCGCTGACCGCCAACCTGACCGGATTGAGCGGCGTCACGCAGTCATCTGCGAACGCCAGGACCCTCACCCTGAGCGGATCAGCCGATGCGCTCGAGGCGGTGCTCAAGGCGACCGGACGCGTGTCTTATGTTGGCGGCGGGAGCACGATGAGTGTCACGCTCGCCCAGGCATCCAGCACCACTCATCGGGCTATCGCTGAGGTGAGTTTGATCGCCACCTCGGTCAGCACGGTGACGCAGAACGTGGCGGTGCCCAGCCTCAATCTATTTTCGCAGCTCACCGCGACGACCTATCTCGCCGAGGTCAAGTTTGGCAGTGGCGCGCTGACCTACTCCGGAACCGGAACGGTGACCGCCACGCTAAGCCTGCCGAGTTCACTCTCGCTGGGGAGCGGCGAGGGACTGACGCGCAGAACCAGCAATGGATCGGCTGTGGTGTCAAACCAGCGCTCGATCACGATTACCGGTACGGTTGATGAGGTCAACGCCGTGCTGCAGGGAACTGGCGGAACACTCACCTACATTGGCCCCGACACCACGCTCACCGTGACAGCGGCGGTGACACCGGCGACCGGGCTGCCGGTAGAGACCCAGGCTACCGTATCGCTCAACACCAACGCGGTCAGCTATTCGCCGTCCTTTAGCAGCGAAAAAGACTGGCACGACAACAAGCGGGTCAAGGTTGTCATTGCAAGCACGACAGGCCTCCTGGGTAATCCAGGCACCCTGGAGGGGTCCTATGACACGGTCGTTTCGCAGTTGCGGGGCGGGCTTCTCAAGTACGTCGGCACATCTGCCAGGACGGTTTCGGTCACCACGTATAAGTGGATCGACAACTGGATTTTTTCTGACGAATGGTCTGACCCATACAACACGTCGTTCTCCGTCTCTCCAGCCACGACCGGGTCGGGCTCGGCAACCAGCAGTGCTGCGCCGAGCCTCACCGTGCCGACCGCGATCGGAAGCAAGACTGGTGAGCTGGTAACGCTGGCGGCGCAGACCTCCGGAGGCTTTGCAGTCTCAGGAACGGGTACGCTCAATCTCGATCTGCTGGCGCGGCCTGGCCGCTTCACTTTGGCCTCCGCGTCCGGCATTGTTGCGCAGGGACTCACATCGAATAACACGGTCGTTGCACTCAACGACTCCAATGCCGTGGCGCTTCGGCTTTCAGGTACGGCCGCTGCACTGAACGCACTGTTCGCAACCGCCGGTGCGGTGAAATACGACGCGCAGGCCGACTCCGCGTCTGGCCTTGCCGTGCGGCTTTGGCAGGGCGGAAGCACAGCGACCATTTCGCTGCCGATGCTGTCTGAGTCGCAGAAAACGCTCACCGCATATGGTCCTCAGTTTGCACTGCCACTGTCCTTCCGGGTTCCGGCGAACAGCGTGCACGCGCAGCCGATCAGCTTTGCAGCCGATCCGATTACCTATGCTGGCGCAGCGAGCGATATTCTGTCGTTGCAGATCACAGCCGCGCAGGGAGTGCTTTCGGCGAGCAGTTCGGCCGGCGTCACCGCCTCCGGTAGCGGGTCTGCGCCCGCTTCCCTCACAGGCACTGCAGCCGCCCTGAACGCATACCTGCGTGCTGGCAAACTCGCCCTGCAGGCAAACAGTGCAACTACGCTCAGCTTCCGGGCGATTGGTCCGGCGGTAAACGGTGTGTCGGTGGCTGAAGAATCCAGCCGGCCCCTGTCGATTCGGGTGGCGGGTCTCACTGTGAGCGGGTCTGGTACCGACCTGCTCACGTTGAGCGGCGAGCCTTCGCTGATCCGCAGCGCCCTCGCCCAGACGGGTGTGTGGGTCAAGATGCCGGGTCAGAACGGCGCGGCGGTGGCCTCGGCATCCCTGATCGCCAAGGTGATTGACGATAGTGGTCAGATCAATTCGCAGACGGTGACCGGTACGCTCAATGAAACCGGCCCGGCCGGTCTGCAGTCGGCGCCACGCGTATCACTGCCTGCCACGACCACGGTGGTAAGCGGCACTGCTACGCCGCTTAAGCTTGGCACGGATCGTATCGTCTACACGGGCACGCGTACGCTTGAACTCACGGTGGACGCCGACCAGGGCGTGGTGGCGGGCACATCCGGCAACGGCGTCACGCTTCTGTCACAGGGCAATGACCTGACCCTACTCAAGGTCACCGGTACAGCCGATACGCTCGATGCCTGGATTACAGCTGGGCGACTCACGCTGGCCAGCTCGGCGGCCACGACCGTGCGGATATCGGTTCGTGAAGTCGATGGCGCTCTCACAAGCGAGGCGGTAACGCGGGTCGAGGCTGTCGGTAGCAGCGCCAACGTGGCGCTCGCGCAGATCGGCAGTTTCTCCATCGGTTTTCCCGCGAAGGTGGGCAACACTACGCTGGTCTTGCCAGCCTCGGCCGCAGGCTCGGTCTTCTCGAGCGGTACCGCCACGTCGGCTCTGACACATCAGCTTAGGCTGCAGGTACCCTCGGGGACGCTGAGCGCTACCGGCACCTCAACCGTGACCGTGGTGAGTGGAAACGGCACTGGCGATCTGGTTGTGTCCGGCCTCCCCCAAAATCTGCTTGGCTGGCTTAAGACCCTGACAGCGGCTTCGCCGCGGTTCACGCCCGCGAACTCGCTCACGACACCGATTGAGTTCCGTATGACGCTCACCGAACCGCAATCGGGTACGGCGGCGAGTGTGGTCAGCACCATCAGCTTCCCCACGCCGCAGCAGCCGGTCCTGGTGCAAGATGCGCCGCGGGTAGTGCTGCCTGCAACGGTCACGGTCGGCGACGGCGGCGTTCTGTCGCTGGGCTCGGCCCCGGTGGGTCTGGCGTTGGCCGCCGTGGGTGAGCTCACCGCTTCGTTCGAGATTCCAAGCGGCAGTGTGGGCGTACTCAAGACCACGCCGCCCTTGGGTGTGTCCATCATCACCTCGGGCAACGCGGTCACTGACGCTCGCCTGCTGGTACTGAAGGGCGAGGCCCAGGCGCTCGCCAGATTCCTGGGTAGGGCGGGCGCAATCCGCTGGGAGGCGCCGTCGGGTTCGGCTTTGCCCGCATCCATCAAGCTGTCGGTGAGCACCGGTTCGGCGCTGGGCGCCACGCCTGCACTCTCGGCTTCCACATCAGCCCAACTGGGCGTGGCCACGGTCGATACGAGTGCTCCGCCCCCGATTACTCAGTGGCCGGGTGCCGCCCCGCTTCTGTTCGCAGGCGATCTGGAGGTGAATGATGCGCTGCTTGATCAGCTCGGTGCGAGCTCGGGCGGCACAATCAGCCTCGCCGCCACCGGTGACATCACGCTGCGGGCGAGCACGGTGGCGCTCGCTTCGCTCTCACTGGATGCAGGCGGCTCGATCACCTTGGTGGGCGACCAGCCGGACGGTATGGCGCTTAGCCTCGCGGCGGGGGCCGATGTGCGCATCGCGCCGGTCAATGGCAGCAACGCCCCCGTGGCGCTGTCGCTCGGTTCAGGTGCGTTGACCATCACTGCACAGGGTGCGATCACCGGCGCTCAAGGTGCAACGGCCCTCATCAACACCAGTGGTGAATTGCGGCTTCGGTCGCTGGGATATGGGGATGTGAAGGTACGAAACGCCTCGACGACGCAGAGCAATCTGGTCCAGGCGGGTGTGGGGCTCGGCTCATTCGAGCTTGAAACTGCGGGCGCACTGACTGTGACTTCGCTCGTATCGCCCGCGCGCTCCACCGTGAAGCTGGTTGCCGCCTCAGGCATTGCAACGCTCGACTCGAGCGGACTGATTTCAGCGGGTGACCTGGTGCTGTCGGCGGGTGGGGTCATCAACCTCAGCACGGCTGTTCGCAGCGTGGCCGTGCAGGCGGCTGGCGGTGCGGTCACGATTCGCGAGCAGGCTGCCGGCGACGATCTCCGGATCGCGGGTATTGCAGCAGGTGCGCAAGCTGTGTCAGTGACGGTCGCAGCAGGTGCGCTTTCCGTGGGCGCTGGCATCACGAGCACAGGCGCAGTCCGTCTTGAATCGACTGGCTCCATCACTGGCGCCGCCTCGGTCCAGGCAGGCAGCCTTACGCTTGTATCGGGTGGCGAAATTTCAGCGCGTTCGACCTTCGCCTCGAGTGCGCTCCCCGCTCCCGCTTTCACGGTATCGGCTAGCACGCTCAACGCTCAGGCGGGGCGCGATCTGGCCATCGACAATACCTCGACCGCTCCGCTGACGGTGACAGGGCTGTCCGCAGGCTCGACGGCTCAGCGCGGCGATATCGTGTTCCGATCTTTGGCGGGTGCAGCCACTGCTGAGGTGGCAGCCATGACGGTCAGTGGCCCGATCCGCGCGCAGGGCGTGGGCGCTACCGCCGAACTCGATGCAGGCGGCGCGCAAGGGCTGGTCGTGCTGGGTGCTCCGATCAGTGCGGACGCAGGGCTCGAGTTGTCGTCACGCCTGAGTGTGTCCCGAAGCACCGACACGGCAATTCTGAGCGGCGCGGCCATTACGCTCAACACCGCAATCGGAAGCGGCGCGAAGTTGGGCAGCGCCGCGTCGCCGCTACTCACCGACCTACGGGGCAACGCGGGGTCGCTTGCCGGATCGCTGGACGATGCGGCCAGCCTTCGTGAAACGGCGGGCGATCTGCGCCTAGGTGGGCTGGTTCTTCGCAGCGGCGAGGGTGCGCGCGCCCTGCGGCTGGAGACCGTCTCGGGGTCCATCGTTGGTCAGGCGGGCGCGAGTGCAGCTGACCTGGTCGCCGGGACCGTATCGTTATCGACGCAGGGCGGTGGCGCGGGCGTCGTCGCAAATGGCAGTGCGCCAGTCGATCCGTTGCGGATCGCCACCGCTTCGTCGGCGCCGATCACTCTGGACGCGCAGGCTGCCGGCGGTTCGCTGCTGATCCGCGCAGGGGGCTCGGTCGCGGTCTCGGCCGCCGGTATTGCGGTGACTGGAAACGGCGCCCTGCTGCTCGATGTCGAAGGCGCGATCACGCTCGCCACGGCGGGCGGCTTACGAACCGAAAGCGGTGCGATGACCGTGGCTGCGCGTGGCGGCGCCTTCGCGCAAGCCACTGGCGCAGGCGCGGTTCAAAGCGCGGGTGGCACGATCGATATCGTGGCAGTTCGCGATATCAGTCAGGCGGCTGGCACCAGTATCCGTTCAACCGCCAGCTCAGCGGCAGGCGCCGATATCCGGCTTGCATCGGGGCAGGGCCTCGCAGGCAGCATCACGCTTGCCGAGGTGCTCGCGGGCAGCGGATCCGTCTCACTGATCGCAGAGGGAGGCTCGATTACCGACGCTGATGGCACCACCGAATCAGCAGGTGCCGACGTGGTCGCAGCCAAGCTGCTTGCACGCTCGAGCGAAGAGATCGGCGGCGCGATGCGCGCCGGTGGATTGGCCGCCACCGACGCGGCACGCGCCGGTAACGCGCTTGAAATCGCGGTGGGCACGCTTGCCGCGCAGGCGGGCGCAAACATCCGCTTGAATGAACTCGATGCACTCACGCTTGATGGCGTGACCGTCACCGTGGGTCGTGCTGGCCAACTGTCCGCCGATTCCATCACCACCTCGCTCAACGGCTTGCGTAGCACCGGCTCGGGTGATCTGCAGCTCACCGCTGGCTCGACCACGCTGACCGGCACGATTCGTGGCCTTGCAGGCGCAACAATTGCGAGTGGCGGCGTGGGAGCGGTTTCGCTTAGTGCGCTCGGACCCTTGGCGCGGTTGATCCTCGCCGAGGACGTGACCACTGGGGCCGGCCGCATCACGCTCGCGGCCACTGCAAGCGTAGACAAGCTCGATTCGGTAATCCTCAACTCGAGCGGCGATCTGCTGATTCGCGCCGCCGACGGTCTTCGTATCGTGGGCGCCAGTGGCGAGCCCTCGGCCGGCACGATTCGCCGCGGCAGCTCCCCCGGGTTGTTGCGTATCGAAGGCAATCAGACGATTGAAGACGGTCAGCGCCTTGCGCTGACGCTGAGCAATAGCGAGGCCAATGGCTTCGATCGGCTGGAGGTAACCGGCACGCTCACGCTGAAAACAGGCTCGGTGCTGGAGATGCACCTGCGTCAGCCGGTGATGGGCACCGAGATTGTTGACACGGTGCCGGTCTCGGTTGTGAAAGTGCCAGGATTCTCACCGCAGCTCAAGGAGCAGTACGGCCTGATCAAAGAACAGGCCATCACAGGGGGCTTTACCGACGGTACGGGTCTCTTCGGCTTTGGTGATGGCTCGAGGATGCTACAGGTTCGAAGTGACAGCGCCAGCCTCGGGCTGGAAGCCGTTCAGCGGCCGCTTGCCGACTTGATCGACATTCGCGCGCACACGGTCGCCGACGCCGATCGGCTTGGCATGTTCTTCAACTCCGACTACTTTGGTACCGAACGCAGTTATGCCGTCGGTATGACGGTCACCGCGGTGGATTTCCTCACCGTCGATGGTCGCTTCAACATGAAGAACGCCGACTCACAGGTGACGCTGTCGGACGGCTCCGCCGTGCAGGCGCGCCGCTGGTTGATCGGTGGTTCCAACGTGCAGGCGTTCGCGGGCCTGAACGGTCCTTATCGTCTTGACACCGATCGTGATGGCAGCCTCGCCGACGAAACCGGCAACGCCGCAGCGGCCGGCTTCGAACTGACAGGGGTGGACCTGGGTCTGTCGATGGCTTTCGAGAAGCTGCCGTCGGGTAGCACGGCCGCACCGCGTGGTTGGGTGAGTGCCACCGCCACCTCGAAGCAAGCTCAGGAATTCGGTCTGCCAATGATGGAGGCTACCGCCAAGCGGCTGAGCGTGCAGGTGAACGTAGGCACCGATGGAAAGACCGTGGTCGACTACAAGAACGCCGCGGTTGCAGTGCCCACTGGTGCCACTGGCACAGGCACCGTGCCATCGATGTCGCTCGATTTCGACGGTAACTTTGGCACGCTTATTCGCGCAGCGGCTGATATCGAACTTGAGGTTGCTGAGTTCTTCTGGGTGAGCGGCTCGGTGGGCTTCGAGAAGTCAACGCGTGATGTGGTGCTGGCTGACGGCACCTCGGTGCGGGCCGATATGCTGGCGTTTGGCGCAGGTAACCTCCGCGCGTTTGCAGGACTGAACGGCCCGTATTGGGTCGACAGCAATATGGACGGCGTGATTAACGGCAGCGATACGCCTAACAGCCGGTCGTTTGGCCTGGTGATGGAAGACGTTGATTTTGGCGTGGCCCTGTTCTCGCCCGTGAACGGGCAGGCAGGGGTTTCCGATCTCAAGTGGGCCGCTGCCACCGCCACGGCCGGCCGTGTGGAGTTCGTCGGCCTCCAGGATGTGACGCTCAAGGTAAGCAACATCGGGCTCGACATTAATCTGGTGACGGGTATCGCTGAGAGCGCCAACGCCAACCTGAAGGTGATTGATTTCGCCGCCGAGGATGGCAAGCGCGCAATCGATGTGATCAATGGCCCGGGCAGCACCATCAAGATCGATCACGATGGTCGTCTGGGCCAGTATGTGCGGGCGACTGGCGATGTGGAGCTGCGGGTCGGAGACTTCTTCGAAGTGTCCGGATCGCTCGGCTTTGAGCGTCGTGCGCAGACCGTGCGGCTCGCCGATGGCAGTGAGGTAAAAACTGAACTGATCAGTATCGGTGGAACCAATCTGAGCGCCTTTGTTGGCCTTGGCCCCTACCGTAAAGATCTGAACCTCGACGGCAAAATCGCGAGCGATGAGGTGAACCCAGACGCACGCGGCCTGGGCGTGAGCGGCGTGGAGTTCGGGCTTGCGCTCTTCCAACCGCAGCAAAGTGAAACCGCCTACACGGGCAAGCGCTGGACTACGCTCACTGGCAGCATTGAGCGCGTGGACGCAATGGTTGGTCTGCCCGATGACATCAAGCTGAAGGTGCATTCGCTCGGTGTTGACATCAATCTCGCGCACGGCTTTACGGCAGCGGAAGCCGATAACAAGGTGATTGATTTCGGTACGCGCACGATCGCTGGTCAACCGGTGAGCGGCGCGGTCGGGATCGCCACGGGCACCGGCAAGAGCCTGCAACTGACGCTCGATGGGCAACGCGGCGAACTGATCCGTGCTGCGGGTGGCATGGACATCGAGGTGGCTGGCTTCTTCCACGCCAGCGGCACGCTTGCCATTGAGAAATCAGCACCCGAGTTCAAGCTCGCCGATGGCAAGACGGTCGAGACCCGAATGCTGTCGATCGGTGGCACCGACCTCAATCTGTTTGTAGGGGTCAATGGTCCTTACCGTGTCGACACGAACGGCGATGGCAAGGTCGATCTGGGTGACGAAGCCAACACCGATGCGATCGGTCTCACCGCCACCGGCGGTGAATTTGGTCTCGTGCTGGCCGACGACAAGTCGAGTAGGCGTCGCTGGGTCGCGCTTGAGGCGAGCGCTTCAGAAGTGGCCCTGGTGGGCGTGACTGGCGTGACAGCCGCAGCCCGGCATATCGATGTCGGGATCAACCTGGTGAAGAACCCGCTTTCAGGCGCAGACTCCCGCACCCAGGTGATCGACTTCAAGGCGCAGCCTTTTGAGGTATCAACCGGCTATCGCACCACCCGCATGCTCGATCTCGACGGCCAGCGCGGCGAGTCAATCCGTGCCTCGGGCGAATTTGAAGTTGGACTGGGCGACTTCGTGCATGCGCGCGGCATGCTGGGCTTCGAGAAATACAGCACCACGGTGAAACTCGCCGATGGCAGTTCGGTGCTGGTCGATGCGCTCAGCTTTGGCGGCGACAACATCGATGTGTTCGCGGGGCTCGATGGCCCTTATCTCGTTGACAGTAACGCCGATGGCCTGGTTACAGCGGCCGACACGCCCAATGCCGCAGCGCGCGGCTTCTCACTCGAGGATGGGCGTTTTGCGCTTGCGATCATGACGCCTCGTGGCACTGCGCCCGCAGGCCTGTCGGGTGTCACCTGGCTGGGCCTCGAATCGGGCGCAGACGCAGTCCGGTTTGTGGGCGGCCCCGATATCAATCTGACAGCCAAGCGCTTGTCGGTGGAGGCCAACCAGGTGTTGGGTCTTCCCGCCTCGGTGGACCCTCTTAAGAAGGTGATCGACTTCCGTGCAACGCCGCAGGATGTTGTGGTGGGCACTAACCCGACCACCGGCGAGAGCGCGCGCTACCGGCTCGATGTGCAGGGCGACCGAGGTAATCTGCTCCGCGCAGTGGGCGATGTCGAGATCCAGGTCGGCGATTTCTTCTATGTTGGCGGGTCGCTGGGCTTTGAGAAGTCCACCCGCGAGCTGGTGTTGGCGGACGGCAGTCGCGCGAGCCATGATGTGCTCACTGTGGGGGGCGTCGATCTGCAGGCCTTTGCTGGCATCAACGGCGGTCCGCTGATCGACAGCAACAAAGACGGCAAGATCGACAGCGGCGACACGCCGGGCGCTGACGCGGTCGGATTCTCGCTGTCTGGGGTCGGCTTCGGGCTGGTGATGGCTACCGAGCGTGAAGGCATACGCCCGGCGCTCGATCAGCCACTCGCCTGGCGCGATATTGCGGTGTCGCCGACGCGGCAGGTGGCCCTGGCCTCGGGTGCAGCGGGGGGCAGCACCCAGCTGGTCTGGCTATCGACGGATGGCGGCGCCAACTGGACCGCCGCAAGCGGGCTACCCAATGGTGTGCTTGCGTATGACTCGGTATCGATCTCACCCGACGGTGACGCGATTGCTGCGGTGGTGGCCAATGGACCGGTCGTGGTGTCGCGCGACGGCGGGCTCACCTGGACGGTAACGGGTGCACGAGCCGACGCCTACACCGACGTGGCCGTGCTGGCGAATCATCGCGTCCTGACGATGGATCAGGCAGGCCGGCGCAGTCTCGATGTCCTGACGCTGTCGGGCGAATTCTCGGCCGGCAATGTGATTTCGGTGACTGGGCTGAGCACCAGTCCGGTTTCCTATGTGGTCAGCGCGGCCGATCTGACGGCTGACGGGAAAGACTCAAAAACTCGCGCAACGAGCGAGCAGGTGCTAAACAACGTCGCGGCCAAGTTGCGCGCCGCGATCAATCACGCATCGGGTTCTCTCGCCCTCGCAGGGGGCAGTGGCGCGACGGTGACGCTGACAGCACGCAAAGCAATCGCCGACGGCGGCGGTTGGTACGAGTTCACGTCGTCGACCACGTCAAAGAGCGGAAAAATGGCGAGCGTGGCGCCTGCGCTCGGCGTCGGACCGAGCGGCTCGCCGCTGGTCAGCCAGCAGATTGACGCGGTGGGTCTATCCGGCACCTGGCTAGTGGGTGACAAGATTGTGCTGACGGGAGCTACGACCCGGCCGGTTGAGTACACCCTGGTAGCCGCCGATTTCAAGGTCGACATGAAAGAGGACGGCGGCGTCGCCACCGCTGAGCAGGTACAGGAGAACCTCGCCAAGCGCCTGTTTACGCTGTTCGACGAGCCGCGGGCACTGATCGTCAACACCGCTGCGAAAGACATTGCCTATCGAATGGCGGTGTTGAAGGCGTTGAAGTCGGTTAACGCCATTCCCAACCTGGTCATCAATGATGATGGAACCTATGGCGATAGCCGCAATTCGAGCGTTCGCAAGCAGCTGACCGATGCCGACATTGCACGCTATGAATCTGACAAAAAGCTGGGCGACAAGGAAAAGGCCACTTACCAGACGCTCAAGGCTGAGCTCACCAAGCTGAAGGCCACGGTACCGGCCGCAGCCGGCACGGTCGCTGACCCGGTTCACAGCGGCGCTGTGCTGGTGCTGACCGGTAAGATCGCTGGCGTCTGGTCCACGCTCACCGCCAGCACTACTAGCGCGGCCGGCCGCGTCTCGGTGGCGCGTGCCGCCGATTTCGAGCCGCTGCGCGGCACGCTTAAGGCAAGTGAAGCTGACCTGTCACTCGACTTTGTGGACAGCACGCCGAGCGAGTTCCGGAACGCCAACTGGGTGGCGGTGGCGCCGTATTCGATCAACAAAGCAACGGGCACAAGCAGCTTCTTTGCCGCGTCAGGTCCCCAGACCCTGGGCGGCACCACGGGACGGCTGGTTCGCGCAAACGTGGCCGCTGATGGCTTTGTTAACGCCGAGAACATCACCCGGAATCTGCCCGAGAACCTGTCATGGTCTGCCGTGTCGGCCGACGCGCTCGGTCAGCGACTCATCGCTGCCGCCAGCAATGGCCGCCTGTACATTGCCGACACCCGAGTCAGCAACTGGCAGTGGCAGGCGGTGGAAACCGCGCGCGAGTGGACCGCTGTATCGGTATCCGCCGATGGCAGGCAGATGGCCGCAGCGGCAAAGGGTGACCAAGGCGGCATCTGGGTGTCGAGCAATGGCGGCGCCAACTGGCGTCTGGTGATTTCGTCGACTGGCCAGAGCTGGACCTCGGTTGCGCTCACCGCCAATGGGGGGCGTCTGCTCGCAGCGGCTGAAGGCGCCGGCCTTTTTGCGTCCAATCTCGCTACCGCTGACGCACCGCTTCCAACCCGTATCGGGATCGAGGCGGAGGCTGGCGCGGCACGGCTGCTGGGCGTCGACTCCATCGATATTTCGGTGACCCAGATCGGCGTTGAAGTGAACCTGCCGGGTCGTGAAAGTGGCCAGGTGATTGATTTCGCGAGTAGCCAGCTCGACGTTGTCACGGGCCCTGATTCTCAGCGCCGCATGTCCATGGCAGGATCCGACGGCGAACTGCTCCGCGTCGTCGCAGATGTGCATATCGCGATCAGCGACTACGTCTACCTTGACGGCAGTGCAGCGTTCGAAAAGCGCTCAACGTCGGTGACGCTGGCCGATGGCACTACCCTGCCGGTGGAAGCGCTGTCTATCGGTGCGTCAAATGTTGAAGCCTTCGCAGGTCTCAACGGACCGTACCGCGCTGATAGCAATCAGGACGGTACGATCGATGACACTGATTCGCGGAATGCAGACGCCATTGGACTGTCTCTCGGTGACGCCGATTTTGCGCTCGGCCTCTTCTATGCAAAGCCCGGCGCGAAGAACGCAACGGGCAGATCGCTTGAGGGTGTCACCTGGACCGCGCTGACCGCACGGGCAGCAGAGATCGACGTCGTGGGCATACCCCTGCTCACACTCTCGGCCGACGAACTCTTTGTCGAGGTGAACTCAGTTCAGGATCTTGCAACGGGGCTCGCACCTGATGCCCACGTGATTGACTTCAAGGCGATGCTCGACGCGGGTAAGCCGGTCGCGATTCGCACGGGCCCAGAGAGCACGCTCAACCTGTCGGTTGACGGTAAGCGCGGCGAATCGATCCGAGCCTATGGCACGGCCAAGGTTGAAGTGGGCGACTTCCTGTCGCTCTCTGGCACGCTCGGCTTTGAGCAATCCCGCAAGGACGTCACGCTCACCAGCGGCGAATCGGTGGCTACGCGCCTCATGGTGATCACCGGGGCCGACATCTCGGCGCGGCTTGCCACGTCGAGTGACTCGGACGCCATCGGCATCGAAATGAGAAACCTGGACTTCGGTCTGGTGCTCGCTCAGGCGTCGGCCGTGAACGATCCGCGCAGCTGGCTGTCGGTGCGCGGTCAAGCGGAATCGGTTGCCATTCTCGGCACGCAGTCGCTTGGTGTAACGCTCTCCGGCACCAATGTGATGTTCGCGGCCAATATTGGTCTGGGTACGCTCGCCAATGGCAGCGCCAATCGCTCAACCGTCGATTGGAGTGGCTCGCGTTCGCTGGCGCTCACCGCTGGCACCAGTGCGGCTGCGGTGATCGACTTCAAGGGCGAGGTCCTTGAGGTGGGCGGCACCATGCTGGTCAAGGTTGGCGATGAGTTCCAGGCGAGCGGTTCGGTTCTGATTTCCAAGCAGGATCGCAATATTCAGGTGGACGGTCGGACGGTTGCCGCCACGGGCTTCCTCATCGGGGCAGCTGACGTTGGCGCGTCGGTGCGGGGCATCACCGTCACTGGCCTGGATCTCGGATTGGCGTTGATGCGCCCGGCGAATGCCGCTGCGGGCGATACTCGCTCATGGCTCGCTTTGAAGGCCCAGGCGGACAGCGTTGCGCTGACTGCCGAAGACTTCGGACTGTCTTCTGGTGATCTGACGATCGAGGCGACCAATCTGGGCCTCGAGATCAACCTCGGCTTTGGTGCCGAAGGCGCCAGTGCGAATGAGTCGGTGCTGGAGCTGGGCAGCACGGGCAGTGGTGCCACCGCTGTCAACCACGCGATCGCGGTTCGCACTGGTAAGCAGATCGCAGGCAAGGACGAAACGGTGACGCTCGACTACGGCGGCACCGGTCCGTTTGTGGCGGTGACCGCCGATGCGAAGATTGCCATCGGCCAGTTTGTTCTGCTCCAGGGAAGTTTTGCTTTCGCCAGGCTGGGCAACCGCTCGGCCAGCGTTGTGGATGACAAGAATGTCCCGCAGAGCCGCTTGATGACGGTTTCAACCGTGTCGGCAAAAAATGTCGATATCAAGCTCGGTACCGGTATCGGCACCGACAAATTCTCTGGCGTCTCGCTGGAAGACGGGTCGGTCGGCCTGATGCTGCTCCAGGACACCCAGGGCGGCGGTACCTTCATCGGCCTTCAGGCGAGCGCAGAGCGAGCCGCAATCGATGGTGTCAGCGGACTGACTCTGGAAGGCGGGCAACTCACGCTCTCGCTTAACAGCGGGCCCAGTTCCGGCGCGTTGGCTGGGCAGGTCGTTAACTTCGCTGCGGGCGATCTGGACGGTGATGGCCGCGCGGGACAATCCACCCCCGTGCGGCTGCGTGGCAACGCCGTCGCCGACCTCAATTTCAAGGACTCGCGTCTCGAAGCATCCGGTAATCTGGCGATTGCATTGGCCGACCCGTCAGCCACAGCGGGTACGCCTCCGCTCTTCAATGCATCGGGTAAGTTTGCCTTCCGGCAGGCGGGTGGTTCTCTCGTGATTGCGGGTAGCGATGTGACCGCGAAGGCAACCGTGGCGGGTCAGAGTTTCGGGGTTGTAGACGGCCGACTCGGCATGGTGTTGCCAGGAAACGGTTTCGCACTCGATCTCACCGCCACCGCCACGTTACCGGTTCCAGGCCTGAACAATGTGCAACTGTTCGGTGATGTGTCGCTTGCTCTCAACCGTACCGGGCGGGTGATTGATGAGGCGATTAACGTAGGCCCGACGCCAGTCGCCATCAAGTTTGACTCGAGCGCTGACGTCACGCGGTTCTTGGTCACCAATCTTGATGCGTCGCTCGACGGCGGCTTTGGCGAATCGCTGGTCGATGTGTCCTCTGGTCTGGTTGAGATTCGCACCCAACTTGAGGCGGGTGAGAAGCTGCCTCTTCTCGATAAAACGCTGGATGACGTACTGAACCTCTCACCGCTCGTGAGTCTCGGTGACTACATTCAGAATTACGTGAACAGTTATCGCGATACAGCCTGGAAATCGCCTTATCAGTTGTCCAAGCCTGCATATGGCGCACGCGGTATTCCCACTCTGCAAGGCCTGAAAGCCTATCTTGATGAATTCTGGGCCCCGGCGGCTGGAGTCAGCGTGGGGTTTGATTTCATGCTGGATCAGGATGGCCTTGAGTTTGGCTTCCAGGGCAAGATCAAGCTCGGTAGCGATCTTCTTCCCATCGAGCTTGATGCCGGCTTCGATTCGATTGGGCTGAAGTTCGATGCGCGCCTTGATGCTCAGGCCAAGTTCGAAGCCGAAGTTGATCTTGGCTTTACGCTTGATTGGTCGGACAGCTTCCAGGCGCGGTTCGATCTGAACCGACTGGGCTTCCAGGGCACGCTGTCAGCGAAAGACGTGGTGCTCGCGGCCACACTGGGCCCTGTCGATGTCGGGATCGGTAAGCTTGGTCAGGACAGCACCGGCAAAGATTTCCTGCGCGGCGCCCTGCAGGCTGACATCGGTGGCCAGATCAGTTTCACCAATGGGCAGTTCAAGCTCACCCCGGGCACCAACGCGCTCTCCGTGGATTTACCGGTTTATGCGTCGGTCGCGGGCATCGATCTGACGGCCGGTGCCGCGGTGCCCCGCGTGAAGGCGGGGGGCGACCCATTTGCGGGCACGCTCCAAATCACAACCGAGGGTATGGAGTCGCTCACCAATTTCTCGAAGATCCAGATCGAGGACGTGCTGTTTGCGCTGCCCGATCTGCTCGCTTACCTCGAACAGGTTGACATTGATGCGCTGGGTCTGCCCGAGATTCCGTTCTTGGATACCGCCCTTACCGAAGTGCTGAATGTCGCCGATGTCTTCCGGACCGAAGTGGTCGACAAGATCGATTTCCTGCGTCCGATGCAGCGTTGGGTGGCGTTTCCCGGCGAGGCGGGGTCTTCCACTGGATCCGCACGCTTCGATCTGGGGGGCAACACGCTGCTCGGTGCTCGCGGGCAGTTTGCGCCCTCAATGAAAGGGATGTCGGTCACGATCGCGGGCGAAGAGCGCCCGATCGTGTCGGTGTCGGAGGATGGCAGTACGCTCACATTGGGCGCAACCTTTAGCGCGGCTAGCGCCTCGTCAAGCTATGAAGTCCACAAGAAGCGCGAGCGAATTCGCACCATGGGCGAATTTGTTGACGCGCTAAACCGTTCGGGGCTGCTGGGCGATAAGAAAGCTTCGTACA
>CAIPNM010000502.1 GCA_903866395.1 uncultured bacterium
CAGCTGGAATGGCAAATTTTCAGGGCGACCCGTCAGGGTTGTTTACCCGGGTGGCGGCGGCTAGCTGGGCCGACGCGTGTGACGAGGCTCCGCTTTATCGTGCGGTCATAGGCGGAGCAGATGTGGCCGCCGTGCCGGTACGGTTCGATGCGTCCGCATGGCAGGACTATTTTCTGCAACGTTGGCCTGAAGGCAGTGCCGCACATACCTCCTACTGGCGGCGAATCCTGGGTGGGCCCGCGCATCACCCCGACCGCGCTGCGCGCGGATTGTTTCAGCGCCATGTCTGATCGCGGGCGGGGGTTGATCCGCTTGTCGGTGGCGGGAGCGCTTGTCGCGCTGGCTGGCTTGGGCTGGTGGTGGCTCGGCGATTCGGCGTTCGATCTGTCCACGCTACGTGGTGTTCGTGACTCGATTGCCTATCGTGTTCAGCAATCGCCCGAATTGGCGGCGTTGGCGTTCATCGCTGCCTACCTGCTGGTGGCAGCGCTTGCCCTGCCGGGCGCGCTGGTGCTCACGCTGCTGGGGGGCGCCCTCTTTGGGTTCGGCCCGGGGGTTGTGCTGGTGGCGTTTGCCTCGTCGCTCGGTGCGCTGGTCTCGTTTGGTGTCGTACGCTGGATTGCTGGTCGCGGGGTTCGCGATCGCCTGGCGGCGCGGCTTGCCCCGATCGCGCAGGGTATCGAGCGCGATGGCGCCTACTACCTCTTTACTCTGCGTGTGGTGCCGGTGTTCCCCTTTTTCCTGGTGAACGTGCTGGTTGCGCTCACACCGATTCGTGCCTGGACGTTCTACTGGGTGAGCCTGATTGGCATGCTGCCGGCCACCCTCGTTTATGTGAATGCCGGTCACCAACTGGCGTCGCTCGATTCGATTTCCGGCTTGCTGACCCCTGGGTTGATGGGGGCGCTCGCGCTCTTGGGGGTGTTTCCATTGGTGGCCCGCAGGCTCCTTCCCGGCATGGCCCAGCGGATTGGGTTCGTGATCGGAGCGGTGCGCGCGAACCGTCGCTGGCGCGGGCAGCGACCGCGTCGTTTTGATCGGGACCTGATCGTCATCGGTGCGGGCGCCGCCGGCCTGGTGGCCGCCAACATTGCGGCCAGCCTGCGCGCGAAGGTCACGCTGATTGAGCGCGAGGCCATGGGCGGTGATTGTCTGAACACAGGGTGCGTACCGTCCAAGGCCCTGATCCGGCTCGCGAACCGCGTACGCGAAGAGCGGCTCTTGATGGCTCAAGGCGGAGGGGGGGCCGGTATCCCGCCAAGCAGCATGCCCCGCCCTGATCTGGCGGTCCTCCTTGAACGGGTACGCGCGACCATCGATCGGATCGCGCCTCATGATTCGGTGGAGCGGTATCGTGCCCTCGGTGTGGAGTGCCTGCGCGGAGAAGCGCGTGTGCTGTCTCCCTGGACGGTGGAGGTGACGCGGGCCGAAGGCGGCGCCGTCGAACGGCTGCATGCCAGGCATCTGATTATTGCGACGGGTGCTGACCCAGTGGTGCCCGAAATTGCCGGACTGGCGCCGGGACGCGCACTCACCACGCAGACCCTATGGGCGATCCGCGACCTGCCGAGGCGCTTCCTGGTTCTCGGAGGCGGTCCGGTGGGATGTGAGTTGGCGCAGGCGTTTCAGCGGCTCGGATCGGCGGTGACGTTAGTGGAGCGTGCCGAGCGACTCCTGCCGCGCGAGGAGCCAGAAGCCTCCGCCGAAGTGCGTCGTGCGCTGGAAGCCGACGGGGTCAGAGTGCTTACTGGCGCATCGTTGGCGTCGGTTCAAGGCGGTACGCATGCGCATGTCCTGAGTTCGGATACGCAGGTGGTGATCGAATTCGATCAGCTGCTGTGTGCACTGGGTCGTCGGTCGCGTGTTGAGGGCGTCGGACTGGATGGACTGGGGCTTGCGCGCGATGCCGACGGCACCCTGCGTGTTGATGAATGGATGCGAACCAGCGAACCTGGTGTGTTTGCCTGCGGAGATGTCGCAACAGCAGACAGGTTGACGCATGTCGCCGGACAAATGGCTTGGCATGCAACGTTCAACGCATTGTTTGGTGTGCTTTGGCCGCTTCGGATCGACCGTCGTGCAATTCCTCGATGTGTGTTTACTGACCCGGAAGTGGCGCGTGTCGGACTCACGCGTAGCGAGGCTGAGCAGGCGGGAATCAAGGTGGTCTGCACGCGTTATGAGATGTCTGCACTGGATCGGGCGATCATCGAAGAACAGACCCGGGGGTTCGTGATGGTGCTGACCGCGCAGGGTAGCGACCGGATTGTGGGTGCCACGGTCGTGGGCGCAAGGGCAGGCGAACTCATCTCGCTGTTGACGCTTGCGATCCGTGAGAAGTTAGGGCTAAGACGCCTCATGTCGATGATGATCGCCTATCCGGGTTGGACCGACGCTGCTCGAGCCGTAGCGTCGCAATGGCAACGCGACCATGCCCCCGTGTTCGTGCTGGCCTGGCTTGAGCGCTGGCACCGATGGCGGCGGCAATGATCCGCCCGGCTGGCAGTGCCCCGGCAATCGATACCACTGGCCACGATCGACTGCGAATAGTGATCGTGATGCCTGTGCTAAATGAAGCGCGCAGGCTGCCCGGCGCCCTGGCACAGTTTGCCGATGACTGCGACGACGTTGTGATCGTCGATGGCGGCAGCACTGATCTCACTGTGGTGGTGGCGCTCGCGGCCGGGATGCGGGTCGCGATCAGTCCTCGAGGTCGCGCGCGGCAGATGAATGAGGGCGCAAGGCTGTCGGGGCCGGCTGATGTATTTCTGTTTGTCCATGCCGATGTGTTGTTACCGCCTGATTGGCGGGCTGCGATTGAACGCGCGGTTCGGGGGGGGGCAGGTTGGGGGCGATTCGATGTCAGTCTGAACGCCTCGCACCCTGTGCTTTCGCTGGTTGGTGCGCTCATGAACCTACGATCGCGTTTGAGTGGCATCGCAACCGGGGATCAGGCGATCTTCGTCACTCGCGAAGCGTGGTTGCGGGTTGACGGTTGGCCCAACGTGGCGTTGATGGAAGACGTCCGGATGTCGCAGCGACTGCTGAAGACATCCGGCCGGCCTGCTTGCCTGACGGAGCGGGTGGTGGTCTCTGCGCGTCGCTGGGAGCAACATGGAATCCTGCGCACTATTCTGCTGATGTGGTGGCTTCGTGCGCTCCACGCGCTGGGTGTGTCGCCCAACCTGCTCCACCGCTTCTATTACGGGGCGGCGCCCGTTAGCGCTTGGGCGCCGAGCCCATCGCGCGTCATTGTGTTTGCCAAAGTTCCGCGTGCTGGGGAAGTGAAAACACGATTAGCTGCGAAGCTCGGCGAGTCGGTGGCACTTGCAACGCATCGGGAACTGCTCGAGCGAACGCTCGAGCAGGTGGCGCGTGTGCCAAACGTGATCCGTGAGCTATGCATTGCGGGCGATGATTCGGCGGGTGAATGCGCGTTGCTCGCCAGACGCTTCGGATTCAATCTATCCCGTCAGCTCGGCGAGGATTTGGGCGAGCGAATGGCCAACGCAATGGCTGAGGGGTTGTCGCGTGGCGAGCGCGTGGTGCTGTTGGGTTGCGACAGTCCGGCGGTTGATGCGGCTGATATTGCCGAGGCGGTCGCCGTGCTTTCCACAGAAGACGACACCAGCGTGGTGTTCTCACCCACCGAAGACGGCGGCTATCTGCTGGTGGGCGTTACCGGGGAACTGCCGCCCATCTTTGAGGCGATGAAGTGGAGCCATCCGGATGTGATGCTTCAGACGATAGGGCGCCTGGATGCTGCGCGCCGTCGCTATCGGCTGCTTCGTACGCTTTGGGACGTGGATGATGCTGCGGGCTGGGCGCGCTGGCAAACCTCATGAGTAGGGAGCGTCGCCGCGTTGTCGGTTGGGGCGGCTCCCTCCTGATCGGTGGCGTATGCGCGTCAGTCATGCAGCCCGGGCAGGGTTTTGCGCAGGCCAGTGCCGTCACAGGGGCGGGGCCCGGCATTCAACCACCACGGTTTAGTGAGCAAACAGCGGGGCGCGTCATTCTCCCGTCCGATGAGCCCGCTGCCGCGGGCCATGCTGCATCCGCGAGCCGGTCACCGGGCCCGCCAGGCGTGGGCACCGTAAGCGATGAACGTGACGAGTGGCGACATCGGCGTGTGCGAGGTGTTGCAGCCAACCGTTATCGTTTGATCAACGATCAGGACACAGTCGTCCTGGGGGTGGACGTGGCGGCGTCCGCGTCGGCGCTCATCGCCCGATTACGGGCCCCGCTTCGTGGACGGCTCATGCGCTGGCGCTGGCGGGCGGAGGGCTTTCCTCCCCTCGCGGCAGTTGGGCAGCGCGAGCGCGATGACTTCGCAGCGCGCGTCTACCTGATGTTCGACCTTCCCGATGACCGCTTATCGCTGGCGGATCGGGTGGTACTGGGCGGAGCAAGCCTGTTGCAGGGTGAGCGTGTGCCTGCCGCCACGCTGGTTTACCTGCTCCATGCGGGACCGGCCGATGAGCGGCTGGTGCCATCGCCGTTTACCGATCGGGTGGTGATGAGAGTGGCCCGGGCTCAGGCGGTCGCCGGACAGTGGTACGAGGAGGAGCGCGACTGGCAGCACGATTTTCAGCGTGCCTTTGGTTCGCGGTATCCCGGACCCACCCCTACCCCGGTTGCGGTAGCGGTGGGTTCGGACGGCGACCAGACTGGCGCGGTGTTCAGCGCCCGGTTTGGTGATCTTGTGTTCAGCTGACGATCACGCAGCGAGGAGATCACGCAGCACATAGGGCAGGATCCCGCCGTGCTTGTAGTAATCGACCTCGATGGCGGTATCAATTCGCGACAACAGCTTCACCTTACGGACCGATCCATCGGCGCGACGAATCACCAGCGTGATGTCCTGCTGGGGTTTGAGTTCATCCGGCACTTCAATGTCAAAGGTTTCGTCGCCATTGATACCCAGCGACTGCCATGAATCCGAGCCCTTGAATTGCAATGGCAGCACGCCCATGCCAACCAGGTTCGAGCGGTGAATTCGCTCGAAGCTGCGCGCGACCACAGCGCGAACGCCCAGAAGCTGGGTGCCCTTGGCTGCCCAGTCGCGGGAAGAGCCCGTGCCGTATTCCTCGCCACCGAAGATCACGGTGGGGGTACCTTGCGCGACATAGCGCATGGCTGCGTCGTAGATGGACAGTTTTTCGCCGCCGGGCTGCATGAGCGTGACGCCGCCTTCCTCGCGGCTGCCGTCGGCCGCAGCCGGGAGCATCAGGTTCTTGATTCGGACGTTGGCAAAGGTGCCGCGCATCATCACCTCATGGTTGCCGCGACGCGAGCCATAGCTGTTGAAGTCAGCCTTGGCCACGCCGTGCTCGATCAGCCACTTACCTGCAGGTGATGATTCCTTGATGGAACCGGCCGGCGAGATGTGGTCTGTGGTGATGGAGTCGCCAAAGAGTGCGAGGGCGCGTGCGTCGGCGATGGTGCCCGAGGAGTCCTGCGGGGTCATGCCGAAGTCGTCAAAGAAGGGCGGGCGGGCAATGTAAGTGGACGATGGCCAGTCGTAAACCTGACCGCTCACGCCTTTGATCTTCTCCCACAACGCACCCGGATTTTCCTTCACCTGCGCGTAGTTGCCCTTGAACATCTTCGGGTTCATGGCGTGTTTCATGAGCGCATTGATTTCGTCGCTCGAGGGCCAGATGTCGCCGAGGTAGATGTCTTTTCCGCCCTTGCCTTTGCCCACCGGCTCGGTCATGAGATCGACACGCACATTACCTGCAATGGCGTAGGCGACGACCAGGGGCGGTGAGGCGAGGAAGTTTGCCTTGAGATTGGGATGAATACGGGCTTCGAAGTTGCGGTTGCCCGACAGCACTGCCGCGCAGATCAGGTCGTTTTTGGTGATCGCTTCATTCATGGCCGGCGTGAGGTCACCGGCGTTACCGATACACGTGGTGCAACCATAGGCGGCCACAGAGAAGCCGAGCTTCTCGAGATAGGGCAACAGACCCGCGTTCTCAAGGTATTCGGTGACCACACGCGAGCCAGGTGCAAGCGAGGTCTTGATGTGCTTGCTCACCTTGAGCCCGGCCTCAACCGCCTTCTTGGCAAGCAGTCCGGCAGCGAGCAGCACGCCCGGATTGGAGGTGTTGGTGCACGAGGTGATGGCTGCAATCAGAACGTCGCCGTTCTGGACTTCAACGCCATCCGCGTTCTTGTGGACGGTGTTGAGCGAGTCGGCGGTGAGATTGAACCCGTTCTGCGCGGCAGGTTTGGAGTAGAGGTCGGCGAAGGTGGAAGCGACTTTGCCGATTTCGATGCGGTCCTGCGGGCGCTTCGGGCCTGCGAGTGACGGCACCACCGTTCCCAGATCGAGCTTCAGAACCGTGGAGTAGTCGATGTCGCCGGCCTTTGGGACGCCGTACATGCCTTGCGACTTGAACCAGCTCTTGAAGGCGTCGATCTCGGCGGTGGTGCGGCCGGTTCCCTTGAAGTAGTCGATGGTTTTGTCATCGACCGGGAAGAAACCCATGGTCGCGCCGTACTCGGGTGCCATGTTGGCAATGGTGGCCCGATCGGTGACCGACAAACGCTCAGTACCTTCGCCGAAGAACTCCACGAACTTGCCCACCACCTTGGCTTTGCGGAGCATTTCGGTGATGGTGAGGACCACATCCGTGGCAGTGAGGCCCTCAAGCAGGCGACCGGACAGTTCGACCCCGACGACGTCGGGCGTCAGGAAATAAACCGGTTGCCCTAGCATGCCGGCCTCGGCTTCGATGCCGCCCACGCCCCAACCCACGACGCCGATTCCGTTGATCATGGTGGTGTGGCTGTCGGTGCCCACCAACGAGTCGGCGTAGTAGACCTTATCGGTGTTGCGATGAACCCCGCGCGCCAAGTATTCCAGGTTGACCTGGTGCACGATGCCAAAGCCCGGGGGCACGACACCGAAGGTGTCAAAGGCCTGCATGCCCCACTTCATGAACTGATAGCGCTCGCGGTTACGCTGGAACTCGAGCTTCATGTTGAGATCGAGCGCCTTCGCAGAACCGAAGTGATCGATCATGACCGAGTGGTCAACCACCAGGTCGACCGGGACCAGTGGCTCGATTCGCTTGGGATCGCGCCCCATGCCGCTCGCCACATTGCGCATGGCTGCGAGGTCGGCAAGCAGTGGCACGCCGGTGAAATCCTGCAGCACCACGCGGGCGACAATGAACGGGATCTCGTCGATCCGCTCGGCGTTGGGCTTCCAGTTGGCAAGCTGCTCAACGTGCGCCTCGGTCACTTTCTTGCCGTCTACATTACGCAGCACCGACTCGAGCACGATGCGGATCGACACCGGCAGACGGTTGACATTGGGGAACTTGCGCGCAAGCGCCGGCAGCGAGTAGAGCTTTCCGGTCTTGCCGGACTCCATCTTGAAGTCCTTGAGGGTCTTGAAGGCGTTGTGCGGCATGGTGGCCTCGGCGGGTGATGGGGTTGGATGTCAGGGCGCGTCAGCGACGCTTCTCGATGGGAACGAACTTGCGGTTCTCGGGGCCAACATAGTTGGCGCTCGGGCGAATGATCTTGTTGTCGATGCGCTGCTCGATCACGTGTGCGGCCCAGCCCGATGTCCGCGAAATCACAAAGAGCGGCGTGAACATGCTGGTGGGAACGCGCATCATGTGATAACTCACTGCGCTGAACCAGTCGAGATTGGGGAACATTCGCTTTGCATCAGCCATCACCGATTCAATTCGCACCGCGATGTCGAACATCTTCATGTCGCCAGCTGCTTTGGATAGCCGTCTGGCCACTTCTTTGATCACCTTGTTACGCGGGTCAGCGATGGTGTAAACCGGGTGGCCGAAGCCAATGACGACCTCCTTGGCCTCCACACGGCGACGGATATCGGCCTCGGCTTCATCGGGGTTGTCATAGCGCTTCTGCACTTCGAAAGCGACTTCGTTGGCGCCGCCGTGCTTGGGCCCGCGCAGCGCGCCGATGCCGCCAACGATGGCCGAGTGCATGTCGGAACCGGTGCCCGCCACGACGCGAGCCGCAAAGGTGGAGGCGTTGTATTCGTGCTCGGCATACAGGTTGAGCGAGGTGTGCATGGCACGAACCCATAGCTCAGAGGGCGCCTGGCCGTGCAGCAGATGCAGGAAGTGCCCGCCAATGGAATCGTCGTCGGTCTCGACATCGATGCGTTTGCCGTTGTGGCTGTAGTGATACCAGTAGAGCAGCATCGAGCCGAGTGAAGCCATCAGCTGGTCGGCGATGTCGCGGGCACCCGGGGCCGCATGGTCGTCCTTCTCGGGGAGCTGGCAGCCGAGCGCGGATACGCCAGTACGCATGACGTCCATCGGGTGAGCAGACGCAGGGAGCCACTCGAGCACGGCTTTTACATTGGCTGGCACGCCGCGGAGTGCCTTCAGCTTGGCCTTGTAGCCTGCGAGTTCGGCGACGGTGGGGAGCTTGCCGTGGACCAGAAGATAGGCAATTTCTTCGAACTCGGCGGCCTCGGCGATGTCGAGGATGTCGTAGCCCCGATAGTGAAGGTCGTTACCGCTGCGCCCTACGGTGCAAAGCGCGGTGTTGCCCGCGGCAACGCCCGACAAGGCGACGGATTTCTTCGGTTTGGGGCCTGCTACAGCGGTGTCTGTGGACATGAACGGTCTCCGAAAAGCGAAGCGCGGCGCCCAGGCGCCACGCCGCGGGGTCAGTATCGAAAGAAGATCACTTGCTCTTGGCGAACAGCTCGTCGAGCTTGCGCTCGAAGTCCCAGTAGCCGATTGAGTCGTAGAGCTCCTTGCGTGTCTGCATGTTGCCAATGATGGACTGCTGGCTGCCTTCGGTGCGAAGCGTGCGATAGGTGAGCTCAGCCGCCTTGTTCATGGCCCGGAAGGCCGAGAGCGGATACAGGACGATGTCGACATCGACTGAGGCGAGTTCATTCACCGTGAAGAGTGGCGTCTGGCCAAATTCGGTGATGTTGGCGAGGATAGGGACCCCCACTGCATCGCGAAACGCCTTGTACATGGAGAGCTCGGTAATGGCTTCGGGGAAGATGCCATCGGCACCTGCCTCGACGCAGGCCACTGCGCGCTCGACTGCCCGCTCGAGTCCCTCCGAGGCCAGTGCGTCGGTGCGTGCCATGATGAAGAAATCCGGGTCGGTGCGGGCATCGACTGCCGCCTTGATCCGATCAACCATTTCCTGCTGGGTGACAATTTCCTTGCCCGGCCGGTGCCCGCAGCGCTTGGCCCCCACCTGATCCTCGATGTGCAGGGCGCCTGCGCCGAACTTGATGAGCGAGCGGACGGTGCGTGCCACGTTGAACGCCGACGAACCGAAGCCGGTGTCGACATCGACCAGCAGTGGCAGGCTGCACACGTCTGTGATGCGGCGAACGTCTGTGAGGACGTCGTCCAGGCCCGAGATGCCCAGGTCGGGCAACCCGAGCGAGCCCGCCGCGACACCGCCGCCCGAAAGATAAATGGCGCGGAAACCTGCGTGCTGGGCGAGCAGCGCATGGTTGGCGTTGATGGCGCCCGGAATTTGAAGCGGCGTTTCCGCCGCCATGGCTTCCCGAAATTTACGACCGGCCGATTGGCTCATGTTCGTGTTCTCCCTGATTTCGCCCTCGGGCGCTGAGGTCAGCCGAGCAGGTGCTTGATGCCTTCGCGCTCTTCATTCAATTCGGCCAGCGTGCGGTCCATCATCTGGCGGCTGTAGTCGTCGATCTCGAGGCCGCGAACCATGCTGTATTCGCCGTTGGCGCAGGTGACCGGGAATCCGTACATCGTGCCCTGCGGGATGCCGTAGCTGCCGTCGGACGCAATGCCCATGGTGACCCAGCGATCGCCCGTACCCATGACCCAGTCGCGCATGTGGTCGATGGCGGCGTTGGCGGCCGAGGCGGCCGACGACAGGCCGCGAGCCTCGATGATGGCGGCGCCGCGTTTACCAACGGTGGGGATGAACGCGTCGCGATTCCAGGCTTCGTCGTTGATCATGGCCTTCAACGATTGCCCGCCGATGGTGGCAAACCGATAGTCGGGATACATAGTGGGGCTATGGTTGCCCCACACGGCGAGTTTCTCGATTGATTCGACTGGCTTGCCCGAGCGCGCGGCGAGTTGCGAGAGCGCGCGGTTGTGGTCGAGCCGCAGCATGGCGGTGAAGTTTTTCTTCGGCA
>CAIPNM010000503.1 GCA_903866395.1 uncultured bacterium
ATGCATCGCCGCGAGCATGAGCACCAGATGGTCGAGCGAGTTGTCGGACAGGATGACCACCGGTGCGCCCGGAGCGAGCCGCATATCGAGGAGCGCCTGAGCGACCGAGCCCACTCGGCCACGGAGTGCGGCCCAGGTGAGTGTGGTGTAGCCGGTCGAGACTTCTGCACGCGACAGCCCGGCGGGCTCGGCAAAGGCATTCGCATGGGGCTTTTCCCTCGCCCACTGCTCGAGCCAGACGCCTACGGAGCGGGCCCAGGGCTTGAGCGGTTCAGGAGAACGGAGAAGAAACGCGCCCTCGCCGAGATCAATGCGCTCGACCCGGCGCGGGGCAAGCAGGGACGGGTCGGAGAAGAAATTGGACCCGGAGGACGAGCTCTGCGCCTGGCTGGCGCCTAGAGCGGGCGCGGTAGAGGAATTCAAGGTCTGAGCTCCTATATTTCCATACACCTCTGTATGTGTATGGAATATTCTACTTAGGCTTTGATTGACTTTCCATACAGTAATGTATGGCATGATCCCTCATATGAAATCCCCCGCAAAAAAGGCGGCTGCCCGCACACCCGCCACAACCCGTGTGCCGCACCGCACCGCCTCGCCTCGAGCCTCATTGGCAAGCGCTGCCAAACGACCGCGCCGAGAGGCGCTCACCCCCGAGGCGTGGATCGACGCCGCCACCGACGTGCTGGTCAACGAAGGCATCGACCATGTTCGGGTCGACGTGCTTGCCAAGCAGCTCGGTGTCACCCGCGGCAGCTTCTACTGGCATTTCCGCGACCGTGAAGATCTGCTACGTCGCGTCCTGCAGGCCTGGAGCGAGCGTGCCACGCTTGCGCTCACGCGCCGGCTCGCGAGCGCAAGCAGCGATCCCCGCGAGCGCCTGCGCGACATGATTTCGCTCCCCCACCGGGGCCGAGCGGCCGAGCGCGCCGCGCGCATCGAGCTCGCCATCCGGGCCTGGGCTCGCCGGGATGCGCTCGCGCAGCAGGTGCTAGACGAAGCCGACCGCAGCCGGCTCGCCTATCACGAGGAAGTCTTCCGGGCACTGGGCCTGCCGCCCGCTCAAGCGCGCGCGCGCGCCTTCGTCACCTACTCAACCGAAATCGGCGAGTCACTGCTCCATCATCATGGCGACACGCGCGCCCGTGCTGATCGACAACGCGAAATCGAACGCCTGGTGCTGCAGCCGGCGGTCAGCCGTGCTGCAGGAACTCCTCGAGCGCCTGCGCCGAGGGCAGCACGTAGCCCGAGTGTGGCGCGCGGCTTGCCACGTGGCCGGTCAGCCGGCTGAGCTTCACCGCCATTTCAGCGGCCTTCACCAGGACGGTCACGCCATTAACAATGGGCACACCGTCAATCGCCGCGCCCGCTTCCTCGGCAAACATCATCATCGGCAATCCGCCTGTCGGCACGATCACATCTGCGCCCGCGTCAATCAGGCGGCGCGCCTCGTCTTCGAACTGGCGCTGCAGCGGCACCTTCCGATCGGCTGAGGCGAAGCCCGCCATATAGTCTGGGATATTGGCGTTGATCGACCGAATGCCCGCCACCCGGTCGCGCAGACCATAACGCGCGACCTGATCGGCGTGGAGCGGCACGAAGGCCGGGTTAATGGCAAGAAGCCCCAGACGACGGCCCAGCGTGCAAGCATGCAGCATGCTGGTCTCACCCAGCCCCAGCACGGGAATGTTCACGGTGGCGCGCGCCTCCTGCAGGCCCACGTCCTGAAAGTGGTTCATGTAAAACGCTGCATAGCCTTCGCGTTCGGCCCGAACGGCTGCGCGGATCACCTCGCGCGAGAAGCGGAACTCCGACACCGCGTGCACGGTGGTGACCGAGGGCGTGGTGGTGTGAAACCTCACCTCGAAATCGGGATCGCTGCAGCGGGCGATGTGAGGCAACAGACGCTCAAGGTAGGGCTTGTGACCAATGCGGTCCGTGGCACCCTGGGCCCAGATCAGGGTTTTGGTGGAGGGCGAAGTCATGGCGGCGGTCTCCGAATCGAACTTCCCGAGTATAGGCCGAGGAAAGACCCCGCATTTGGGGTACGGCGTCCGGACACTTAACATCCGACATCCGTCCACCCCGTGTCCAGGAGCCGCCATGCCTCTGTTCCGAGTCCTCCCACCACTCCTCCGTCCAGCCCAGGCCGCTGCCTTGCTGGGCGCATTGCTGGCTTCTGCCAGCGCTTCAGCTCAGGAGTGGCCTGCCCGGCCCGTCAAGCTGGTGGTCCCGTTTGCCGCAGGCGGCTCTGCCGATGTGTTCGGGCGTCTGGTCGCCACGCGTCTGCAGGAAACCTTGGGACAGAGCTTCGTGACCGAGAACCGTCCCGGCGCAGGCTCCATCATCGGAACTGACGTGGTTGCGAAGAGCCCGCCCGACGGCTACACGCTGCTGGTCATGTCAAACACCCATACGGTGAATGAGTCGCTGATCGCCAGCAAGCCGTTTCAGCTGATGCGCGACTTCGAGCCGGTGGCGCCCATTAATGAATCCGATCTGGTGCTGGTCGCGCGCACCGCTCTCCCCGCTTCCAGCATCGCCGAGGTGCTGGCTGCCGCCCGCGCCAAACCCGACGGCATGACCTACGCGTCCTCCGGTAACGGCACGCCCTATCACATGGCGGGCGAGCTGTTGAAGTCGATGGCGGGCATCAAAGTGGTTCATGTTCCTTATAAGGGCAGCTCGCAGGCCCGCACCGACGTGCTCGGCGGCCAGGTCGACATGATGTTCGATGCAATCCCCACCATGGCGGCCCAGGTCACGGGCGGTAAGGTGAAGGCACTCGCCACCACCGGCCGTGCACGCTCCTCCATCATGCCCAACGTACCCACCGTGTCGGAATCGGGCGTGCCGGGCTACACCGCCACCATCTGGATCGGCGTGATGGCGCCCAAGGGCACGCCCGCCGCCATCGTGAACCGGTTAAATAGCGAGATCAGCAAGATCACCGCCGATGATGAGCTTCGCAAACGCTGGTCTGCCCAGGGCACAGCAGCCATGACAATGAACGTGGCCGAGTTCGGGAAGTTTCTGAACGACGACATCGCCAAGTGGGCGGGCGTTGTAAAGAGCGCTGGCATCAAGGCCGACTGAACATGTCGCAAACCATTGCCACACTGTGCGCGGGCGCTTCGCAGGGACTCGTCACTGGCATCGCCGATCGGCTGCGAGACGAACTCGGCGTTCAAACCGCCGGCCGCTTCGGTGCGGTCGGTGCGATGAAAGAGGCATTTCTTGCCGGCGATGCCTGTGACCTGATGATTCTCACTGACGCCATGATTCGCGCAATGGTGGCGGAGGGGCAGCTGCGCGCAGAGGGCGTCACGCCACTTGGAACCGTACGCACTGGCGTGGCGGTTCCCGCGGGCCAGCCTCGGCCCGATGTCAGCACCGCCGAGGCACTGGGGGCTGTGCTGGGTCGGGCATCGAGCCTCTGGATTCCGGACACCGTTCGTTCAACGGCCGGCATTCACGTCCGGAAAGTGCTGGAGGCGCTGGGTCTGGCTCAAGCCATGCAGCCCCGGCTGCGAGAGTTTCCCAATGGCGCAACGGCCATGCGCGCAATGGTTGAGTCGGGAGACGCCGGGGCCATCGGCTGCACGCAGATCTCGGAGATTCTGTTCACCGCCGGCGTGACCCTGGTCGCCCCCCTTCCCAAGCAGTTTGAGCTGGGCACGGTGTATACGGCGGCAGTAAGCACGCGCGCAGCGCAGCCGGCGCTCGCAGAGCGGGTCATTGCGTTACTCGC
>CAIPNM010000504.1 GCA_903866395.1 uncultured bacterium
CCGTCGCGGTCGTGGGGACCGCCAATCTCGACAACCGCAGCTTCCGCCTCAACTTCGAGGTGATCGCGGTGGTGTACGACGTGGCTGCCGCCAGGCAACTCGGAACGATCTTCGATCGCGACCTGCGCAGCGCGGTGCGCTACAGGCCGCCGACGGGGAAGCGCCCGATCGGAGAGCGGTTGATGTTCGGGGTAGCGAGGCTGGTGTCGCCGTTGCTGTAGCCCGGTTTGACCTGCGCCCAGCGCATCGCTGCATGGCGTGGTCGCCTTGGCTGCCCGGCGCCTTGCGCCTGGCGATGCAAACACCCCGTTGCTGCGGGCGAGGCCGAAGGTGGTTCATGCCGAAACGGTGGCTTGAAGCATCAATGTTCCGGAGCGGGGCATCTTGGCGAACGTCACCGCCCCAAAGCACGGGTTTTCCCGCGCGGTAAAGTGTTGCAGATATTGCGCCGAAATCCATGATAATTTCCCGTTCGGTAAATATCATGGCCAGACGCAACCTCACCCCCGCCGACATCGGCGACATCGTTCGAACCACCCGCAAGGCCGCTTGCCTTCGGCAGGGCGAACTTGCGGGTGCGGCAGCCGTCGGCCTGCGCTTCATCGTCGATCTCGAAGCAGGCAAACCGACCGCGCAGATCGGCAAGGCGCTTCAGGTCCTGGCCGCGCTCGGATGCTCGCTCGATATCACCCCGCCCCCGGGACCTGAATCGGCTCGTAAGGCATGATGCGCACCCTGGACATATGGTGGGACGGGCGCCTGGTAGGCCAACTGACACAGGACCGACACGGCGAACTGGGCTTTGCCTATGCGCCGGAGTGGCTCGACGATGCGCTGGCGCTGCCCTTGTCGGCCTCGCTGCCGAAGCGAGCGGAGCCGTTCAGTCGCCGCGAGTGCCGCCCGTTCTTCGGCGGACTCCTGCCCGAAGAAGGCCAACGCGACGCCGCCGCACAGGCCCTCGGTGTTTCGCGCAGCAATGATTTTGCCCTTCTCGATCGCCTTGGGGGCGATGTTGCGGGTGCGCTCCAGCTTCTGCCGCCCGGCGAAACACCGACCGCTCCTGCCCTCGATCATGGGCCCACTCCGCTTGACGATGCAGGTCTGATCCGGGTGCTCGACACGCTGCCCTTCCGTCCATTGCTCGCAGGCGAAGCGGGGTTGCGCCTCTCGCTCGCTGGCGCGCAATCGAAGGTGCCGGTGGTCCTGGTGGACGGGGCGGTCGCGCTGCCTGCGCCGGGTCAGCCGACCACGCACATTCTCAAACCGCCGATATCGCGCTTCAAGGCCACCACCGAGAACGAGGCCTTCGTGATGCGTCTTGCCGCCGCGTCGCTGCGAGGCCCGCGGTCGACGTGCTGAAGCTTCTCGATGCCGTGATATTCAATGCGATTGCCGGGAACGCCGACGCGCACGGAAAGAACTTCTCGATCCTCCACGGCGACGAAGGCCCACGCCTCGCTCCTCTTTATGATTTGCTGGCAACCGTCGCCTGGCCCGACCTCTCGCCAAGGTTCGCCATGAAGATCGGAAAACGCGCGACCCTTGCGGAACTTGACGCAAGGGGCTGGATCGCATTTGCCGCCGACGCGGGACTCGGCCTGCCGCTGATCAGAAGGCGGGTCGCGGAGATCAGCGAAGCGGCAATCGCGCGAGCGCCAGGGGTTGCTCAAGCGCTGGCGGGGCACGGTCTTGATGACGAAGAACTGTCGGATCTTGCAAGCATCATCGCCGAACGCGCAGAACGATGCGCGATCACCTTCCGGAAAGTGCCGGAGTAGCGGTTTCAATCGAGTGAATCCCATGAAGATAGAACGCGTCGAAGCCCGGGTCGAGCACATCAAGCCATCGCGTGCCAGCGACGCCTATGCTGGCCAGGAGAGCCTGACCTTCCTGCGCTGCCGGGTGACCACGGTCGACGGACGCTCCGGCGAGGGCGTCACCGGCCGTTTCCTGGCCGCGGAGGTGGCGCACCTGCTCAACGGCGGGATCCAAGCCACGCTCGTGGGTGCGGACCCGCTCGATCATGAAGCGGTGGCCGTCATGCTGACCCGGCAGTTCAATCCGCGCGCGTCGACCGGGGTGTTCGTCTCGGCGATGTCGGCCCTCGATCTGGCGCTCTGGGACATCAAGGGCAAGGCGCTCGGCATGCCGGTCGCACGCCTCATCGGTGGGGCACGCGCTGCAGTGCCCACCTACGCGACGGCCGGTCTGCCCGCATTCACCGAAGCCGAGCTGGTCGCTGCCTGCCAGGACGCGCTCGCCGCCGGATTCACCGGCGCCAAGATCATCGTCGGCGCTGCAGGCCGCAGCATCGAGGAAGATGCCCGGCGTGTGCGTGCGGTTCGCGCGGCGATCGGATCGGCCCCGCTGATGCTCGATGCCAACTGTGCGTTCACGGTCGCCGAAGCAAAACGGCTGGCCGCGCTGCTCGACGACTGTGACATCGCCTTCTTCGAGGAGCCGCTGCGTGGCAACGACGTTCCATCGCTGCTCGAACTGCGACGATCGACTTCGATGCCCCTGGCCTCGGGCCAGATGATCCAGTCGATGCCCTGGTTTCGCGACGTGCTCGCGGCAGGAGCGCTCGACATCGTCCAACCGAATGCGGCGTTCTGTGGCGGCATCTCGGCCATGCTGCGCATCCTCGCGCTGGCCGAGGCACATGGGGTGCCGGTCACCGGTGCCGGCGGCTTCGAGGCGGCCAATCTTCCGGTGATGGCCGGGCATGCGCATGGCGGCATGCTGGAAGTGCATGGCGCGCATGTCGCGCTGCGTGCGCGTTTCGCAACCCATCCCGAGTTTGCCCAGGGCAGGCTGCACGTACCGGACGCACCGGGCCTGGGCTTCAGCCTGCTCGAGTGAACCGGGTGGCGGGATCACCGTAGTGCGCGCAGTGAATAGTGCTCACCCGACGCTTCATCCTGTGTAAAGTGACGTCAAAGCTGCGCCGCGACAGGCAGGGCGCACCCGTTCCGCTCAGACCAAAGATCAACCAGGAGGATCGACCATGGACCAGACCCCCGCTCGCCCCGGCGCCACCCTCGAACGTCTGCACGCCACTCGTCGCGAGTTCCTCACCCGCATCGCGCAGGCGGGCGCGGCGCTTGGCGGCAGCGCGATCGCCGGTTCGGCCGTGGCGCAGGCGCCCGCCGATGCCGGGGCCGGCATCCCGAACGCCACGATCATGGCTGGCAAGGATTCAGTGCTGGCGATCCATTCCGAGCGCCCGCTGACCGCCAGCGTGCCAGCCGAGCACCACAACTTTCTGGTGACTCCGACGCGGCGCATGTTCGTGCGCAACAATCTCAATACGCCCGATGTCGATGCTTCGAAGCATGTGCTGACAGTGCGTGGCCTGGTCGATCGCGAACTGACGCTGACCCTGGACGATCTGCGCAAGATGAACGTCTGGGAGCAGCAGGCGATGCTCGAGTGCGCGGGCTCCGGGCGCACCGCGTTCCGTCCCACGCCACGCGGAACCCCGTGGTCGGAGACCGGCGGCATGGGCTGTCCGAAGTGGACGGGTGTCAGCCTCGCCGAAATCCTGCGCATGGCTGGC
>CAIPNM010000505.1 GCA_903866395.1 uncultured bacterium
GATACCTGGAAGAACCCAAACAGGTCGAGGTTGAGCTCTCCGCTCGCGCGGATCATCTCGCCGCGACTGCCGTCAAGCGAGAGCTTGAGGCCTTTGGCCGTGCCCGTGGCAATCGTGAGGTCGGTCGCCTTGAAGTCGACCACATCAGTGGCAGCGCCATCAGCCTGGTTAACGAGTACCCCCACTTTGGTGGCGCCGATCTTGACACTGTCGCCCAAACCCACAAAGGCGACTGAACCCGCGGTGGCCTCGAGCGCAGTCCATTTGCGGTCGGTCTTGGCCTTACTGGTTAGCAGCGCAAGGCCGAACTCGACGTTGGTGAGCGCCAGGCCGAGACGGTTGGGGCTATTGCCGTTAACACCGGCAAACGCACTGGTGGCTGTGCCCCCGATGGTGAGCATGTCGGCTTCTACCGTTTCGGCCGCAGCCGTGCCCACCTTGGCGAGCGTGAGCGTCGTGCTGCTCTTCTCGACCGCCAGGCTACCGGTGACCTGGAAGAATCCGTAAACATCGAGCGTGAGCGTTCCGCTTGCGCGGATCATCTCGCCACGATAGCCGTCAAGGCTGATCTTCAGTGAACGGTTGGTACCGGTCACCACCGACATGTCGCTCTTGGCAAAGTCAATGACCGTGGTCGGATCGCCGTTGGCCTGATTGATGAGCACACCGACATTCGTGGCGTTCACCTTCAGGTCACTGCCCAGCCCCACGAAGCCAACCGATGCTGCGGTCGCCTGAAGCCCCGTCCACTTACGCGGCGCCGCCTGTCCTGGGACGCCTGAGAGTTGCTCGCTCGCCAGAACGAGACCGAACTCCACGCCGGTCATCTTGAGGCCGAGTTCGTCAGCCGTGCCGCCGTTGATACCCGCAAATGCGGTCATGTCGGCCATGCCGATCGTCAGCAGATCAACGCTGACCGTCGATGCGGCCTTGGTGACGGTGCCGCTACTGTTCTTCACCTCATCAGCAAGCTTGACCGACCCGCTCTTCTTCTCGATCCCCAACTTACCCTTGGTCTGGAAGAACCCGAACAGGTTGATGTCCAGAACGCCCGTGACGCGCATGAAGTCACCCAGCGCGCCGTCGATATCGAGCGTGCTGTCGGTGGTGAGGCCGGTGGGTACGGTGAGATCGGTTGCTTTGGTGGGATCCGATGCCCCAGTGGTGTAGTCCACCACCACGGTGCGCGCCGGCTTGGCCGGCGTGACGATGGTCTTGCCCGCCTGGCTCACATCCAGCTTTGCGGCGCTGGTGATGGCGATGGGTGTGACGGCGACATTCGCCACATCCACACCGCTGAGCGATCCGCCGAAGCCCAATTGGAGCGTCTTACCGGCCCAGAGGACCAGATCGATGGAGGCGGCAAAGCCACCGCCGACCGCAGTATTGAGTGCAACCGCCGCCTTGGCCAGGATCGCCTCGACCTCAGCGCGCGCCATATCGGAACTGAGGACGTCGGTCTGAACGCTCTTGCCAGCATGCGCGACCGTGAGGGTGAAACCCACCTCATCGGCCTCGGTCTGCAGGGAAATCTGTTGCACCTCGCCCGCGGGTGCCACGCCCTGAGTGAGGTTGTAAGGCTTGACCACGCCCAGCTGCAAGTTGCTGGAATAGCTGGTGATGTTCGGCACATCAAGCCGGGCGAGCGTACCTTGGAACGCGACGTTGAACGCGAGGTTGCGGCCTGTGCTTTCCGCGGCATCAAGCACAACCGTGAAGTTGCCCGTGCCGAAAATCTTGGCGAGCCCTGTCCGAATGTTGGCTGCGAGTTGTGTGCGGTCGCTGGTGTAGGTGATGGGATCGGAGAACTGATCCGCGCCATTCGAATCGGGAACCGACACTCGGAAGGTGCCCGCTGGCAGTTGCGGATCCACCGACACCGCGGTGACCTGAAGTGTGGCGACGTCTGCGCCCGCTAGCGCGCCGCCGAACTGCACCCGATAGGTATCCGCGCCGTCCGCGGTGACCGTGATCGTGCCGAGAGCACCCAATGTCTGCGAAGCTGCCGTTGGCGTGGCTGCGCGAAGTGCATCCTGAAGCGTTTGCGCGCTGGCCCCGAAGGCGATCGGAGCCGTGACATAGTTCAGCCCGGCACGGGACAGGCTGAGCCTGAAGGTTCCGGTGGTGGACTTGGCGGGATCGGCGGCGTCAACCTTGCGATCGACCCGGATCCGCTGCACCTCAGCCACCGCCGCCGCGCCGTCCTGTACCAACTCGTAGTCGAGTGGCGTATTGAACGCGATCATCCCGTCGCGGATGTTGGTCTGATCCAGCGCACCGACAAAATTGATGACATAGCGTTCGCCGCGCACCGCTGCAGCATCACGCTCCACTCGAATGTTGGAGGCCGAGGTCGATAGCAAAGCGGCAAAGGCCGACTGCAGGTTCGCGATGGTCTGCGACGCGTTACCCGCCACGAAACTCCCGCTACCCTTGGCCGCCGGCGCGCTCGCGCCTTCAACCTTGAGCAACAGCGGATTGAATGACGTGCCGTTCAGCGCCCCGCCGAAATCGATCGTGAAGGTGTTGCTGCTGACCAGATCCACCGTTGGGACCAGCCCCGCGATGCCTGCAAAACCCGCATCGACCGCGGCCTGGATTTGCTGCTCGGTAGCCCCTCCAGCAATGACCTGACTTTGGTAAACCTTGCCCTGCCAGGTAAGGGAGAGTCGGAAGCCTTTCTCGATCGCTTCCGCACCCGCGCCAATCCATTGGCGTTGAGCAACGCCGTTTACACCCGAAGTGACCGTACGGACCGCGGCCGCGGCGTTGCTGAGCCCGCCGCCATTCACCGTGATGCCGGCCACATCCTGCTGAGCAAGCGCCCCCGTGAACTGAAGATCGACACCGATCTGACCGCCCGATGACTGCTGCGCGTTATAGCTCGCCTGCAGGTTACCCGCGCCTATCGTTGACAATGCCTGAAGCGCTGTCTGCACGCGGCTGGCGAGCACCGCACCGTCGCGATCAAAGGTGATCGGGCCGGTGGTCTGACCGCCGAAACTCAGCGTGAAGGTGCCGGACGGTACGGGCTGAGTGCTGTTGATGCTGACGCTCAACAGGTTGACATTCGCCGTCGCCAGCGCCCCGCCAAAGGTCACGAGGTAAACGCCAGCACCGCCGGCACTCACCTCAACACTACCGGCGTTACCCAGCGCAACATTGAGCGCATAGCGCACCGTGGCCGCGTTAGCGCCGAACTGAATACCGGTGGTGGTGTAGCTGCGGATGCCAACGGTCAGGGAAAGCGAGAAGTTGCCTTGCGCGCCCTTCGTGTCAATCACGACCTTCTGCTGCTCGCTCTGGCCGGAAACACCCTGCTGCAGCCGAACATTGGAGAACGTCTTTGGTTCGCTGCGCATTCCGATCGCCGGAATGTCTCTGCCCGCGAGCGGGCCCACGAATTCGATCAGATAACGGTGCCCGGTGCCGGTGTAGTTGGCGTCCTCGGTAACCTGAATGGCCTCTGGACGCGGCGTGTTGTCGGTGTAGCCCTTGAGAAGCGCCGCATAGGCGTTTTTCAGCTGACCGATGGTGTCGGCGGCGTTTTCAGCGTTGTTTCGGTAGGTCCAGGTGGTGGGCAGCACCGGGTTATCGACGAAATAGAGCTTGAACCCCTGGTAGCCGAACTTGTTACTGAAGGTGACGCCGTAGCGCTCATTGCGAGCGGCGCCGCCACCGGCTTGCACCTCGCTCACTGTCCCGGATGCACCCGAGGCCTGCGCAGTCAGATCGCCAGTCAGCACCAGGCGCTGCAGTTCGCTTACGCCGGCCACCGCTGCGCGGTCAGTGCGCACCACCCCACCATCAACGAAGAACACGTCGTAGGTGCCCGATTGATTGGGGCGGGTAAACGTGATCGACGAGATTTCGGTGACACCCGCGGAGGCTGCGACGGGTGTGGCCACGCCGACCGTCACCGGATCGGGTTCGGCGCGCAACGACTGCACGACCAGCTGCTTAACCTCGTCGGTTCCTGCGACCGCCGCTGTCTTAGTGGTAACGGTTGATGTGGTGGCAGTAGCCTGCGAGGCCACGGTGAGACCCGTCACGTTGACGCCGGCGAGTGTGCCGATGAACTCGAATACGAATCCCTCGATCCGGTTCCCGGTCACCTTGACGTTGCCCTGCCCCACCACCGTTTCGAGCGCCGCAGTGAGTTTGAGGATCAGTTGCGCGTCGGTGTCGCGCGCACCCACTTTGGCGACCGCGGACTGACCTTCGCGCGCGAAGGTCAGGTTGCCAACAAAGTCAGCCGGGATCGACAACTCGACCTTGGTATTGATCAGTTCGCGCTTCTCGGCTTCGAAAGGAAGCTTGATCCCGCGATTGATCTGAACTTCAAGCTCGGTCGCCTTGACCGTCATATCGGCCACGCCGACAAACGCTGCGAGGTCGGCGGTCGCCTTGAGCGTGGTGAAGCTGCGGGCGGCGTCCTTCGGGTCGGAAATCAGCGCAAGCGCGAAATCCGCCTTCTGTAGTGACAGACCAATCCGGTCATCCCGCTTGGAGTTGATGCCAGCAAATGCGTCGATGTCGTTGCCACCGATCGTGAGGACCTTCGCGCCCTCGATCGTGCTGCCATCTGACAGCTTGATGGTCTCAAACCGGCGCGATACCGCGAACTCGCCATCTACCCGCACAAATCCGAATAGATCCACCAGCAGATGGCCGCGCGCCTCGATCAGCTCGCCCACCTTGCCATCCTGCGAAAGCGTTCGCACGGAGGTGTCGCCTGTAGACACTTTGAGGGCGTTGGCGCCAGTTGAGCTGACCTTGTGATCCACCACCACATCGCCTGCCTTGTCGGCAAGGTTGATGCTGACCGACAGATCGGTTGCGCTCAGCGTCAGGTCATCAATGCCATCAAACGACACCGAGCCAGCGGTGGCCTCGAGCGTGGTCCATTTACGAGTTGCGTCAGCCTTGCTGGTCATGAGCGCCAGCGCGAAGTCGACCTCTGTCAGCACCAAACCGATTTGGTCGGCGGTGCCGCCATTGATACCAACAAACGCACCAATATCCGCGCCGCCCACTGTGAGGAGGTCGATCGGGACAGTTTCGACCGTACCGTCTTTGGGCGCGAGCGTGACCGATCCCGACGACTTCTGGAACGCGAGCTTCCCCTCAAACTGGGCAAAGCCGAACACATCCAGCTTCAAATGCCCAGCGGCGCGGGTGAGTTCGCCCAGCGATCCGTCAGCATCAAGCGTGACCGTGTCCGCAGGGCCCGCCAACACCTCGAGCTGTTGAATGCCGTAATCGATCACCACATCGGGCGTGGTACCCGCGCCCTTGACCCCGCGGTTGATCTCAACCATCAGGTCGGTCGCACTCACCTCAAATGCATCAAGCCCCACAAACGCAACCGATCCGGCACGAGCCTTCACGGTGGTGAACTCACGCGGTGCCGCGCCAGCGGTCTTGGGGAGTTCGGAGACCAGCGCCACACCGAAATCGACATCGGTGAGCCGCAAACCCATTGCGTCGTCGGTGCCGCCGCCGACACCCGCGAAGGCATCGATTCCGGTACCGCCAATGGTCAGAAGCCGCCCGCGGATCTCGGTGGGCGCCTTCGCCTTGGCGGGATCTTCAGACACCACACCATCGTTGAGATAGAAGGACTCGTCGCGCGCTTCGATCGCGAACGCGCCCGCCGCCTGGAAGAAGCCGAACGCATCAAGCGTGAGATTCGCAGAGGCCCTCAGGAGGCGACCCTGCGCACCGTCCATGGTGAGCAGGGTCTGACTGCTGAGGCCGCTCTTGACCGACATCGCGGTGCGACGGCCCGCGGCGGGGTTAGCCGCATCCTTGAGGCCATAGTCCACCACCGAGTCGTTGATCTTGCCCGCGCGATTGACCTCGACGGACAGGGTATCGCCAGCGAGCGTCAGCCCCTCGACACCACCGAAGGCCGCGCTTGCAGCCTTCGCCTGGAGGCTGGTCCAGCTTCGGGTCTCGTCGGTGGCATGCGAGTACATCGCGAGTCCGAACTCGGCGCCAGCCAGTTCGAAGCCGATCGCCTCATCGGTGCCGCCATTGACCCCCACGAACGCGCGGAGGTCTGAGGCGCCGAGCTTGAGCGCCTGTGCGCTGACCGTGCTGCCATCGGCCAGCGTGATCGAGACGGGCGTGCGGGCACGCTCAAAGGCAAATTCGCCCGACACCTGAACGAAGCCGAAGATGTCAAGCGTCAGCCGACCGCTTGCCTCGAGCAGATCGCCGCGTTTGCCGTCGAGCGTGAGCGTTAGGTCCGACGTGGGCCCGGTCAGCACCGTGACCGCAGTGCGACGACTACCGTCGGTTTTGCTGCTATCGAGGCTGTAATCGACCACTGTTCCATCAGCGGTCGCCGCACGGTTCACGGCCACCGTGAGGGTATCGACCTGAACCGTCAGGCCGTCGATACCCCCGAATCCAGCACTTTCAACCGTGGCCTGCAGCGTGCTCCACTTGCGTGGAACCGCCTGACTGTTTGCAGCGAGTCGCTCGGTGTAAAGCGCCAGGCCCAGGCCAACCCCAGAGAGCGCCACGCCCACCGCATTGGCTTTGCCACCATTGACCCCTGCAAAAGCCGCCAGGCCGCTGCCGCCTATGAGCAGCATGTCGACGTTTACCGGCGCGGCCGATTCATCTTTATCGGTCGTTAGCGGGTTGTCAGCCAGATTGACCTGGCCAGATTTTTTCTCGATGCCGAATCCGCCGGAGGCCTGAACAAACCCGAATACATCGAGCGTGAGATTACCTCGAGCACGCAACAACTGCCCTTCGGACGCATCCATCGACAGCGTGAGGCTGGACGGCTCCACCCGGGTGCCTGTCTGAACCTCAAGACCCCGCGCTTTGAAGTCGACCAATGTTCCGTCGGCCGCCTGTCGATTCACTTCCACGGTGAGCGTATCGACAGCAAGCGCGAGCCCCTCGACACCCGTAAAGCTGGCCGAGGTGGCCGCCGCCTGGAAGCCAGTCCAGGACCGAGCCTGTGTGCCAGCCGGCTCGAGTCCGGTGAGCCGTTCGCTCAGGATTGCAAGCCCGAACTCTGCGCCGGTGAGGGACAGACCAATCGCGCCTGCTTTGAGCGCACCGCTGTCGTCATAGCCCCCACCCACGCCCACGAAGGCGTTGACACTGCTTGCGCCAATTCGAAGGGCATCGACCCGGACTGCGCTTGCGGGTTTGACGAGTTTGCCGTCGGCATCGTACTGAGCGTCACCCAGCAGAACCTCGTCCTCTCCCTTGTCGAGCGCGAAGTTACCGTTAAGCGCAACAAAACCATAGATCTCGATCGTGAGCTTGGCGCTCGCCTGCAAGAGCTCGCCGCGCGCGCCATCGAGTGTGAGGGTGAAGGTATCAGTGGTCTTCGTACCGTTGCGTACATCAAGCTCAGTGCGCCGCTTGGTGGTGGCGGAATCGACACTGTAGTCAACGACCAGAGTGCGGATCGGCTTGGCAGGCGTGACTTCCGTGTAGCCCGTCTCGATGATCGACACTGTCGGCGTGTAGGTTCTGGGAACTTCGGCAACGGTCACCGCCGCCACATCGGCGCCAAGCAGCGAGCCACCAAATTCAAGATCAAGCGCCTTGCCGTTCCAGAACTTGAGCGCAGCGGTCGCACTGAACGAGGCGCCCGACGCGGTCGTTACCTTTGCGCTCAAGGCGGTCATGGCGGCGTCGATGACCGCTTGTGCCTCAGCCTGCGTCATGGACGACTCAAGGGCCGCGCTGGTGGCCGATTGGCCACTGTGCGTGAAGCTGAGCGTGTAGCCAATGTCGGAGGCGGGGCTCGTGAGCCGCACCGCTTGAACTTCCCCAACCCGTGCTGCGCCTTGCGTCACGCTGTAGGGCGCGACGCGCCCCAGGGACAGCGTATCGAAGTGGCTGGTGATATCAGCCACATCCACTTTAGCGAGCGACCCCCGGAACTTGAGCAGGAACGCCTGGTTGCGGCCGACGGTGTCGGCTGTGTCGATGTCAACCTGAACATTACCCGCACCGAAAAGGCCATCAAGCGCGCTTTGCAGGTTCGTGCGAAGCGTGGCGGGCGTGCTGCTGTAGGCAACCGCCGTGCTGAAGCGCTCGCCAGCGGGATCTTCAACCGAAACCCTGAAGCTGCCCGAAGCCAGTTGGGGGTCGACCGACACCGCAGCCGCACTGAGCGGTTGAATGTTGACGCCGGTGAGTGCTCCGCTAAAGGTCACACGATAGGTATCGGCGTTAGCAGCCGTGACGGTTAACGTGCCGATCGAACCCAGTGTGGTCGTGCCGCTGGTGGCAGCGCGCACGGCATCCTGGAGGACCTGCGCTGTTGCACCGAAAGCGACCGCCGCGGTGGTGTAGGTCTTGCCAGCGTGGGTGAGCGCAAGCCGGAAGCTACCGGCAGTGCTCGCTGCGCGATCGACCTTAATTTCCTGAACTTCGGCAACCGCCGCTGCGCCGTCCTGGACCAGGTCGTAGTCGAGCGACGTGTTGAACGCGATCATTCCGTCGCGAATATTGGTCTTATCGAGGGCACCGATGAAGCTAATCCGGTAACGCTCGCCGCCTGAAACGCTGAAGTCGCGATCCACCTGAATATTGGCGATCGGCGTGTTGAGCAGCGTTGCGTAGGCCTGGCGCATGCTCGCGACATTGGCCGCGGTATTGCTGACCTGGAAGGCGCCGCTACCTTTCGCCGGCGGCGCCGAGGCGCCCACCACCGTAAGCGTCAGCGGATTAAAGCTCGAGCCAGCAAGCGCGCCTTCGAACGTGATGTTGAAGGTATCGGATCCCAGCAGCTTGACCGTGGGCGTGAGGCCGGTCACGGCGCCGAACCCCTGACTGACCGCTGACTGAATCGCGCTCTCGGTAGCACCGCCCGCAATCACGCCGGTGGTGTAGACCTTGCCCTGGTAAGCGAGCGACAGCTTGAAGCCCTTGGCGATCGCTTCAGATCCGGCCCCCACCCACTGGACCTGCGAAACGCCTGCAACGCCTTGGGTGACCGTGGATATCGAGGCGCCCGCGTTGCGCAGCCCAGCCTGCGACACGGTGATCGCATCGACATTTCGCTGCGCGAGGCTGCCGACGAACAGCACATCGAGACCGATCTGCGTGCCGCTGCTGGTGGCCGGGTTGTAGGTAACCGAGACCGCGCTCGCACCCACGCCAGCCAGCGCGCGGAGTGCCGTCTGAACACGCGATGCCAACACCGCGCCATCGGCATCGTAGACGACGGCGCTGGTGGTCTGACCACCATAGCCAAGCGTAAAGCTCCCGGACGGCAGACTCGACTGACTCGCGACCACAGCCTGCAGAGGCGGCAGGTCGACGCCCGTCAGCTTGCCGCCAAATTTGACGGTGTAAACGCCCGCCGCGCCCGACTCGACCTCGACTGCTCCGGCGCTACCCAGAGCGGTGTTAAGCGCATAGCGCACGGTGGCGGCGTTGGCACCGAATTGAATGCCGGTCGTGGTGTAGGTCTTGCCGCCTGTTGTGAGACTCAGCGTGAAGCTGCCGCTGCTGCCGTTGGGCTGGACCTCAATCTTCTGGACTTCACTCTGACCCGGCGCGCCTTCCTGCAGACGCACGTTGCTGAAGGTGCCCTTCTGCGAGCTGACACCAATGGCAGGAATCGAGAGCCCTGCAAGCGAGCCACCCAATTCGACCAGATAGCGGTTACCGCTACCGGTGTAGGCGGTGTCACGGACGACGCTGATGTCGGCCTGGGTCACGACCTTGCCCTGATAACCGTTCAGCAACTCCGTGTAGGCCGCCTTGATCTGGCTGATGGTCTCAAACGTATCTTCCGCGTGATTGAACTTGAAGGTGACAGGCAGCTTGCCATCATCGACAAAGTAGACCTTGAAGCCCTGCGAACCAAACTTCTGGGTGAAGGTGAGCGCATAACGCTCATTCATCATGGTTTCGCCGCCGGAGCGGGCGCCAGCCTGAAGCACCGACACCTCAGCCGATGCCGGTTGCGCCTGCGCTGCCACCTTGAGCGGGGCAATGTTGATCCCGCCCAAAGTCCCAGCAACACCCACGTCATAGCCACCACTTCTCGCAGTGACCGTCAGCTGTGCGCCCGCAAACCCACCCGCAGACAGCGCCTGTTCAAGCGCGGTCCTGACGGCATCGGCACCCGCGCCGATTACAAGGCTCGAAGTGGTGTAGGTCTTGCCCGCATGAACGAGGCTCAGTGTGAAGTTGCCCGGGGCCTGCGAACCCAGGCTGATGCGCTGCAGTTCGTTGACTGCTGGCGTCGTGACGGTTTCGCTGGTCGTGCGGGTCACGCCCCGCTCGATCACCGACAGCTGCGCGCTGCTGCCGAGCGGGCTCATCGTGACTTTGACGGGCGCGATCAACTGACCGGAGAGACCACCGCCAAAGGTGAGGGTCCAGTTGCCGGACGATCCGGCCACCGTGATAACGGCCGCAGTGCTGAGCCCGGTGACATTCAGTGCGGCCAATGCCGCCTGAACATCGGTGGCGCTCGACGAAAGAGAGAGGGCTGCAGTGGTGTAGGTCTTGCCGCCGTGCTCGAAGGCGATCCGAATGGTCCCGCCAGCATCAGCCCCGGTCAGTGCGATTCGCTGCACCGTAGGAGCCGCGCGCATGACCGGGGTCTGCGTGACGGCCTGGCCCTCACGCGAGGTACTGATCTCAACATGAACCTTGGTCTCGGAACTGACCGAGAGCTGGCCCACATTCTGGCCGGCCAAGCCTCCGATGAAATCGATGAAGTAGATCGGGTTGGCGGCTGTGCTGGTCTGGTCGAAAGTGACCTTGGTGTTGCCGGCACCGTAGACACCGTCAAGCGCGGCCTGCAGGGTGCTGCGATTCTGCGTCGGGCTGCTTGATGAAAAATCGATTCGGCCAGTGTCCTTGGCTCCCGCGCTCAGGGTGTAGCGAACGCCGGTGAGCGCAGTGGCGTTGGTGAACTTGATGACCTGTCGCTCATTGACCGGTGTGCCGCTCGAAACCGTACCGGTCTGCTGCAATCCGCCCTGCTCCACCGTGGAGACGGTGCTGGTCGCGGCAAGCGGTTTGAAGGTGAGCGCGAGCCCGCTCAGGTCTTTGCCCGCTTGCGCACCTTTGAATTCGATGGAATAGCCCGCAGTGCGCGTCCCGGCGATCGCGACGTTACCGGCACCCACTGCCGCGAAACCCTCCAGCGCCGATTTCACCGCAGCCATGACCGCAGCGTCGCTCGCCCCTGTCGCGATGTTTGCAGTGCGACTGGCGCCGCTCAGATCGAAGCTGAGCGTCCCGACTGACTGAGCATCCAGCTGAAGCAACAGGCGGGTATTCACCGTTTGCGGCTGAACGACCACGCGGTCGACTGCAGCAGCGCCTGCGGCAACTTCCACCACGCTCGCTGTAACTTGCGGCACGCGCGCCTGCGCCGAAAGGCCAGAGAAGTCCAGACCCGCAAGTGTGCCGCCAAAGACGATGGTAAAGCCCGCGTCTTCGTCGCCCGTGACAGCGATGTCGCCTGCGGTGACCGACCGGCCCGTAGCCCGTACGAGCGCTTCGAGCTGCGTGCGAACCGCGGTACGCGTCGCCTCGGCTGTGCGGCCCGCCGCCAGCTCGACACTTGCCTGCTGCCCCGAGAGAGACAGCACCAGCGTACCCTGCGCAATATCGGTATCGAGCTTGAGACGCGTCGGGCTCAATACCAGAGGCTGCCCCTGAAGCCCGTCCTGGACCACGGTCACCGTTGCGCTGGCCGCTGGAGGCTGCGCCGTGCGATCACCTGTCACGGTGATTCGCTGTAGTTCATTGACGCCGGCAACCGGCGCCCGGTCCTGGCGCACCACACCGCCGTCCATGAAGAAGACGTCGTAGGTTCCGTCGCGCAGCGGCGTGGTGAAAGTGATTTGCGAGATTTCAGTGAGGCCTGCTTCGGCCTCCACCGGCGTAGTGACCGTCACACTCACTGGCGGCGGATCGGCCCTGAGCGACTGCACCACCACCTGTTTCACCTCATCGGTACCGGCAAACGGAAGGGTGCTGGTGGTAACCGTAGAGGTGGCCGCGGTCGGCGTTGCACTGGCAGTGATGTCAGTGACCGGTTTGCCGGCCAGCGCATTGATGAATTCGACCGTATAGCCGTCGTAGAGGTTCCCCTCGATCGCGACATTACCCGTGCCGACGCCAGCGAGCGATTCGAATGAAGCGGTGAGCCGCTTGATGAGCTCGGTGTTGGTAAGCCCCTCAAGGAGGGTTGCGCTGGCGGTGCTGGCCGCGTGCGTCTGACCGTTGGTGCCCGCCGCACGACTGAGGGTGAGCGTGCCTGACAAATCAACTGGGATCTTCAACAACAGCTTCGTGTTGAACTTCGTCACCACCTCCGGCTCGGCCGGCAGCGTGATCCCGCGGTTGATATTGAGTAGAACCTGCTCAGCTTTCGCCGTCAGGCCGTCAATGCCTTTTAGCTCTGCGCTGACAGCGGTTGCCTGCAGCGTTGTAAAGCTTCGCTTGGGATCGTCAGGGTCACTGATGAGTGCAAGGCCGAAGTTGACCTGGCCGAGCGAAAGCCCCTGGGCGCCAGCCTTGAGCACGCCGGTGGTGTCGTCATAGCCGCCATTCACACCGGCAAAAGCATCGACCTGACTTCCACCAATGGTGATGAGTTGAGCCTTGTCAATCGACGAGCCATCGGACAGCGTCACCGCCTGCGAGCGGGACTCCACGGCGAAGCCACCCTTGACGCTCACAAAGCCGAACAGGTCGATGTCGAGATGACCGGCCGCTTTCAGCACACGACCTTCTGCGCCATCCACGGACAGCCGGGTAGAACTGGCGGCACCGGTCTTGATCGAAAGTTCGGTACGCCGCGGCCCGGCGGCCTGCGCCGTGTTCACCAGCGAGTAATCAACCACCGGATCGGTAGCCTTGCTCGCCCGATTGATCGTCACCGAAAGTGTGTCCGCCTTGGCGGTTAGACCTTCGATGCCCACAAACGACACGGCAGAGGCGCTCGCCTCAAGCGTCGTCCACTTGCGGCTGGCGTCCGCCCGATCGGTAATGAGCGCCAAGCCAAACTCAGCGCCGCTCAGCGCGAGGCCGATGCGATCTTCGGTCGAACCGTTTACGCCAACAAACGCCGAGACGCCGCCGCCACCAACCTTAAGGACCGTGGCGTGAACCTGAGTCGCTGGCGACACTTCGACGCCACTCGCGTTCACCACCCGGTCAGCAAGCGCGACAGTCTGGGTGGATTGATCGAAACTCAGGAAGCCTTCGAGTTGAGCAAATCCGAAAACGTCAAGCTTGAAATCTGCGGATGCACGCGTGAGTTCGCCCAACGCACCATCGCTGTCGATCGTGACCGTTTGGGTTGGCCCCGCGAGCACTTCGAGTTGCTGGGCAGAGTAATCGATGACCGTATCGGGATTACCGCCGGTGCCTTTGATGCCTCGGTTCACCTCAACTGTGAGACCACTTGCACTCGCTTCAAATCCATCAATCCCGACAAACTCGACGCTTCCCGCCTGTGCTTTGAGTGTGGTGAATTTACGGGCAAGAGCCCCGGCGGTTGCCGGTTTTTCGCTCACCATTGCGAGACCGAAATCGACCCCTTCGAGCTTGAGACCCATGGCATTCGGGCTGCCGCCGTTGACCCCCGCGAAAGCATCAATGCCAGTCCCACCAATGGTGAGCAGACGTGCGTTGACTTTGGTGGGTGCCTTGGCCTTAGTGGGATCTTCCGAGACCACGCCGTCATTGAGCCAAACCGTCTCGTCACGGCGCTCGACTGCAAACGCGCCGCTCGCCTGGAAGAACCCAAAGACGTCAAGCTGCAGGTTGCCGCTTGCCCGGAGCAGATCACCTTGCGCCCCTGACATACTGAGGTCGAGCGTACTCGTGAGTCCGGTGGTGACCGTGAGCGCTGTGCGCCGTGGGCTGGTCTGATCGGCAGGGTCAGCGCGACTGAAGTCGATGACCGCATCGCTCGCCTTGCCCGCACGATTCACTTCGATGCTGAGCGTATCCCCAGCAGCCACCAGGCCGCTTATCCCCACCAACGCTGCGGATTGCGCCTTCGCCTGCAGGCTAGTCCAGCTGCGCGTCGCGTCATTGACGTCTGACAGCAAAGCGAGACCAAACTCAACCCCAGAGAGCTGGAGGCCCATCGCGTTGGCGGTTCCACCGTCAACCCCCGCAAACGCGCGGAGGTTCGACGCGCCCACTTTCAATGCACTGGCTTGGCGCTGCGTACCATCCGCCAGGGTGACGGTGATCGGCGCGCTCGCGCGCTCGAAAGCAAATTCACCTGACAGCTGCACAAAACCGAAGACGTCCAGATCGACCTTGCCGCGAGCCTCAAGCAGGTCGCCGCGCTTGCCATCAAGCGTGAGTTCCAGATCGCTGGTCGGACCGGTCAGGACCTTGACCGCAGTAAGCCGTGTGCCATCGGTCTTGGTGGCATCCAGACTGTAGTCGACGACCGTGCCATCGGTGGCCTGTCGGTTGACACTAACGGTCAGGTTGGCGACCGATGCCGTGAGTCCCTCAATGCCGCCGAGCTGCGCCGATTCGACTGAAGCCTGAAGGGAGGTCCACTTGCGCGGCGTGCCGCCCGTTCCAGTGAGCCGCTCGGTGAACAGGGCAAGGCCCATATCGACGCCCGACATGGAGAGTCCGAGCGCATTTGACTGACCGCCGTTGACGCCTGCAAAGGCCGACAGTCCGCTTGCGCCCACCAGCAGCATGTCAACGTTGACGGCTGTGGCGGACTCGTCGATGTTCTGGGTGGATGGCTTGTCAGCAACGCGGATGCTGCCCGTCTTTTTCTCGATGCCAAACGCGCCGCTCGCCTGGACAAAACCGAAGACATCCAGCTTGAGGTTGCCGCGCGCGCGAAGCAGTGCGCCCTCGGAGCCATCAAGGGACAACGTGAGGCTGGAAGGCGCATCGGAGGTGCCGGTGTCGATTGTGTAGGCGCGCGCCTTGTAATCGACCAGGGTCGCGTCTGCGGCCGGGCGATTGACCTCGACGGTGAGCGTGTCTGCGCTGAGCGTGAGTCCGTCTATGCCGGTGAGCCCCGCCGACCCAGCCTGCGCCTGTAGCGAGGTCCAGCGACGCGCCTGGGTACCGGCGGGCTCTTGCCCATTTAACTTTTCGCCGAGCACAGCCAGGCCGAAATCAACCTCTGAAAGCTGAAGCCCGATTGCGCCGGGCTTGAGATCGCCCTGCGCATCAAAGCCCCCGCCGACCCCCGCGAAAGCGTAGACATCGCTCGCGCCAATGTTGAGTGCCGCCACCTTCACGACGCTCGCCGGACGCGTCGTGACGCCCTGCGCATCAACAACCGCGTCATTCAGAACAATCTCTCGATCGCTCTTGTCGATCGCAAAATTACCGCGCACTGCGAAGAAACCGAAGACATCGATATTCAAGAACGCGCTGGCCCGCAGCAAGTCGCCACGCGAGCCATCGAGAGTGAGTGCAAGGTTGGTCGAGGGACCCGTTGGCACCGCGATAACCGTTTTACGCGGCTTGGTCAGATCCTCTGGGTCGCTGTAGCCGTAGTCAACGACTGTCTTGTCGGTTGCTGCCCGGTTGACCTCTACCGAGAGGGACTGGGCGCTCAGCACGAGCCCATCGATACCGCCGAACGCCGCACTCGTCGCCGTTGCCTGAGCGGTGGTCCATCGCCGCGCCGCAGCAGTGCTGTTGTTCGCAAGCTTTTCGGTGTAGAGCGCAACGCCGAGTTCGACGCCTGATAGGCGCAACCCAGTCTCGTCTGCACGACCACCGTTGATACCTGCGAAACCTGTGAGGCCTGTGCCGCCGATCAGCAGCATGTCAACATCGACCAGATTGGCCGACTCATCGATCGTCGCCGTGAGCGGGTTGTCAGTGACGCGGACTCGCCCAGCTTTCTTCACGATGCCGAAGCCGCCATCGGCCTGAACGAAGCCGAAGAGGTCGAGCTTCAGGTTGCCGGTAGCACGCGTCAGCTCGCCCTCGGCAGCATTGAGCTTGAGATCGAGCGAGGTTGTTGGACCAGTCTTGACTGATCGGATCGTCTTGTTCGCGCCATAGTCAACAACGGTTTTGTCGCTGGCAGCACGGTTGATTTCGACGGAAAGCGAGGTGACGCTGACCGCGAGATCGTCGACACCAGTAAAGCTTGCGCTGGCGACGTTGGCTTGAGCGCTCGTCCACTTCTTGGGGGTGGTCGAGCCGGTGACGCGTTCGGTATAGAGCGCAAGACCCAGTGTGACGCCCGCCAGGCTGACGCCAGTGGCATTCGCTGTGCCGCCGTTGACCCCGATGAAGCCGGTGAGACCTGAGCCGCCGATCAGCAGTTCATCGACTGATACGGTGGTACCGGTCGCTGCCGTCCCCGTGTTGACCGTGATCGTCTGGTTCGTGCGCTTCTCGATCCCGAAGCTGCCCTCAGCCTGCAGGAAGCCGAACACGTCGAGTTTGAGGTTACCGGTTGCTCGCGTGAGGATGCCGTCAGAGGCTTTGAGCGTCAGTTCCGTGGTGGTGCTCGGGCCGGTCTTCACCGAACGCACGGTCTTGCCCGTGCCGTAGTCCACCAACGTTTGATCGCTTGCTGCGCGATTCACTTCCACAGTCAGTGAAGTCACCGTGACTGACAGGTCGCTGATTCCGGTGAAGC
>CAIPNM010000506.1 GCA_903866395.1 uncultured bacterium
CATCTTGGCGAAGTCGGCGAGGCTGCGGGTCAGACGGTCGATCTTGTAGACCACGACGATGTCGATCTGGCCGCGCCTGTCGCTGCGCGTTGAATTTTGACCACCCGTGCGCGTTGAATTTTGACCAGGGGTGGTTAGCAACTTTTTGTTGAGTGTCTGTGGATAAGTGTAGGTGAAACGTAGCGCGGCAGGAAGTGAGTGAGGCTGAGAGTCACAGCCCCGTTGCGCCGCGCATCGCGATTCAGAATGGCACCTCCTCGCCTGCTGGCTGCTCGTCTTGGACTTTTGACTCTGATGATCCTTTCTTGCGCGACTGTTCCCGGGCTTTGACCCGCGCCTTGGCGGTTTGGCTGCTTTGTCGGAAGCGGTACGATTCATTGCCGGTTTCCACAATGTGGCAGTGATGCGTGAGCCGGTCCAGAAGCGCCGTCGTCATCTTCGCATCACCGAATACGGCTGGCCACTCAGCGAAACTCAGATTCGTCGTGATGATCACGCTCGTTCGCTCGTAGAGCTTTGAAAGCAGGTGAAAGAGCAAGGCCCCGCCGGTTTGGCTGAACGGCAGATATCCGAGTTCGTCCAGCACCACCAGATCGACGTGCATCAGGCTATAGGCGATGCGCCCGGACTTGCCGTGCGCCTTCTCCTGCTCCAGCAGATTGACCAGATCGACCGTCGAGTAGAACCGCACCCGCTTGCCGTGCTCGGTGATTGCCCTCACCCCCAGGGCGGTCGCCAGGTGGGTCTTGCCAGTCCCCGTACCACCGACCAGGACGACGTTGGCCGCCGCATCGGTGAACTCGGCTCCGGCCAGTTGCCGGATCAGCGCCTCATCGACCTTCGACTTCGTGAAGTCAAAGCTGGCCAGATCCCGATGGACGGGGAAGCGCGCCGCCCCCATCTGGTAACGGATCGAGCGAACATGCCGGTCCGTCGATTCCGACTCCAACAGACTGGCAATCAGCCATCCCGCACTCTGGATACCGACCCCACCTTCGGTCTGCAGTTCCTCCAGACGCTGGGCCATGCCGTGCAGGCGTAGAGATTTTAGTTCGGCCACGAGATCACGCTTCATGGGGCACCCCCACGACCAATCCGTCATAGCGCGCCGTATCGGCGACCGGCGGCTCAGCCAGAGCAAGCGGCGTCTTAATCGGCATCGGTGGTGGCCCCTCTTCGAGCCGGGACAGAACGTTCTTGACATGCTCGGGGCTGGCGTGGCCCGCCTCCAGTATCAACTCGACCGCGACCAGTACCGCATCCAGCCCCCGCTTGGGCACACAGGCGAGCACATCCGCCATGAGACGATCTCCGCCCGGCCGGCGCAACAGTAACGAGCGCAGCCTCTGCAAGGCCTCTGGCAGCTCCGCAAACGGGGCACCGTTACGAAGTGCCCCGGGCTTACGCTCGATCAGCGGCAGATAGTGACGCCAGTCGTATCGGACTTCCCCGCGATCAAAGCTGCGCTCGTGAACGGCGACACAACCGTCTTCGTCCCAGGCCTCCACCCGATCCGGGTAGAGTCGGATGCTAAGTTTCTGATGGGCAAAGCCTGCGGGCACCGAGTACTTGTTGCGCTCGATGCTCACCAGGCAGGTGCTGGAGACCGGCACGACGGCTTCCACATAACCGTCAAAGGCTGGCACCATCGGCATCAGAATATCGCGCTCCAAAACCAGAGCATCAGCGATGGTGAGGTGCTCGGAACCCGGATAGGTGAGTTCGCCCCACAGGGTCTGGCAACGGATGTCGAGCCAGGCGTTGAGCTCAGCGAAGCTTGCGAAGCGTTCTCGGGCAGCGTCCTGCCAGATCCGGCGCCGGCTGTCCTGCACGTTCTTCTCGACAACGCCCTTCTCCCAGCCGCTGGCCACATTGCAGAAGTCGGGATCAAACAGGTAGTGCGCAGCCATCGCGGCAAATCGCGTATTGACGATCCGGCGCTTGCCCACACCCACCTTGTCGACAGCGGTCTTCATGTTGTCGTAAATCCCCCGCCGGGGAACGCCGCCGAAAGCCTGAAACGCACGCGTGTGCGCATCGAACAGCATCTCGTGGCTCTGGGTCGGATACGCCGAAAGGTGAAACGCCCGACTCGCGCACAGTTTGGTGTGCGCCGCGAGGATCTTGCGGTGCAG
>CAIPNM010000507.1 GCA_903866395.1 uncultured bacterium
CCCGTCACGATCTCGATCCGACGGAACGTGTCCGCTCCGTTCGACGGGCCACCCTGCGCAGTACCAGCCGCCATGTCGACCGTGACTGGGTCGGCCTGCCGCCAGTAGTCAAGCGTGTCGACCCCTCCACGACCATCAACGTAGTCGCTGCCATCCTCCGTCCGGAAAAAGTTGTCTCGATCATCGCCCAGCATCGTCTCGTCCTGCGACGAGCCGTACAGCCCCTGTACGCCGCTGAACTTCACCGCACCTGCCCAGGTGTTGAAGTTGCTGTTCGTCACGTTCGACGTGTACGCCTCGAACGATCCCGTCTTCAGATCCACCACCACCCGACGCGTGAAATCAGGCATCGTCAAGAACGAACCCGCAGCCGGCACGCTCGTTCCCAGCGAAAACCCAGGCAGGAGTAGTCTCGTCTCACCGTTGCCAATGACCGTGTCGCCCGCCGACACACCCACGATGTTCATCTTCGTGCCGGCAGCGTTGGTCCCAAAATTCGTCATGTCGAATACGTCGGTCGTACCCGTACCCGCTATAGCGACCACCCGCTCCAGCGTGTCGCCCGCTGCTCCGGAAAACGCCGGCGAGGTCACCCGACCCACACCCTGCGCGTTGTAGCTCACCGAAATACCAGCCGACCAGAAACTGCCCCGACCATAGAACACAGATATCCCGGGGTTCCACGGCTGATCCACGCCCAACGCAAGGTTCACCTGATCACTGCCGCTCGGGAAGTACTGGAACCCAGCCAGCGGCGCCCGTCCCGTGACCACATGGCCCGCCGGACTCGTCGCCCCATTGATCCGCTCAATGCCAGAAAAATTCACGGTGTATGGCGTCGATCCACTCGTCCCGCTGATCCGACCTGCGGTCAAATCAATTGCGGTGACGGTCGCGCTTCCCACGTTGATCGTGTCAAAGTCATCGACTGGGAACACGTGTTGATACGGTTGCACCTTCCCGGGCTCCGAACCCACCACCGTGTACGTGCCCGAGAGCGCACTGCCCAGGTTGAACGAGTCGGGCCCCGTGCCCCCCACATAACTGCCGCTCTCCGACAACGTAAGCGTGTCGGCTCCGCCCAACCCGGTGACACCGAGGGCTTGCTCGGTGATCGCTTTATCCGCTGCGGTATAGGTCAAGGAACTATCGCTGAGAGCACTTCCGAGTTTGAAGCCCGCCGTATTGTTCTCAATCAGTAGTACGTCCGGCTGGGGCCGACTCAGCCCCACGGTCACCGTGCTGACATTACGGGCGCCTGCTGCAACATCTGCAATCCCATCCCGATCAAAATCTCCCGTCGCGATGCCATACGGATCGGACCCAAGCGTGAAAGCCCCCGCCGAGGTGAAACCGCCGTTACCCAGTCCTTTGAGGATCTGCACCTTATCCGCACTGCGCACCGCGACAGCAAGATCCAGCACCCCATCACCATCCACATCGGCCGCGCTGATCGTCGTCGGATTACCCACTACCGTTACCGCTGTCGCTGCCCCCAGCCCCCCCGTCCCGTTCCCGAGAAACACCGATACCGAACCCGCCAGCGAATTCGCCGCGGCAATATCGACAATCCCATCGCCGTTAAAGTCACCTGAGGTGATGCCTTGTGTGCCAGATCCCGCGTTGTAGCCCACCGCCGCAGCTAGGCTCCCATCCGCATTGGCAACATGAACCAAAACCTTCGCGGCGTCATAGTCCGCTACCACCAGGTCCTGTCGACCATCGCGATTGACATCCACGGCTACTGGTTGGTGCACGCCAACACCCGACGCGAAATTGCGAGCCGATTCAAATGTTCCGTCAGCCCGTCCCAGCAGAATCGAAATGTTGTCGCTGAGCAGGTTCGCTACCGCGATGTCCTGACGGCCGTCACTATTAAAGTCGCCTAGTGTCGAGTAACGAGGGGCGTCGCCAACTGCGTAGCTTGTCCAACTCCCAAGTCCACCCGCTGAACCCATCGCGATCACCAGGTTATCGGTGCTCGCCAAGGGCACCACCACATCGCCGTAACCATCGCGATTAAAGTCCCCGATTAACGCGTCCACAGGTATGCCAGGGACCGCTATCTGGACCCCTGCACCAAACGAGCCGTCTCCGTTACCACTCAGTACAGTGATTCTGCGTGCGTCTTCGTTGACAGCAATAACGTCAAGCAGTCGATCCCCGTTGACATCGCCAACAGCCACAAACGGAGCACTGGTCGCCGTCGGGAAGGATGTCGGGGTTGGGGCAAATAAAAATCCGGGCTCAGCTACTGTGTACCCGGTTCCAGTTTGAATCACCAGCCGAAGAGACTCGCGGACTTCCAACACGGTATCGGCTGTTGGCGTAACGAGCAAAGTTGCCACGGTTGCACCAGCTGTCACCTTGAAAGTTGACGCCGTTAAATCCGTGACCCCATCCCCGGCGGCCAACTGGTAGTCCGTAGCAAGCACGCTGCCTTGCACGAGATAGCTAACGGCAAGACCGCCGATGGGCGCGGCCGACGACAGTCTTATGTAGATTGGAACTACCGTCGATCCTTCGAAGGCGAGCGAGGTGACGTTGATACTAAGTTCTGGGTTAGCCATGATCTAGTCCCAAGCAAACGAAAGTGGGAAGCGATCGCAGCACGTTAGGCGCGATCGGTAACCACTCGAGGGGTTGGATACCGCGAATTGCTAGTAGAGCCGCGAAGACATGCGGCAAGGAGCACTGACTGGCAGCAGCATTTGCAGAAGTTCAACACTAGCGTGTCCATTTACCGAGACGGGAGTGAGAACGAGCCCGCCTATAGCTCACCGTGACACGACTTATTGGCGGAATTCATCAGAACGGCGCGTCGACCGGAACCGTGCCCATTCTGTCGGCAGGCAGATGAACCTCTAGAACCTCGAAGTCGAGGGACATGCCGGTTTCGTTGTGAATCAGTCCTCCCGGGATGTAGCAGGAGTGGCCTTCATCGAGACGCAGCTTTTCGCCAGTTTCGAATTCG
>CAIPNM010000508.1 GCA_903866395.1 uncultured bacterium
ATCGGCCAGGCCATCGCCATTGACGTCGCCCGCGTTAAATACGCTTGTACCCAGACCGTCTGAGGCGGAGACCCCTGTGAGTGCGAACCCGCCAACTGAATCGGCAACCGCGCTGAGATGGATTGCGCGCTCGCGCAGTTGAACCGTCACCGTGTTGCGAACGATCAGTTGGCCCGCTCCCTGGTCGCTGTTGTACACGAGGTAGACGACGCCCGCCTTGTTCAATGTGCCTTGTCGTGTCCAGGTGTCGGTGCTCCGCAGCACATCCCCCGAGTCGCCATCGACGATCAACTGGTGACGGGCCTCGGTGGCCGGCAGCGTGTAGGTGCCGTTCACCCAGCCCAGTGCGCTTGCTGTGCTGGCGTTTAGCGCCGTAGCCCCCGGCCCGCCAGGCAGCAATGCGGCGTTCAGGATGAGCGTATTGCTGCCATCATTGCCAAGGTCGATGCGCTCGATTGAGCCGATCCGGTTCCCATCGGTATTGGGAATCAGGCGAAGATCGAGGGTTACGCCAGTGCCCGCAAGTTCGAGAGTGTCTACGCCACTGCCGCCATCAACTCTCGCCCTTACACCGCCCTCAGGTGCCGACGCGAGCGCCGCGATGTGACTGGCGTTGAGGACGATGACGTCGTTACCAGCGCCCCCATAAACGACATCTGCCCCGCCTGCACCAATCAAGCGGTCGCTACCCGTGTTGCCAATTAAGGTTTCCTTAATCGGACTACCGGCCAGGGTGTCGGCTCCCGCCGTACCGAATTGAGAAATAAAAGACTTACCTGCTGAGCCGTCGGTGACGCCCAGAATGACGTAAGTTTTGCCCGCCGCAAATCCGGCGGAAGGAGACGCGTTGGCCACGCCGAGCATCAGATCTGCCAGGCCATCGCCGTTCACATCGCCAGCTACTGAAACTGCTGAACCGACTTGATCGGTGGCGCCCTGGCCTCGAATCGCAAAACCGCCATAGCCTTGCGCGACCGTCGACAGCCTAACCTCTGCACCATCAGTCTTACCGAACACCAAATATGCGGAATTACCCGCCGCGGTTCCTATACCGGGTGCGCCAATCAGCAAGTCGCCGAGGCCGTCGCCGTTGAAGTCGCCGGCGCTGGAGACGCTGCTCCCGCTCTTTTCCGAAGATGAAGTTCCGACGATACGGAACCCCCCTGACCCTGCGGCGATGGCGCTGAGATCGACAGCCAAGCCAGCTGTCTTTCCGAAGACCACATAGGTGGCGCCGCTATCGGTTATTGATCCGCTGGCGTCCTTGTTCCAAGCGCCTACCAGCAAATCGGCCAGACCGTCGCCATTGACGTCGCCTGCTGCCGCGACGCTGAAGCCACTCTTGTCGGCGATTGACTCACCGTTGATCACAAAGCCACCGATGCCCGCCACGATCTCGCTGAGACTGATCGCTGCGCCGCTGCTTTTCCCGAACACCACGTAGCTACGCCCTACGTCTATCACAGTACCGAGATCTGCTGATGGAGCACCAATGATCAGGTCGGCCAGGCCGTCACCGTTCACGTCGCCTGCGCTCGACACGCTTGAACCGCTCAAACTGGCGCCTTCCTGGCCGTTGATCACAAAGCCGCCGCTACCGGCTGCGACCGCGGTAAGTTGCACCGCAGTGCTGCCGCCTTTACCAAACACCACATAGCTTCGCCCGGCGTCTCCCAGAGCTGAAATATCCGCGTTTGGCGCGCCGATAATCAGGTCTGCCAGGCCGTCGCCGTTAACATCGCCGGCGCGCGACAGGCTAAAGCCTGTTTTATCGGCTGATGCCGTGCTGGGCCCCTTGATGACGAATCCGCCACTGCCCGCAGCGACCGCACTGAGCTCGATCACCCCAGCGCCAGTGCTGCGACCAAAGATCACTCGGACATCACCGTTGGGGAGCGCGTCAGTCATGACATCAGCTAGACCATCCCCGTTAACGTCGCCCGCGCCAGAAACCGATCCACCACTACCGCTGTACTGTTCGCCTTTGATCAGAAAACCACCCTTGCCAGCGGCGACAGCGCTAAGGTCGACAGGCGCTAGATCGGTTCGTCCGAACACCAGGTAAGTCTTGCCAACAGGCTTGGCCTGGGAGGCTCCGATGAGTAGGTCGTCCAGCCCATCGCCGTTGAAGTCGCCGGCGGTGCTGACGCTGATGCCGCTCTTATCGAAGCTGCTTTCGCCGTTGACAACGAACCCGCCTGACTGTGCAGCGACGGCACTCAGAGCGATGGTACGCGCCTGAATCTGCACGCCAACGTCGCTCGCTACCAGCACCTGGGCGAGCCCGGTGCTGCTGTTGTAGACATCGTAGGGTGCGCTTCCTCGCGCAACGCTACCAGCCCAGACCCAGCGACCGCTTTCTGTGAGGCGGACGACGTCTCCTGCGCCGCCTTCTACGACTATCTGGTGGCGGGTTTCCGTTGGTTTAAAGATATAGCTGTCGCTCGTCCATCCAAGGCTGGCCGAGTTTCCGGCGTTGAGCCAGTTTTGGCCTGCTACAGTCTGAACACCGGAAAAATCGATCGTTATCTGGTCGGCTCCGCTTCCCGCAAAGGCGATTGCTTCCACTGACGCGATGCGCGGCGTGAGCTTTCCAACTCTCGCCATGTCGTTCAAGACGAAGTCTGCAGTGGTGTCGGACAGTACAAGGGTGTCAAAGCCAGAACCGCCGTCCACGCGCGCAAGCTTCGAAACATCGCTTAGTGCCGACAGCGTGGAGGCGTTGATTACGATGCGGTCATCGCCCGCTCCGCCAATCAGGATATCGGCACCGCCATTGCCGACGA
>CAIPNM010000509.1 GCA_903866395.1 uncultured bacterium
GCCAGTGGCATTGCAGGGTAGCTATGTGCGGAAGAGATAACCGCTGAAAGCATCTAAGCGGGAAACTTGCCTGAAGATGAGATCTCCCGGGGACTTGATCCCCCTTAAGGGTCGTTCGAGACCAGGACGTTGATAGGCCAGGTGTGGAAGCGTGGTGACACGTTAAGCTAACTGGTACTAATTGCCCGTGAGGCTTGACCCTATAACTTTGCATAGAATCTGGCGGGTCGCCAGATTCGAGCCAGCGCTGTACCGCAAAGCAAAGTTGTGGATGCCTCACAACCCGCATGAACCGATTCTTTCAGCTTTTGTTGAAGGTTCGGTGCATCAAACTTAGACTTCATACGATCCTGTCTCTTTGGAGGCAGGTCTTCTCGCCGAATTGGTCTGGCTGCATTGCAGCTGGGCGACAAGTTATGCCTGATGACAATAGAGCGGTGGTACCACCCCTTCCCATCCCGAACAGGACCGTGAAACGCCGCATCGCCGATGATAGTGAGCATCTCGCTCGTGAAAGTAGGACATTGTCAGGCACCCTCCGAGAAAAGCCCACCCGAGCAGTTGCTCCGGTGGGCTTTTCGCATTTGGCTCGCCTTCGGACCCTGAACAGGAGTATTACGATGTTCAATTTGGCAGACCGGCCTGTCATCGCGCTGGCAATCGGTGATCCCGCCGGAATCAGCCCGGAGCTCACCGCGCGCGTTGTGGCTCTGTCTGAGATCAAGCAGGCAGCAAAGGTTGTCGTCATTGGCGACCGACGCGTATTTGAAAAAGGTGCCCGGGTTGCGGGGCTCGCGGCCGAGCCTGAGATGTTCGTGGATCTCGCCAATCTTGACCCGACGGGCATTCAGCAAGGGGTGGCGAGCCGTGAAGGCGGTGCATCAGCGCTTGCTAACTACAGGCGCGCGCTCGCAATGGTCGCCACGGGAGAGGCACAGGCCGTGTGCTTTACCCCTTTCAACAAGCAGGCCATGAGGCTCGCGCACTCAAGTTACGATGATGAGATTCGCTTTACTGCGAACGAGATCGGCTTCAGTGGTACCGCTACCGAGTTCAATATTCTCGAGGGACTCTGGAACGCGCGGGTCACATCGCATATTCCGCTCAAAGATGTATCTGCGGCGCTGACGACCGACGGAATCGTTGAGGCGCTGGAGCTCACCACCGCAGCGTTGTTGTCTGCAGGATTTCGGCCACCACGAATTGGCGTGGCTGCGCTGAACCCACACGCAGGCGACGGCGGCAATTTTGGTCGCGACGAGATCGATGTGATCGCTCCTGCGGTCGAACGCGCTAAGGCGGCTGGTTTGCCCGTGGACGGACCGTACCCGGCCGATACCGTATTCGTCAGGGCCAAGGCGGGCCAGTTCGATGCAGTGCTGACGATGTATCACGATCAGGGACAGATCGCGATGAAGCTGCTGGGCTTCGACCGTGGTGTCACGCTGCTGGGCGGTTTTCCGTTCCCTATCTGTACGCCTGCACACGGAACGGCTTACGATATTGCCGGTCGCGGTTTGGCGAATGTGGGGGCGGCGCGTGCGGCCCTGCTGTTGGCGTCCAGCATGGCGCGAACCGCAACGCGCTAGCCTGACAACGAGTTTGCGTGCCTCCGCTAAGGCTACGACCTGCCTTTGCGCCGCCAGCTCGGGATGAATCGGTAGGAATCCGCGCTCGTTCCGGTGTCGATTGGAGAATTCGTATGAACCTGTTGATACACACTCGCCTTCTGCGTTGGCTGACGGCGGCAGGGGTGGCGGTTGCGTCGGCCTCCGCGTGCGCGCAGATCTGGCCGGGTGGGCAGCCGCTTCGAGTGATCGTGCCGTTTCCCGGCGGCGCGAGCACGCTTGATTCCGTGGTTCGAACGCTTGCCCCCGAGATGTCGCGGGCCCTTGGCGTTCCGGTCATTGTTGATAATCGGCCTGGTGCCGGGACGGTGATCGGGGTAGATGCCACCGCCAAAGCTACCGATGGACGAACGATCGGAGCCGTAGCCAACAGTTTCACGGTTAATCAGACGCTGGTGAAGAATCTTCCCTACGATGCGCTACGTGACCTGCAGCCTGTGGTGCTGATGGCACGCACGGCCAATGTGCTCGCGGTGAGGCCGACGCTTCCGGTGAGTAGCCTCGCCGAGTTGGTCGACTATGCAAGGAAAAACCCCGGGCGCCTCTCATACGGATCATTTGGTAACGGCACGACCGCCCACTTCGCAGGCGAAATGCTGAAGAACCAGGCGGGTGTGTTCGTTGTTCACATCCCCTATCGAGGGCAGGGCCCCGCGATGACTGATCTGCTGGGGGGCAACATCGACATGATGTTCGGCAACCTTCCAGATTTCCTTCCACACATCCGCTCTGGGAAGCTGAAGGCGCTTGGCACGACTTATCTCACTCGCGCGCCGCTCGCACCCGAGATTCCAACGGTGGCTGAACAAGGCTTTCCAGGGTTCGAAACCGACTCTTGGTACGGCGTGATTGCCCCGGCCTCGATGCCGAAGGACATCGTTGAGCGCATCGCCGCGGCGGTCAATCGCGCGCTTGATGACCCAGCCACGCAGCGCAATCTCGCTGATCGAGGTATCGAGAAAATCGGCGGAACCAGCACACGACTGGGCGAACACATCCGAGCGGAGATCGCCAAGTACGCCAAGATCGTTCGCGATTCCGGCATGCAAATCGACTAAGGGGCAGCGCGCTTCATGGATCTCTACCCATGCAACACTTTCGAGCCTGGCGGCTATTGTTTTCTGCCAAGCGTCTTTCAATACTCCGCCGGTGTCGCTGCGCTGCCCGGCTTTCGGATCGAACAGGTTCAGTTTTCGCAGGCCGTTCCGCTTGAAGCTGCGTTCGAGTTCGTGGAGCGTCATCTGAAAGCAATCGGGCGGCCGACCGCGGCGTTCGCGCATTGCGAATTGCGCTCGCCCCGACAGTTTGATGACCAGGGTTTCATCGAATTCAACCGGCGCTACGTCCGAAAGCTCGCCGAGTGGGGCGTGTACACGGAGGAACGCGAAGGAAGGCCGGCGGTCAATCCGGTAGCCCGCACCAACGTCGTGCCGGCGTATCACCCCCCAGGCGATATCTCCATGGCTGCGTTCAGCTATAGCGTCCCGAGCGCGGAGAGCACGAGAGGCTCGTTCGTGCTGGCCGGCGGTGGCGATGCGCGCAAAGGGCCCGAGCCCTATCGCGAGCGGATCGTTGCTTTCGGTGACACCTCGCCCACAGGGCTGCAGACCAAGGTCACCTTCGTGGTTGCCGAGATGACGCGAAGACTCGCGTCACTTGGTTTGGACTGGCAGCATGCAAGCGCGGTTCGGGCCTATAGCGTTCATGCGATCACCGAGGCCGTGATCGCCGAGCTTGCAACACCGGGGCGCATCGCCTGTGGACTCACCTGGCATGTTGCGCACCCGCCAGTTCAGGGGCTTGCCTATGAGATGGATGTGCGTGGTCAGGTTGATGTGATCGTGCGTGACGGAGCTAAACGATGACTGCACACGCGAGACTTCGGGTTGCCATTGCCGGGCTAGGCGCAATCGGGCGCGCGCTCGCGATTCGCCTCGCGGCAGGGGCGGTGCCAGGCGTTGAACTGGTTGCGGTATCAGCCCGGCATCTTGATCGGGCGGCTCAGTTCGCAGCGACCCTGCCACACCCGGTCAAGGTGCTTGGTATTGAAGCCCTCGAGCCCGAGGCCGATGTGGTGATTGAATGTGCGCCCGCAGCGGTATTGGGCGAGATCATCGGTCCGTTTCTGCACGCGAGAAAGCAGGCAATCGTGCTGTCAGTGGGGGCGCTGCTTTCGCGACCCGATCTCATCGATCTTGCAAAGCAAACAGGGGGCTCGATCGTGGTGCCCACGGGCGCGCTGATCGGTCTTGACGCCATGCTGGCCGCGGCTGAAGGCACCATCCACTCGGTCCGCATGGTGACCCGCAAGCCACCGGGGGGGCTGGTGGGCGCGCCGCATTTGGTCGACAACCAGATCTCCATTCAGGGGCTGACCGAGCCCAAGCGGGTGTTTACCGGCACTGCACGCGAGGCGGCGAAAGGCTTCCCCGCCAATCTCAATGTAGCGGTCGCTCTCGCGCTCGCCGGGGTGGGGCCTGACAAAACCGTGCTTGAAATCTGGGCGGATCCCACCGTGACGCGAAACACCCATACGATCTCGGTCGATGCTGACTCGGCCCGTTTCACCATGACGATTGAAAATATTCCGTCGGAAAACCCGAAGACAGGGCGGATCGTTGCCCAGAGCGTGACCGCGCTGCTTCGCAAGATGAGCGCTACGCTCAAAGTCGGTACTTGAGAGCGCGCCGTGAAGTCGGTGAGGCTTGCACTGCTCGTCCTGATCGCCGTTGGGCTCGGGGGATGTGCGAGCTTCCAATCCTCGGCACCCGAAACCGACCTGCCGGAACCGCTGAAGCCTGATCCGGAAGGCGCAGTCGCCGTGATGGAGCGGGGTGCGTCGGGTGGCATGCCACCGGGTTGGGAGCCGTGGATCCTTCACCCCTCCAAGCGAAGAACGCGCTATGAAGCGCGGGGCCGCAACGGTGATACGGTGATCTCGGCGTATGCCGATTCCGCGGCCTCAGGTCTGGCGCGCCGAGTCAGTCTTGATCCGGCTGCAACGCCCTGGATTGAATGGCGCTGGCGGGTGGATGCCCTGGTGCCCGGCGCCGACAACACGGATCGCTACGCCGAGGACTCACCCGTGCGGGTCGTACTCGCTTTCGATGGCGACCGTCGCAAGCTGCCGCTCCGTGATCAGCTATTTTTCGAGCAGGCAAAACTGTTGAGTGGTGGCCAGGAAATGCCGTACGCCACGCTCATGTACATCTGGGAAAACCAGCAGGCGGTCGATGCCGTCATCACCAACCCCCATACCGCACGGATACGGAAGATTGTGGTCTCGAGTGGCGACAACGGTGTGGGCACATGGCAGCGCTATCGTCGCAATTTCGTAGACGACTATCGGCGTGCTTTTGGAAGTGAACCTGGCCGACTGATTGGTATCGCGATCCTCACCGATACCGATAACACCCGGCAGCAGGTTTCTGCGCAGTACGGAAAGATCCGCCTGCTTGAGCGCTGATAAGTAACCCTAATCTGAGCGTGGTGTTTTAAGGCTTGAGCGCGATGCTCCGCTGAAATCCTGATGGTTCACGTCAGCCGACAATAATCAGGAGACCTCGCATGTTCGCAAAGCTTTCAATTCGCCACACCGCAATAGCGGCCGCGCTGGCGCTGTCTTCTTTACACGTAGCGCATGCGCAGGCACCTGCATCCGCTCCGCCGCCAGCCTGGAAGCAGGGCATGCCTGCCAACATGGCGAATTCTCCGCTTGCGCCGCTGGCGGGCAAGATGACCGTGACGCCGGCCAGCGACATTCCCATTGACCGGATCAAGCTGCCGCCCGGCTTCAAAGTCGAGGTCTGGGCCACGGGGCTGCCCGGCGGTCGCGCAATGGCGCGTGGTGATGATGGAAAGGTTTATGTGGGTACCCGTGCAATCGGGCGCGTCTACGAAGTCACCGACGCCGGCGGTCAGCGCACGGTTCGGACCGTAGTCGACAAGCTGAACCAGCCGGCAGGCGTAGCCTTTCGTAACGGCTCGCTCTATGTCATGGCCATCGACAAGGCACTCCGCTTTGACGGCATCGAGAAGAACCCCGCAGCCGCGCCAGTCGACATGACCGCGGCCTTCAAACTGCCACCCCTTCAGCACCACAACTGGAAATACATTGCCTTCGGGCCTGACGGCAAACTGTATGTGCCGTTTGGCGCACCCTGCAATATCTGCGAACTGCCCACGCCCGAGTACGCGCAGATTCGCCGCTATAACCCCGATGGTTCGGGCATGGAAGTGATCGCCACGGGTGTACGGAATTCAGTGGGTTTCGACTGGCATCCGGTCACGCGCGAGCTGTGGTTTAGCAACCATGGCCGCGACTGGATGGGCGATGACCTGCCACATGACACGATGCATCGCCTTGGAAAAACCGGACAGCACTTTGGCTTTCCGCATTGCCATCAGGGTGACCTTCCCGATACCGACGTGAAAAAAGACAATCCGTGCGGCGGTGTCGAGAAGCCCGTCGCGTTGATGGGGCCTCATGCAGCAACCATGGGCGTTACGTTCTATACCGGCAACATGTTCCCCGCGGAATACCGCAACGTTGCTTTCAACGCGCGCAAGGGCTCCTGGAACCGCACCAAGAAGATCGGCTATGACGTCGTCATGATTCGTTCGAACCCGGATGGCAGCAACGCCAGGATCGAGCCTTTCATGACCGGTTTCATGAACGAGGCGGATCAGAGCTTCTGGGGTCGCCCGGCTTATCTTCTCCAAATGCCGGACGGTTCGATGCTGGTCTCTGATGAGCAGCTGGGCGCGATTTATCGCGTCTCGTACAGCCGCTGATCCGCACTTGAAACTTAACGCAATCTTTGCGCGGCTTTTCGCGCTAGCGCTCGCGCTGGGAGCGATTCCCGGCGCGGCGCTGCTTCACGCTCAGGATCTGCCTGCGGGGCTGACTGCGAGACTGGTTGCGTGTGGTGCGTGTCACGGTGTCGATGGCAACGCGCCTTTGCGTGAAACGCCCTCGCTTGCTGGTCAACCGGTGGTTTTCCTTGAAAATCAGATGGTGCTGATTCGCGAGGGCATCCGAGAGATTGCGTTAATGAAGGGCGCCCTCGAAGGCGTCACCGATGCAGACATCACGGCGCTCGCGCGCCACTATGCGCGCCAGGCGCTCAAGCCCCCGGCGGCTTCGCGCGATGCTGCGTTGTTTGCGAAGGGTGAGAAGCTCGCCGAGCAGAACCGTTGCGGAAGCTGTCATCTGCCGAGCTACGCTGGGCGAGAGCAGATGCCTAGGCTCGCCGCGCAGCGCGAAGATTTCCTGCTTCATTCGATGCGCCAGTTCGCCAGCAACCAGGCGGTGGGACGCGATACCTTGATGGCAGCGTCGCTCCACGGACTGAGCGATCCTGACCTGGTCGCGATCGCGCATTACCTCTCTCGTATCGGGCCCTGAGCGCGATGCCTGTTTCACTCTCGCGGCCTCGTATTGCCGCTGGGCTGTGCCGCGTGGCCGTGGGGGCTGCGGCGTCTCTGGTTGTGCTCGATGGGGCGGCGCAGGCGCTTGAATCGGTCACCGTACAGAGTGGCCGGCTTGAGCAGCGTCAGTTCGATGCGCCGGCTTCGGTACAACTGATCGATGAGGCGACCTTGCGTCGTGCGGGCCCAGCTATCAACCTGTCCGAAGCCCTAGCGCAGGCGCCGGGTGTCGTGGCGCTCAATCGCAACAACTATGCGCAGGATGTACAGATTTCGATTCGCGGCTTTGGCGCGCGAGCCGCGTTCGGGTTGCGTGGGATCCGCTTGCTGACCGATGGAATCCCCGCGTCAACCCCCGATGGACAGGGGCAAGCGTCGACTGTTCATCTGCCTTCTGCAGGCCGCATCGAAGTGCTAAGCGGGCCCCTGGCCCAGATCTATGGCAACGCCTCGGGCGGCGTGATCCAGACCTTCACGCGCGACCCCGACGCGGTACCAACGGTATCGGCAGAGACCCTGGCCGGCTCCTTCGGGCTTCGTCGGAGTGATGTTCAGCTTGCCGGGCGCTCCGGCACGGCGGGGCTGGTGGCTGATTACGGCGAGTTTTCGACCGACGGCTGGCGCGAGCACAGTGCGGCCAGACGTCGGCACTTTAACGGCGTGGTTGGCATGCAGCTCGCCACCGATACGCGGCTGCGCGTGGTGCTTAATGCGTTCGATATGCCGTATGCCCGCGATCCGCTCGGGCTCACTGCATCGCAGCTTGCCAATCCCCGTGCGGCGGGCACAAACGCCCTGGCCGCAAATACCCGTAAGTCGGTCCGGCAGGACCAAGGCGGCTTGGTCCTGGAACATCGATTTAGCCGTGATCTCCGGCTGCAGGCGCGGACCTATGCCGGCACGCGTGAAAACCTACAGTTCCAGGCCTCGAACACCTGGGTGGGGTTGGATCGTCAGTTCGATGGCGCCGGGCTGCAGCTCACCGGGTTCGGGGCGCTTGGCAAGGCTGTGACGCTTGATTGGGTCGTTGGCATTGACCACGACAACTCTGCCGAGCGGCGGCAGGGCGGTGCTGCGCTATCGGGCGAAAAGGTTGGCGTGAACCGCAACGAAATGAATGATGCCGGTAACCGAGATGTGTTCGCGCAGGCCAATCTCCATCTGGGCGAGTCGTGGACGATCACCACCGGAGTGCGCCAGAGCGAAGTCCGGCTGGAAAGTCGCGATGACTATCTGACGGATGGCAATGGCTCAGGAGCCGTACGCTACCGCGCAACCAGTCCGGTGCTGGGGGCCACCTGGCACGCCTCGGAAACGCTCAATGTTTATCTAAACCAAGGGCGGGGCTTTGAGACGCCCACGCTTGCCGAAGCCGCGTACTCTATGCCGAGCGTAGGTGGCACGCCAGTTGGCCGGTTCAATCCGCTTTTGGCGGCACCGGTGAGCCATCACCTGGAAACGGGTCTCAAATGGCTGCCCAACCGTGCTGCGCGGATGCAGGCTGCGCTGTTTCGGATTCGTACCGACAATGAACTGGTGGCAGCGCTCTCCTCGGGGGGGAGAACGGTATTCGCAAACGCTACCAGCACGTTGCGCGAAGGGGCTGAGGTGTCTGCCGACCGGCTCTGGGGGGCGTCGTGGCGAACTCGTTTTTCCTGGACTTGGATTGATGCGGTGTACGACCAGCCGTTTGGCCAGGTCGTCGCTGGGCGCGCAATGCCAGCCATTCCTTCGCAGATCGCTTTTGCGTCGCTCTTCTGGGCGCAGACCGGCTGGGCGCCCGCCGGGGCGCCCCCCCGTCTGGGACTGGAGGCGGGACTTGAGTGGCATGCCCGATCGCGCCTGTGGGCCGATGATGTCAACACCGCGCCGGCGCCCGGGTACGGTGTTTTCAACGCGCGGGCGCGACATCGAGTGCAGGTCGGGCCGGTGATGGTAGAAATGTTTGCCGGTATCGACAATTTGACCGACCGGCAGACGATCGGGTCAGTGATTGTCAATCAGGCGCAGCGCCAGTATTACGAGCCGGGGCTGCCGAGGAGTGTGCTGCTGGGGCTGAACGCGAAGCTGCCACTCTGAAAAATGGCCCTAGAGGCTAAGGCCATTCAATATGGTGCTGGTGAGAAGACTCGAACTTCCGACCTACTGATTACGAATCAGTTGCTCTACCAACTGAGCTACACCAGC
>CAIPNM010000510.1 GCA_903866395.1 uncultured bacterium
GCCCACAACACCGGCGAGCACTCCGGGAAGTCAGCCGCTGGAAAGCCCATGCAAAAGCTGAGCGAGGCGCGATGCTCAAGCTCGATCTCGCCCAGCCGGCGGTAGAGACCCTCGGCGGGTTGGGTCCAGGTGCTTTGGGCGCTAAGTGGAATCAGGTACGGGAGCCGCCGCACTGCGACCGCCTGCGGATGGCCGATTGCCAGCCTCCGCTCGAGGAGCGCTGCCGCCCTGGCGCCGGTGTCGGCCATATCGATATGCGGATAGGTTCGGTAGGCCACCAGTGCGTCGCTCAGCTCGAACATCCGGGCGGTGATGTTGCCATGCAGATCCAGGCTGGCTACCAGCGGGCGGTCGGGGCCGATCAGCGCGCGCACGCGCGCAAGCAGTTCGCCTTCGGCGTCGTCGGCATGCTCTGCCACTGCTGCGCCGTGCAGGTCGAGATACACCGCGTCCAGCCCCACTTTGAGCGCTGCGCGAAGATCCTCGAGCAGATCAGCGCTGATACGCTCGAACGCGTCACGGGTGACGTGCGCGGAAGGCGATGCCCCAGCCCAGCCCGAGGGAATCACCTGCCAGCCCCGCTCGCGCGCGGCGCGGGCGAATCCTGCGATCGGGATGTTCACATCCTGCAAGGTCTCAAGCATGGCCGCGCCGCGCTGATAGGCCGGAAAGCCGTCGCCGCGATTGAACGCAGCCCAGTCGGCTCGGCTGGGTGCGAAGGTGTTGGTCTCGTGCTGGAAGCCGGCGATCAGAATTCGCATGGGGAGGGAAAGCGAGAGGCGACCGTTCAGTGGCCGATATCGAGACCCGCTGGCGCGCTGGCCAACAGATGACGGGTGTAGGGGTGCTGGGGTGAGGCATACAGGGTTTGTGTGACGCCCTGTTCAACGATCCGTCCGCGCTGCATCACGATCACCCGGTCGCAGAGTTGGGCCGCCACGCGCAAGTCGTGCGTGATGAAGAGCAGTCCCAGACTGAGCTCTGACTGAATGTCGCGCAGTAGATCGAGGATCTGGGCCTGCACGGATACATCGAGTGCGGAGACCGCTTCGTCTGCGACCAGCACCTCGGGCTTGCAGGCCAGTGCCCGGGCAATCGCGATCCGCTGCCGCTGACCGCCGCTGAACTGACTCGGATAGCGATCGAGTGATTGCGCTGGCAGTCGCACCTGACCGATGAGCCGTTCGGCGAGCGCCTGCGCGTCAGCGCGTGAGGCGCCGAAATTCATTGCCCCCTCGATGATGGACTGACCTACGGTACGGCGCGGGTTGAGCGATCGGTTGGGGTCCTGAAAGACGACCTGGACGCGGTGCCTAAGCGGCCTCAGCATGCGCTCTGGGCGCCGGGCGACTTCATCGGATCCCCAGTAAATGTCGCCTTCAGTGGGGTCAATCAGTCGAATAAGGCAGCGCGCGAAGGTGGATTTTCCCGATCCGGATTCACCGACGATGCCGATCGTTTCGCCCCCTTCCAGGGCGAGGCTCGCATCCTTCAGCGCGGCGGTTTCCTGGCCTCGCCCCGCCCAGTCGCGGCTCACATAGGTCTTGCCCACCGCATGGGCGGATAACCGGGTTGCAGCGGGTGGACGCTCGCGTGGCGCAGGCGGGGTCATGCCGGGCACTGCGGCGAGCAGCATGCGGGTGTACTCGGCCGAGGGTGTACGCAGAATCTGTTCCCTGGGCCCCTGCTCGACGCAGCGCCCTTCATGCATCACCAGGATATCGTCGGCAATGTCGGCCACCACGCCCATGTCATGCGTGATGAACAACACCGCGCTGCCCTGGTCACGCTGCAGTTCTGCAATCAGCGTCAGAATTTCTTTCTGTGTGGTGACATCGAGCGCGGTGGTGGGCTCGTCACAGATGAGGAGGGCCGGCTTGAGAATGACGGCCATCGCGATCACGATCCGCTGGCGCTGGCCGCCGCTCAACTGATGGGGATAGCTGTGAAGAATGCGGTCGGGCTCACTCAGGTGCACGCGTTCAAGCACGGCTCGAATGGCGCGCTGGCGCTCGGCCAAGGATTCTCGCGTGTGGGTTCGAAGGAGTTCGTCAATCTGGTCGCCGCAGCGCATGACCGGATTGAGTGCGGTCATGGGTTCC
>CAIPNM010000511.1 GCA_903866395.1 uncultured bacterium
CACCGCCAAGCTGTCGCGGGGAGCGGGCAGGGTGTCGGCTGCCCGATTGCCCTACGCGGTCGACCCCACGGTTGCCGCGCTTGCCCGTTTCAGACAAATCGTGCTGGTCGGAGCCCGCGCGCCAATCGCTTTTTTTGCCTACCCCGACAAGCCGCGCCGCCTCGCTCCTGCGGGCTGCGCCTTCATCACGCTCACGGAGCCCGAACACGATGGTCGGGCCGCGCTCGCAGCACTTGCGGCCGAGCTCGGGGCATCTGCGCTTGCGCCCGCGCATGTGGCCTCGCGCCGGACGATCGACACGGGCGCACTGCCGACAGGCCGCCCGACTTCGGACGGAATCGCCGCGGTGCTCGCCGCCCATCTTCCTGAGCACGCCATCGTGATTGATGAGGCGGTCACCACCGGACGGTCATTCGGCCCCCCCACCGCCGCTGCTGCGCCCCACGATTGGCTTTCGGTGATGGGCGGCTCGATCGGTTTCGCCTTGCCCTGCGCCGTGGGCGCCGCCATCGCCGCGCCCAATCGCAAGGTGGTCGCACTCGAAGGCGACGGCAGCGCGATGTACACCATTCAGGCGCTCTGGACCATGGCGCGAGAAGCGCTCGATGTCACCGTGGTGATCATGGCCAATCGCGCCTACCAGATCCTGCGTGGCGAGTTTGCGGGGGTGGGTGCCGGAACGCCGGGCCGCCGCGCCACCGATATGCTCACGCTCGATCGCCCCACCCTCGACTTTGTCGCCATGGCGCGTGGCATGGGGCTGGAAGCCGCGCGTACCGATGATCTCAGCGAGTTCGCCCGACTGTTCGGCCGAGCCATGTCGCAGCCCGGCCCTCAACTGATCGAACTCGTCATCGGTTAAGCGCACGAGCCCAAATCCAACCTGAATCGAACCCCCGAACCAAGCCCGGACCCAGCCCAAACCGAGTCAGAGCCAGGAGCCCTCATTCGATGTCCCCTCTCAAGAACGACACCTTCCTGCGCGCGCTGCGCCGCGAGCCCACCGATTACACCCCCATCTGGCTGATGCGTCAGGCGGGCCGCTACCTGCCCGAGTACAACGCCACGAGGGCTCGTGCGGGGAGCTTCCTCAACCTGTGCAAGAACCACGAGCTGGCCTGCGAGGTGACGCTGCAGCCACTTGATCGCTATCCGCTTGATGCCGCGATCCTGTTCTCGGACATTCTCACCGTGCCCGACGCCATGGGGCTGGGGCTTTATTTTGCCGAGGGCGAGGGCCCGAAATTCGAACGTCCCGTTCGGGATGAGGCCGCCGTGGCGGCGCTCGCCTCACCCGATCCGGCTGATTCGCTCGGCTATGTGATGAAGGCCGTCAGCACGATCCGCGGCGCGCTCGGTGGCCGGGTTCCCCTGATTGGTTTTTCGGGCAGCCCCTGGACGCTCGCCTGCTACATGGTCGAAGGCGGCGGCAGCGATGACTTCCGCCAGGTAAAGAGCATGCTTTACCGTCGCCCCGATCTCATGAAGCGCATCCTCGAGGTTAATGCGCAGGCGGTGGCCGACTACCTGAATGCCCAGGTCGAGGCGGGCGCGCAGGCGCTGATGATTTTCGACTCATGGGGCGGCGCGCTGGCTGATGGCGCATTCCAGAAATTTTCGCTGGGGCCGATCCGACAGGTGATCGATCGCCTGCAGCGCGAGCGCGACGAACCCGAGGTCGATGCCAGCGGCCGGGTGGTCGGCACGCGTCGCGTCCAGGTGCCGGTGATCGTGTTCACCAAGGGGGGCGGACTCTGGCTGGAGGAAATCGCTGCCACGGGCTGCGACGGCGTGGGGGTCGACTGGACGGTGAATCTCGGTCAGGCGCGTGCCCGCGTGGGAGCGCGGTGTGCCATCCAGGGTAATCTCGACCCCATGGTGTTGATGGCCGCCCCCGATCAAATTCGGGGCGAAGCGCTGAAGGCGCTCGAAAGTTTTGGCGTGCCGCAGGCGGGAATCGGCCATGTGTTCAATCTGGGCCATGGCATTTCCCAGTTCACGCCGCCCGAGTCGGTCACAGCGCTGGTGGAGGCCGTGCACGCGTACAGCAGGGAACAACGGCGTCGCGGCGCGAGCGCGTCCTCACTTTAGTCGCGAGCGCGTCGCAGCGCGCCTTGCCAAGGCGCGAAAAATCAGGGTTTGCGAGCGGGTGGCCGCTGACTTATGCACAGTAACGGGGCATTCCCGAGCTGCTCGCATCGCCGTCTCCCCGTGGCAGGCCCCCTTCGCTAAGTGATTGATTTAAAAGAGCGTAGAATTGCGCAAAAAACGGGCAACCGACTCCAGATCAAGGTTTGACAAGCACTTGGCGGTGCTATTCGGTAGCTACCCACAGAGTTATCCACAGCTTTTGTTGATGAGCCGGAATTCCCGTTCAAGGGTCTCGGATTAAGCTTCAAACTTAAAGTGAATTCTGGTTTCGCCGTTGATCCGGGAATTGCGCGGATCGCCCTGGATGTCCCGATTGCGCCCTGGTTCGACTACCGGATCGGGCCGGCGCTCGCCGGCCGGCTGGCGCCCGGGGACTGGGTTCAGGTGCCCTGGGGGACCGGCCGGCGGATCGGTTTCGTGCTTGAACTCTGCGCCCAGAGCGATCTGGCGCCCGAGCGGCTGAAGGCGATCGAGTCCCGTCTCGAGGATGCACCGGCGCTGCCGGCGAACTGGTTTGCGCTGCTACGTTTCGCGGCCGGGTATTACCATCGGTCGGTGGGCGAATTCGCGTTGCTGGCCGTGCCGCGGACGCTGCGTACGCCGCCCTCGCCGAAAGCGCGATCGAGCGCGTTTGCGCGCGCGCGCCGCGCCGGTCGCGGGGTGGGCGGGGTGGGGGCGGTAGAGGCGCACACGGTAGGGGCGCACACGGTAGGGGCGGACACGGGCGAGGGGGGCAGTGTCGGGGCGAGCGCGAGCGCGAGCGCAGTCGCTGGCGCAGGCGATCCGCGAAGCGCCGAGCCCGCTGTCGCACACCTCGACGCCACATCCGCGGCTCCGGTCACTGCGTCTGGCCGACCGCTCCCCCGCGCCGTCGCCAGTCGCTCTGCGGCGGGTCAGCCGCTGGGCGCCGACCAACAACGGGTGCTCGATACGCTCTGTGCGTCGCAGGGCTTCAGCGTCTCGGTGCTCCACGGCGTGACCGGTAGCGGCAAAACCGAGGTCTATCTGCGCTGGTTCGAGGCCATCCTCGCCGCTCGGCCTGATGCGCAGCTTCTCCTCATGGTGCCGGAGATCGCACTCACCCCACAGCTGGCCGGCCTGGTCGCCGGGCGCTTTCCGGCGCAGTCGGTGGCGGTGTTGCACAGTGGCCTGGGCGAAGCCGAGCGTGCGCGGGCCTGGCTCGCCGCAGTCGAGGGGCGGGCGCGGGTCGTGATCGGCACCCGGCTGGCCGTGCTCACACCCCTCCCAGGGCTTGCCGCGATCGTGGTCGACGAGGAGCACGACGCCTCCTACCGGCAGCAGGACGGCCTGCACTACTCGGCGCGCGACCTCGCGGTGGCCGCCGCGCGCGAGTGCGGCGTACCGGTACTGCTGGGGTCGGCGACCCCATCGATCGAGACCTGGCGGGCTGCACGGCGCGGCCGATACCGGCTGCTCGAGATGCCGTCCCGAATCGGTGGCGGCGCCTTGCCGAAACTGCACCTCATTGACATGCGCGGCTTACGAAGTGAGTCTGCGCTCGCTCCGCAAGCTCAGACCGCCATCGCCGAGACGCTTTCCCGAGGCGAGCAGGCGCTGGTGTTCATCAATCGCCGTGGCTACGCACCGGTGTTGGGGTGCGACGCCTGCGGCTGGCTGAGCGGCTGCCCCGAGTGCTCGGCCTGGCGGGTGCTGCACCGGGCCGCAGCGGGCGGATCGCGCCCCCCCCGGTACCAGCTGGTCTGTCACCACTGCGGGGGCGCCTCGCCCGTGCCACGCGCTTGTCCGGAGTGCGGCAACCTTGGGCTCGCTGGCCTCGGGCGCGGCACGCAACGGCTGGAAGAGGAGCTCGCTTCGCAGTTCCCCGGCCAGCGCATCGCCCGGCTCGATCGCGATGTCGCCGCTCGCCGGGGAGCTGCCCAGGCACTGATCGCCGCCGTTCACGACGGCGAAGTCGATCTGCTGGTGGGTACCCAGATGCTCGCAAAGGGCCACGACTTTCGGCGCCTGAGCCTGGTGGTGGTGGTCGATGGTGATGCCGGCCTTTTCTGCGCCGATTTCCGTGCGCCCGAGCGGCTGTTTGCCACGCTCATGCAGGTGGCCGGGCGCGCCGGCCGCGAGGTGTCGTCGAGTCACGTGCTGGTGCAGACGCGCTACCCCACTCATCCGCTCTTTGAGTGCCTGAAGCGCCACGACTACAGCGGCTTTGCCGACGCGCTCTTGCTCGAGCGGCGCGAGGCGGCGATGCCGCCCTTTGCCCATCAGGCCTTGCTGCGTGCCGATGCCGGCGCGCTCGATGAGGCGCTCGCCTTTCTCACCGCAGCGCGCGAACTCGCCGAGCCGTTGCGTACCGCCGACCCCGAGGCACCGGTGCAGCTCTTTGACCCGGTGCCGATGCCGCTTGCTCGCCTCAAGGGGCGAGAGCGTGCCCAACTGCTGGTCGAGGCGACGGCCCGACCGGCGCTTCATGCGTTCCTGCCGCATTGGCTCGCGAGTCTTCGCGAGGTGAAGACCCGCGCCCGCTGGCAGCTTGAAGTCGATCCTGCAGAAATCTGATCCGATGTCGGCAACATTCAATGACGCGCAGCGCGCGGCGATTCGCCACCTGGATGGACCCTGCCTGGTGCTGGCGGGCGCCGGAAGCGGCAAGACCCGCGTGATCACGCACAAGATGGTGCATCTGATCGACAGCGGTTTCGCACCCGAGGCCATCGGTGCGATCACGTTCACCAACAAGGCGGCTCAGGAAATGGCCGAGCGGCTGCAGAAAATCATCACGCTGCCCAAGGGCCGGCGACCGCTGGTGAGCACCTTTCATTCGCTGGGCATGCAAATTTTGCGGCAGGACGGCGAGCGACTGGGTCTCAAGCGAAGTTTCTCCATCCTCGATTCCGATGATTGCGCGGGCATTCTCGCCGGTGCACTCGCCACCACCGACCGGAAGCTGATTCGCCACGCCCAGCACCAGATCTCGCTTTGGAAAAATGCGCTGCTCGATCCTGATTTGGCGGCCGACCAGTCGAGCCAGGCTGCCGAGCACGCGATGGCTCGCGCCTGGCGCGAGCATACCGCTACGCTCACCGCCTACCAGGCGGTTGATTTCGACGACCTGATCCTGCTGCCGGTCAAGCTTCTGACTGAACACCCCGATCTTGCGCAGCGCTGGCGCGAGCGCCTGCGTTATTTGCTGATCGATGAATACCAGGACACCAACGCCGCGCAATACCAACTCCTCAAGCTCCTTACCGGGCCGAGGGCGGCATTCACCGCGGTGGGCGATGATGATCAGGCGATCTACGGCTGGCGCGGCGCGACACTCGATAATCTGCGCCGGCTGGAGACCGATTTTCCGGCGTTGAAGCTCTTCAAGCTCGAGCAGAACTACCGCTCCAGCCTCACGATTCTTGGCGCCGCCAATCGGCTGATCGCCAACAACCCGAAGCTACATGAGAAGAAGCTGTGGTCCGAGCACGGCACGGGCGATGCCATCCAGGTGGTGCCGTGTGCCAACGAGGAAGCGGAGGCCGAATCCGTGGTGATGCGGCTCCATGCGCATCGCTTTGAGCGACGGGCCGCCTGGCGTGACTATGCGATTCTGTATCGCGGCAATCATCAGTCACGGGTGTTTGAGCAGTGGCTTCGCAAGGAAAATATCCCCTACGTACTCTCGGGGGGCCAGTCCTTTTTTGAACGCGCCGAGATCCGCGACCTGATCGCCTATCTCAGGCTGATCGCCAACGATGACGATGATCCGGCGTTCATCCGTGCGGCCACCACGCCCAAGCGCGGTATCGGCACGGCCACCTTGACTGCGCTTGGCGATTACGCGGGCTCACGACAGACTTCGATGTTCGAAGCGCTGTTCGAAACCGGCTTCGAATCCCGACTGGCCGCTCGGCAGCTGCAGACGCTGCGCGAGTTTGGCGAGTTCATCAACCGCATCAACTGGCGGGCGGCGCGCGAACCCGCCGGCCCGGTGCTCGATGATCTGCTCGCTGCGATCGATTACCGCGGCTGGCTCACTGATAGCCAGGATGAAAAGACGGCTGCCACCCGCTGGCGCAATGTGTGTGACTTCTGCGACTGGGTGAAAAAACGCGCCGAGGAGGAGGAGGCGACGCTCGCCCAGCTCGCACAATCGATCGCGATCTTGTCGCAGCTTGACCGGCGCGATGCCGAGGCTGACGCGGTGCGCCTCACCACCATCCATGCCTCGAAGGGGCTGGAGTTCCCGCATGTGTTCGTGGTGGGCTGCGAGGAGGGGGTGTTGCCGCATCTGGGAGCGCGCGAGACCGAGGCCGAGACTGCCGAGACCGAGGAGGGCAAGCGCGCCGAGACGCCGGCCACTGCGCGGGGCGCAGCAGAGGATGCGCGCATCGAGGAGGAGCGCCGCCTCATGTATGTGGCGATCACCCGGGCCGAGCGCAGCCTGACCCTCAGCTGGTGCCGGGAGCGTTCGCGAGCGCGGCAGTCGCTGCCTCAGGAGCCGTCCCGGTTTATC
>CAIPNM010000512.1 GCA_903866395.1 uncultured bacterium
CGGCACGGCGGCCACATCTGCTCCGCCTATGACCGCACGATAAAGCGGAGCCTCGTCACACGCGTCGGCCCAGCTAGCCGCCGCCACCCGGGTAAACAACCCTGACGGGTCGCCCTGAAAATTTGCCATTCCAGCTGAACCGTTGTTGACGACCGCCTGAAGCTGCCCATCGTGAAGGCGGGTGTCAGCCACCGCCAAACAGGTGTGACTGCTTGCGATCAGCGAGACGCCAAGGGTCTGCATCCGGGTTCCAAGTCCCTCTCGCCAGGCTTCGTCAAGCCGATCAAAAGCGAACTCCCAGCCGGCAAGTGAACGATCATCACCGTGGGTGATCGCCATCTGCAGCCCGCCGCAACTCACCCGCGCCACAGCGGGCAACGCGCCGAGCGCCTGGTCGCATCCAAGCAGGCGTGCAACCTGCTTTAATTCGCCAAGGATGAGGTTAGACCGGTTCACATCTTCATCCGAAACCGAAGCCGGGTAAGCGCAGCCGCAGCCCGCATCGTCACCCGCCGCGGCGATTTCCGTCTCCACATTACCGCGAAGGCGTACAAACGACGACGTGACGCGCTCAATATCAGCGAAGGTCGCCTCATCGCGATCAAACCAGTGAAAGTCGCCGTTCAGAATGAAGAGTTTCCGGGTGGCAGGTTCCGCATCGAACAGTTCAACCAGCCGCGACAGCGCGAACGGGTTGCCATATAACCCGCCCACGACATAAACCACTTCGGCGTCGTAGTGCTGCCCCGCCAGAAACGCTCTGGGCCCCAGTCCATAGGAAGGGGGACACCAGCGCCCGGGCGGTCCTTGCGAAGCCTCCCCTCCCACGGTCAGACCCCGACCGCTTCCGCCGTAGGCTGGTCGCCTTGAGCCACCGACTCATTGCCGTCGGCGAGCGCACCGCCACAGGAACTGCCCTGCCCCGCCGTACAGCCGTAGCAGTGATCTCGGACAACGATCGGAAGCTCCGCGAACGACTGGCCGACGACTTCACGCAGGTGGCTTCGCGACTGTGCGGCACGGCGCAGCGGCAAGCCCAGCATCTGATTGAAGTCGCAGTCGAAGAGGTAGCCCTGCCAATCGACACTCACAAGATCACGGCACATCACCGCATCCAGGTTTTCATCGCGATGGGCCTCACGCAGGAGCGCCATGTAGTCATCGAACTTGCCCTGGCTCGCGAGCATGGAACCGAAGCGCTGAATTGGCATGTTGGCGAGAGTGAGCAGTCGGCTGAAAACGATGCCGTATCGTTCGCCCAGCATCTGGCGGTAATCGCGCTCGAGCGCCTGCTGCGGCGGCGGCAAACTGGGCCCCTGCGGGTTAAAGACCAGATCAAGTGTAAGCGTGGTGCCGTAGCCGAGTGCATTGAGGCGGGCTAACGCGCGCAGACTGGTCTCAAAGACGCCTTTACCGCGCTGGCGATCAACGTTGTCTTCCAGATAGCAAGGCAGTGATGCCACGACATGCACTTGATGGCCTGCCAAAAATTCGGCGAGATCTTCCTGACCCGGCTCTTCCAGCACGGTCAGGTTACAGCGGTCGATCACCTCCAGGCCCGCTGCCCGCGCCTCGGCCACCAGTTCGCGAAAACCTGGATTGAGTTCCGGCGCCCCGCCAGTGAGGTCGAGCACACGCGCCCCGCTTGCGCGAACGAACCGCATGAGCAAGTTCAGCGTGTCGCGGTCCATCATCTCCTCACGATGCGGCCCCGCATTCACATGGCAGTGCTGGCAAGTTTGATTGCAGCGATACCCGAGGTTAGCCTGGACGGTCGACACGCTCCGACGCCTGATCGAGGGAAAGCGGCCACGGGGAATCAGCGACAGCGTATCGCGCATGGTGATCTCGGAGACAGAGGGATCCTGAATGATAGACCGCTCACCGATTTGGTGCGCAATGCCTAAACCCCGGCATTCGTATCCGCCATCCGCACCAACGCGGGGCGTCCATGCTACCGTGCCGCGCTTTCAATGCTGAACCAGTTTCGCCGTCAACCGTGCCCAGACTGCTCCTGATCAATCCGAACACCACCGATTCGGTCACCCGACTGCTCGCTGACGCGGCTGCCGACCGTCTGGGTAGTGCGGTTCAGGTGACTGCGGTCACCGCGCCGTTCGGCGCCTCTTACATCACCGGCGAGCATTCGCTCGCCATCGCAGCGCACGCCACACTGCAGGCGAGGCAGGAGGCCATCGCTGCACATGGGGCTTTCGATGCCTGCCTGATTGGCTGCTTCGGTGATCCGGCCTTACAGGCACTCGAGGAGCTTGCGCTCGAACCCGTGACGGGTCTCGCGGAGGCTTCGATGCGGTGGGCTGCCCGCAGCGGCGATTTCGCCATCGTGACGGGCGGACACGGCTGGCGCGAACCCCTGCGCAGGCTCGCCTTTTCAATCGGGCTGCTGGACGCGCTGGTCGCCCTTGAAACGGTCGATGCAACCGGCGCCCAACTGAAGGCGGATCCCGACTGGGCGCTTCGCCTGCTCGGGCAAGCCTGCCGTACCGCCATCGAACGTGGCAAGGCAGCCGGGCGTGCGCCGCAGTCGGTCATCATCGGCGGCGCCGGCCTGTTCGGCTATGCTCGCGCGCTTGAGCCCTCGGTTCCGGTTCCACTTCTCGACAGCGTGCTCTGCGGTCTCGATCTGACTGCAGAGCGGCTTCTCAAACTAGGGTAACGGCGGCTCAAGATGTCTCCCATCCCCTCCGCCTGTCGCTCAGGCACGTGTCTTGCCTAGAACCTGTGTCATTAACCCAGGAGTTCCCGATGAGATTTGTCCGTCGTTCCTCACTTGCCTTGCTGCTCGCAGCAGCGCTGCCGCTTACGGCCCAGGCCCAGGACAAGGTCCTGCGTATCGGCATGACCGCCGCCGACATCCCCCGCACCTTAGGCCAGCCCGACCAGGGCTTCGAAGGCAATCGCTTCACCGGCATTCCCATGTATGACGCGCTCACGCACTGGGATCTGTCTAAGGCGGATGCCGCCAGCGTTTTGATCCCGGGCCTCGCGCTCAGTTGGGCGGTTGACGCAAACGACAAGACCAAGTGGACGTTCAAGCTGCGCCAGGGCGTGAAGTTCCATGACGGCTCCAACTTTACGGCCGACGCCGTGGTCTGGAATGTCCGTAAGGTGCTTGACAAGACCGCGCCGCACTATGACCCAAGCCAGATCGGTGTCACCGTCTCGCGCATGCCCACCCTGGCGAGCGCCCGCAAGATCGATGACTACACGGTGGAACTCACCACCAGCGAACCCGATTCATTCCTCCCGCTCAACCTCACCAACCTGTTCATGGCGTCGCCCGCGCACTGGCAGAAGAAGTTTGACGCCACCCCGGGTAATCTGCCTGCGGAAGAGCGCGCCAAGCAGGCCTGGACGGCATTCGCTGCCGACGCTTCGGGCAGCGGCCCGTTCCGCATGACCCGCTTCGTGCCGCGCGAGCGTCTCGAGTTGGCTGCCAACAAGGCCTACTGGGACCCGGTTCGCACACCCAAGATCGACCGCGTGGTGATGCTGCCCATGCCTGAGGCCAATGCCCGCACGGCTGCGCTGCTGTCGGGTCAGGTCGATTGGATCGAGGCCCCGGCACCGGATGCAATCGCCACCATCCGTGGGCGTGGCTTTACGGTCTACAGCAACCAGCAGCCGCATGTCTGGCCCTGGCAGCTGTCGTTCGCCGAGGGCTCGCCCTGGCTCGACAAGCGTGTTCGTCACGCCGCCAACCTGTGTGTGGACCATGCGAGCCTGCAGAAACTTCTTGGCGGCATGATGGCTGTTCCGAAAGGCACCGTCGATCCCACACACCCCTGGTGGGGGAACCCCTCGTTTGACATCAAATACGACCCCAACGCTGCACGCAAGCTCATGGCCGACGCCGGTTTTTCTGCTGCCAAGCCGGTCAAGGTGAAGGTGCAGATCTCGGCCTCGGGGTCTGGTCAGATGCAGCCGTTGCCCATGAACGAGTTCGTACAACAGTCGCTGAAACAGTGCTTCTTTGATGTCGCATTCGACGTGATTGAGTGGAACACGCTGTTCACCAACTGGCGTCGCGGGGCGAAGGATCCCACGGCCAACGGCGCGCACGCGATCAACGTGAGCTTCGCTGCGATGGATCCCTTCTTCGCAATGGTGCGGTTCACCTCAACCAAAACCTTCCCGCCCGTCTCGAACAATTGGGGTTACTTCGGTAACGCCGAGTTCGACCAACTGATCGGCACTGCTCGTACCACCTTCGATGACAAGGCGCGCGATGCGGCACTCGCTCAGCTGCACAAACGGATCGTTGAAGAAGCCCCGTTCGTGTGGATCGCCCATGACGTCGGGCCGCGGGCCATGTCGAGCAAGGTCAAAGGCGTGGTTCAGCCGCGAAGCTGGTTCATTGACATTGCTCCGATGAGCATCCAGTAAGCGTTTCCTGCTTCACCCCCCCGGGGCCTCGCCCTGGGGGGGGCAACGCCGCCCGTCCCTTGACACACGACCGTACCTCACTTTGATTTCCTACGTCATCCGGCGACTGATCTACGCGCTGCCCATCATGCTGGGCGTGGCGCTCGTCTGTTTTGCGCTGGTTCACCTCGCTCCAGGCGACCCGCTGGTCTCAGTGCTTCCCCCTGATGCCTCTGCCGAGCTTGCCGCACGCATTCGTCAGCTCTACGGGTTTGACCGCAGCTACCCAGAGCAATTCTTCTCCTGGTTGTGGCGCGCGCTTCAGGGCGACCTCGGCTCCTCTATCGCCACCGGCCGGCCGGTCAGCGCTGAAGTGTTTCGCGCCGTCGGCAACACACTCAGGCTGGCGGCGGTTGCCACCCTGATCGGATTCATACTGGGCTCGCTCTTCGGATTCGTTGCGGGATACTTCCGCAATACCTGGGTGGACCGCCTCGCATCCTTCCTGTCAGTACTTGGCGTGAGTGTCCCGCACTACTGGCTCGGCATGGTTCTGGTCATTGCGCTGTCCGCCCTCACAGGAATACTGCCTGCCAGCGGCGCAGGCCCAGGCGGCTCCGATCGCTGGGCCTGGAACTGGGAGCACATCCAGTTCATGGTGCTTCCCGCGCTCACCATGTCGGTCATTCCCATGGGGATCATTGCGCGTACCGTGCGCGCGCTGGTGGCCGACATCCTCGAGCAGGAA
>CAIPNM010000513.1 GCA_903866395.1 uncultured bacterium
ACGCCCGTGCCGCCAGCCGCGAACACTTCGCGGGAGCATTCAGGGCAGCCTTTGACAGGCTATATCGCTGGAACAACCGGTAACGACGCGTACATGGGCGAGGGCCGTAGCGGGGTTCTTGCCGCTATCACCCGAGCAGCCATCACAGATCTGTTGGGTAACAACTCAGTGCAGGCTTCAATCCGGAGCGGTTGGAGCCCGACTGGTATCGAACTTTCAACCATCAAATTTGGTGACGGTGTCAGCAGCCTTGATGTTGAGGTTGCGAGTAACGGTTACATCACCGGGATTAACAACTCAACTATTGAATTCGGGGCTGGGGCCGGTCGGGTCATGGTTGCCTTGGATACAGGCTCTACGTCCGACAATCGGCGTATGACAGGGATTAACTCGTCGCAACTTAAATTGGGCGGGGGAGCGGACGAGCTTGTGGTCACCGGGAGTGACACCACTCAAAATGACGCTGTTGAGAATGAGCTGAATGGCGTCCTCTCCAGCACGATTGATATGGGAGATGGCGATGATCGCATCTTCCTTCAGGTTGAGAACGCTGGGTTAAGAACTGCTTCAGCGGCAGTGCTGTCGTCGTTGCTGCTTGGCGGTGGCAACGATCAGTTGGAGATCCAGTCCACCCAGAATGGCCTGGACCGCGTCACGCTGGATGGTGGTAGCGGAGACGACACCTTGTCGATCGAAGCTGCGGCGGCTGGCATTCGAAAATCCGAATTGAATTTTGGGACGGGTAATGATCGGTTGGTCGTTGCCGATAGCGGCGCGCATTCGGTAGGTCTCTACGGGGCTACCCTGTCGCTCGGGTCCGGCGATGATCGCGTGACGATAGACCGAGGGACCGGTGCGGTTGATGGTGGTTTCGGAACCGATACGATTCAAATTGGCGCCCCTTCAACGTCCATACTGGTTCAGTCGGCGGGCACGGGCAAGCTGCGTCTGGTCGATGTGAGTGACCCACTTACCGATTTGACGGTAACCGGAGTTGAATCATTTGTTTTTTCGGATGTCACGCTTGCATCGACCGAGCTGCTGTCCCGTCTCGGTTCCACGCCGATCCCGGTCGCCAGCGCAGTCGTTACCGAGCATGGTGGCGGATTCATCACGGGTTACTGGTCGGGAACAGCGGGTAAGGATGTTTTTGAAGCAAGCAGTTCTTCCACAAATGGGACGGCAATTGGCGCTGCGGTGATTGTTGATTTGATCGGCGATAACGTCATTCAAGCTACCGCTCGATTTGTACCCTCGTCCCACCTCACCATCGGCATTGATGCCTCCGAGATTCGGTTCGGTGACGGATTGCAGCGGCTCACTTTGTCGATTGAGGGTTACTACACCAGCTTCGGTAGCTACAACAGCTCCATCGATTTCGGATCAGGTGACAGCGTCGCAGAGATTTCGGTTGATACCTTGGGCCGGAATGACAACCAGGGGCTGTTCGGAATGGCCAACACCGCATTCCGCGCGGGGGGAGGCAAGGACACGCTTCGTATTTCGGTCACCGATAGCAATCCAACCACCAACAATGGCAACAGTGTGACGGGGCTTTGGCAATGTGCGCCCTCCTGGAACGGCTTGGTGGATATGGGCGATGGTGACGATGCGATTGAAATTCAGGTTGGTAATGAGACGGGTCGCCCAGCAACAGGTGTATCCAACAGCGTCGTCACGCTCGGGCTTGGCGACGATCGTTTATGGGTCCAGTCCAGCCTGACCGGCATGGACGGCGCGACCGTTGATGGAGGCGCTGGAAACGACACGCTGCAAATCGAGTCCGCGCGAGTGGGTGTCCGTGGAAGTACGGTCGACATGGGCGCGGGTAATGACCGAGTTGTCTTTTCCGGTGTCGATTCGAGCGAGCGTGTTGATCTCGAAGCCAGCTTGATCAACCTGGGCGCTGGCGACGATGAGTTGTCGTTTGTCCGAGGTACTGGAACGATCGACGGAGGGGCTGGCGTTGACGTGCTTAAAGTTGGCGCGGACTCGTCTTTGTATGCGATCGATCAGGCGGGTACGGACCGACACACGATTCGTTCGGTCACCGGGCCCTCTTGGTCAATATCCCTCGCCAATATCGAGCGCGTTGAGTTTGGCGACAAGGTGGTTGTGCTCAAAGAGGTCGTTGCACCCACACCAACCTACGCGCTGACGGCTTCCGCTGCGTCGGTCAATGAAGGCGGCTCCGTTACCTTCAATTTAATCACCACCAACGTTTCAGTTGACACGGTTGTGCCGTATACGATCAGCGGTTCGGGTGTTAACACGGCAGATCTAAAGGGACAGCCTTTGTCAGGCTCCCTCACGGTGAACTCGCTCGGGCGCGCCAGCGTCACGATCGCCGTCTCGGACGATTTGGTAACGGAGGGCGCCGAGACGCTGACCCTTACGGCAGCGGGCAAGAGCGCATCGGTTGTGGTCCAAGACACTTCAACCACCCCAGTAACGGTGGCTGCCGCAGTGAACTTTAGCAATGTCACTGGGCTGAAGACGTCCGAGTCGGGCGAAACGGCGACCTACGGTGTCGTGTTGTCTAAAGCACCGGTTTACAACGTGGCGGTCACCCTCACGATCAGCGATGCAACGGAGGGGGTGTTTGCTGCCAACGGTCAGGTATCGCAGGTGCTCACCTTTACGCCCAGCAACTGGAATCAGACTCAGACCGTTACCGTAAAAGGGGTTGACGATAGCGAGACCGATGGAGACCTTACCTTCAACATCACCACGGCGACCAAGTCAGATGATTTTTCTTATGACGGTATGCGTAGTGGGCAAGGTCTTCAAATCGCAACGGTGGTTGTCACCAATACCGATGACGACATTCCCGACCAGAAGTTGGGGACCAACGGCATCGACTACTTACAAGGCGGTCCTGGTCCGAGTGATATGTACGGATTCCTCGGGCGCGACGAACTGAAAGGCGGACGCGGCGACGACCGCCTCTATGGTGGCTATGACGACGACCGGCTCATTGGAGAGGAAGGTAACGATAGCCTGGAAGGAGAGCAGGGCAACGACACGCTGTTCGGCAACGCCGGTAACGACAACCTTCTTGGCGGTAGCGGCAAGGATTCGCTCTACGGGGGCGACGGCAACGACGTGCTGGATGGCGATAAAGACGCCGACTATATGGACGGTGGCAATGGGTCCGACACTTACTACGTGGACAATCCCGGCGACGTTTTTGAGGATACCGGTACCGACACGGCTCGCGACATCGTTTACATTGCGTCGTATCTCAGCAAGCCGCTGGTCCTAGGCGGTGGCGTTGATGACGCGGAGCTGCAAGAGCAGGCCGGTAACACCGGCATTACAGGGAATACCGCTGACAACAACCTGAAGGGCAACAGCGGCAGCAACGTGCTCGACGGCGGTGCCGGTAGCGACGACCTGAGCGGTGGCGCAGGGTCGGACAGCCTGGCGGGCGGCTCGGGCAACGACGAACTGCGTGGCGGTGAGGGCAGCGACACGCTCAACGGCGGCGACGGCGAAGACTGCGCCGAGTACGAAGACCAGATGATCGGCATCTTCGCGAGCCTGATCGAGGCGGTGGCGCGAGGCAAGGGTGAAGAGGAAGGCCTGTGGACCGACCGGCTGCTCTACATCGAGAACGTGTGCGGCAGCCAGGGCGATGACCAGATCAAGGGCGATGTCGGGACCAACAAGATCGGGGGCAACGCCGGGCGTGACACGCTGGTGGGCGGTGCGGGCTTTGACTGGCTGGAGCCGGAGGCGGCCACCAACGGCCTGAAGATCGACCTGTCGCAGGGCAAGGTGCTGGACGACGGATTCGGCGGCACCGACACGGTGAGCGGAATCGA
>CAIPNM010000514.1 GCA_903866395.1 uncultured bacterium
CGCTTACGACTACCTCGCTCAGGCCGAAGCCGGCTATCTCGACATTACCGGCGAACCCGGCACACCGCCTTCGCGCATGGGTCTATCCATGATCGACTTCATGGGCGGGGTCACCGCGGCGTTTGCCCTCTCCTCGGCCCTGTTGGGCGCGTATCGAAGCGGCAAGGGATGCGATATCGACATCTCGCTCTACGACGTCGCCATGCACCAGCTCACTTATCCGGCCACCTGGTACCTCAATGAGGGTCACGTCACCGAGCGCAAACCGCGCTCGGGGCATCCGTCGGTGGTGCCGTGCGAGCTGATGCCCACCGCTGACGGCTGGGTGTTCGTCATGTGCATCACCGCCCGCTTCTGGACACTGCTCTGCGAGAGCATCGGCCAGCCCGCACTCGCCACGGATCCGCGCTTCAAGGGTTTTGCCGAGCGGCGGGCCAACCGGCAGGCGCTGGTCGATATCCTCGACCCCATTTTCCGAACACACACCACCGCCCATTGGATGGGCTTGCTTGCTGGGACCGTACCGGCCGCGCCGGTGCTGACCCTGCCCCAGGCGCTCGACAATCCGTACCTTGCCGAAACCGAAGGCATCCTCACGGTCGCGCATCCTTCACGACCAGAAGGGCTGCGAATGATCGCAAGCCCGATCCGTGTAGACGGCAAGCGCCCCGGCGCCACGCCCGGCCCAGCCTGCGGCGCCGACACCGAAGCCGTGCTGGGCGAAATCGGTGTGAGCGCAGCCGAGATCGCCGATTTGCGCGGTAGCGGCGTTTGCTGAGCGAAACCCCATGAAACTTGAAGGCATTCGCGTACTCGATCTGTCCTTGTTCCTGCCCGGCCCCCATCTCACCACCATGATGGCCGACCACGGCGCCGAGATCATCAAGATCGAGCCGCCCGGCGAGGGCGAGCCTGTGCGCCACGTGGGCTACCGAGCGGGCGGACACAGCGTCTGGTTTCGCAACATCGCGCGCGGCAAGCAGAGCATCGTGCTCGATCTCAAATCGACCGCAGGCCGCGAAGCGTTTCTCGCGCTCGCCGAACAGGCGGATGTGGTGGTCGAGGCCTTCCGCCCGGGTGTGGTCACCCGGCTGGGCGTTGACTATGACGCCGTCTCCGCGCGCAATCCGCGCATTGTCTACGCCTCCATTGCCGCCTTCGGCCAGAGCGGTCCGCTGAAAATGCGCCCGGCGCATGACATCGGCATGGAAGCGCTTGCCGGCGTGCTGAGCCTCAACCTCGACCGAAGCGGTCGCCCGGTGCATCCGCACATGCCCATCGCCGATATCACAGGTTCCATGATGGCGCTCACGGGCATCCTGATGGCGCTTCTTCGTCGCGAAAAAACCGGCCAGGGCGACTACGTCGATATCTCCATGCACGATGCCACGCTGTCCTGGCTTCCCAATGCCACCGGCAGTGTGTTTGCGGAGAACCGGCCGCCGGTGGTGCCCGAGGAGCGTTCCTGGGGCGGGCATTCGTTCTACAACATCTACGACACCGCCGACGGCAGGCAGATCGTGCTGTGCGCGGTTGAGCACAAGTTCGTCAACAACCTGCTCACCGCGGTCGGGCGTGCCGACCTGATTCCAATCGCCAACCAGCCGCCAGGCCCCGCCCATGCGCCGGTCAAGGCAGCCCTCACCGACATCTTCCGCAGCCGCACGCGTGATGAATGGGAGCGCTGGATGCAAGATCATGATGTCTGTCTCGCGCCGGTGTTAGACCTTCATGAGGCCTTCCACCACCCACAGGCCGCCGCGCGCGAGATGCTGGTGCGCGATACCGACGGCAATCTTCACATCGGTAACCCGATCAAGTTTCGTCACGAACCCGCGCGCCTGAACACCCGGCTGCCCGCGCTGGGCGAGCACACCGATGCTGTGTTGGCCCGCCTCGCCCCCGGGCATCGCGCGCGCGACTGATCGCTCAACCGAGGTCACTCACCACCGATGCTGGCGCCCGATCCTGCTCCGCCCACCGAGACGCTGGCCCGCATCCTGGCCAGGCCCGTCTCAGCCGCCGACCGCGAACGCGCTGCGCTGCATGTGCTCGACTGGGTGGGGTGCGCTGCGGCCGGTGCGCTCACCCCGCCCGGAGTCGCACTGCGCAGTTGGGCCCGCACGCTGGGCGCGGGTCCTTGCCGAACGATCGGCGCACTGTCACTTGACCCGCGTGATGCTGCGCTGGTCAACGGCGCAGTCGGCAATATTCTCGAGATGGACGATTTTCACCGTGCGGCCATCGTCCATCCCGGGCCTGTCGTGGTACCCGCTGCGCTCGCCCAGGCGCAGGCGTTGGGCGCAGGCGCTGAGGCCATGCTCGATGCAGTGGTGCGAGGGATGGAGGCCATGATCCGCGTGGGTCGTAGCGTGGGCCCGGCCCACTACCGGCACTTCCACACCACCGCCACCTGCGGGGTGTTCGGGGCCGCAGCGGCGGCGGGTTCGCTCCTCGCGCTCAACCCTACGCAGCTCCTCGACGCGCTAGGCAATGCCGGCACCCAGGCCGCAGGGCTCTGGCAGTGCCGACTTGAAGACACCATGAGCAAGCAGCTCCACAACGGCCGCGCCGCACAGTCGGGGCTGCTTGCGGCCCAGCTTGCCGCCCACGGGTTCACCGGCGCTCATCGAATCTTCGAGGGGCCGCTTGGGTTCTGGGCAGGCCTCTGCCCGGACGCCCGACGCCACGAACTGACCGCTGATCCGGACGGGGCCTGGCAAATTCACGACTGCAGCTTCAAGCCCTGGCCTGCCTGCCGGCACACGCATCCGCTGATCGACGCCGCGCTCGCGCTGAAGGATCGCGTCGACATCAACCGTATCGAGCGCCTTCGCGCAGTCGGCTATCGCGACGCGATTGGCTTCTGCGATCACGCCACACCCACCACCCCAGTCGAGGCTAAATTCAGCCTTCAGCATGCCGCGGCGGTGGTCCTGCTACGCGGCCGCCCAGCACTCGCCGACTTCGACATGGGGGCAGTACGCGATCCCGATGTCACCGCGCTTCGGGCGCGTGTTTTGCTCGTCGAAGACCCGGCACTCACCGCCCGCTATCCGCAGCACTTCGGCGCGTCGCTCGAGATTGAGCTCGACGACGGCAGCCTTGTGGTTGAACATCGCGCCGATGCTTTGGGCGACACCGAATGCCCACTCACCACCGATGCGCTCCTCGACAAGGCGCGCATGCTGATGGACGCCTCCGGTTATTCCGAATCGAAAATTTCCCGCGTGATCGACGCCTGCCTTGCGCTCGCCCATGGCGGTCCGCTGGCCGCGGTCACTTCCGAACTGCAGTAGTTACCAGGGCCTCACCCAACATGCTCAATTACTTCGACGCCGCGGACATTCCCGGCATCCGTCGCGACTACCCGATGGGCTCGGCTTTTCTCGAACGGTTTCGCGGCATGAGCCGCGACGAACTGCGCGCCACCCAGGAAGCGCGTTTTTCGCGGGTGCTCGAATTCGCTTGGAAAGTGCCGTTTTACCAGCGCCTCTGGGGCGCACAGGGCATCACACCGGGCGATATCCGCGGGCTGGATGATCTTGCAAAACTGCCCACCTACTCGAAGTCTGACCTGATGGAATCGGTCGAGCGTTGTCCACCGCTCGGCGATTTCGACGGGCAGGCAGTGCACCCCGAGTGGGCGCGCCCGCAGATCATCATTCAGACCACCAGTGGCACCACAGGTCGCCCGCAGCCGCTGCTCTATGGCCCGAAGAGCCGGGAACTTCAGAACGCGCTCCTCGCGCGCGTCTATCTGCTGCAGGGCATGTCAAGCAGTGACGTGGTGCATTCAGTCTACGGTTTCGGCATGGTCAACGGTGGCCACTACATTCGCGAAACCGTTTCACACTGGATCGGCGCGCGGCTCCTGAGCGCTGGCACCGGTGTGGAAACCCGCTCGGCGCAACAGGCTGCGCTGATGCGCGACTTTGGCGCCACCGTGCTGGTGGGCTTTGGTGATTTTTTGCGCAGACTCGCCGAAGTGGCACGCGAGAACGGCATCGAACCCGGACGCGACATCCGGCTTCGCATGATCACCGGGCATTTAGGTCCCGAGGGCCGCGACCCGATCAGCTCGGTCTGGGGGGGCTGCCCGGTCTATGACTGGTATGGGGTCGGTGACACGGGTCTGATCGCGGGCGAAGGTCCCGACATGGACGGCATGTATGTCATGGAAGATGCGCAGTACCTGGAGCTGATTGACAGCGACAGCGGTGCACCGGTCGCCGCTGGCGAGCGCGGCGACATGGTCTGCACCTGCCTCTATAAAGACGACATCTTTCCCATCATCCGATTCAACACCCATGATGTCACCGAAGAGCTGAGCGGCACCTCATCCATCGGCCTACCGTTTCGCCGCATCCTGGGCTTCCGTGGCCGCAGCGACAACATGGTGAAGCTGCGCGGCATCAACGTCTATCCCACCGCGATCGGCGCGTTGCTCACCGCCGAGCGGACCGACTACGCGGGCGAGTTTCTCTGCGAGGTCTCGCGCGAAGGTAATCGCGATGAGATGACGGTATTCGCAGAAGTAAAGGGCCTGATCAACGACACCCTGCGCGCCGACTATGAAGCGCTCCTTCGGGCACGGCTGGGCGTCGATATGAAAGTCCAGCTCTGCGCGCCGAGCTCGCTCGCCGAGCGCACTGGCGTTGAGTCGCGACAAAAGCCGGTCCGTCTGTTCGATCTGCGCAAAAGCTGAGCCGGGATTGCCGCATGGATGCTCTCGATTCCCTCTCGGTTGCTGCGCTCGGCCGCGCCTATCGCGCCGGCACGCTCGATCCGGTCGTGGTCACCGAAACACTGCTCGCACAAGTTGATCGCCGCAACCCGGCGCTCCACGCATTCATCACCGTTTCCCATGCCCGTGCGCGCGCCGATGCTCAGGCCAGCCGCGAGCGCTTTCAGGCCGGGCGTCCGCTTGGGCCCCTGGACGGCATTCCGATTGCCATCAAGGACAACGTCGATGTGGCGGGTCTTGCCTGCACAGCAGGCAGCGCCGCGCTTCGTGATCGCATCCCGGCACACGATGCGCCCGCCGCAGCGCGTCTGCGGGCCGCCGGTTCAGTGCTCCTGGGCAAGCTCAATATGCACGAAGGTGCGTTGGGCGCCACCACCGATAACGAAGCGTTTGGTCGCTGCATCAATCCCCTCCATGCCGGCCACACCCCGGGTGGTTCGAGCGGCGGATCCGGCGCGGCGGTGGCGGCTGGGCTCTGCAGTGCCGCAGTGGGTAGCGACACCATGGGGTCGATCCGGATCCCGGCCGCGTATTGCGGTGTGTTCGGTTACAAGCCTGGTAACGATACGGTCCCGGCAACGGGCATCGTGCCGCTCTGCCACACGCTCGATGTCGCCGGCCCGCTCGCCACCACTGCAGCTGACTGCGCGGTGATGGCGGCTGTCATGATGGGGCTCGGTGATGCAGCAGAGTCTGCACCCGCGACTGACTGGCAGGGTCTTGCGATCGGCGTACCTGTGCAACTCGATCAGGTCACACTCGCGCCCGAAGTCGCGGAGGGCTTCCGCCGCTTTCTAGCCGAGATGAAACGGCGAGGCGCCCGCGTCGTTCCCATCGATCTCGCACATTGGGACCCCACCCGAGCACGACGCGCTGGCCTTCTGGCCAGTGAAGCCGACGCGCTCGCCTGGTGGCGGGCTGAAATCGGCCATGACCTGCCTGGTGTATCCGACACGTTTGGCGCCATGCTGCGCTATGCCGAGCGCGCGGGTCACGACAAAATTGATGCCGCGAGGCAGGTGCTTCATGAACTGCGCGGTCAGGCAGTGGCTGCTTTCAAAGGCGTCGATCTCATTGCACTGCCTACGGCGCCGCAGGCAAGTTTTGCGCACGACACGCCAGTGCCAATCAACCAGGCCGACCTCACCGCGCTGGCCAACTTCTATGCCTGCGGGGCGTGGGCCATTCCCATCGCGGCCCATCACCGCGCCGTATCGGTACAGCTGATGGCAGCCCCCGGTCGCGATCGCTGGCTGCTATCGTTCGCGTCCGCCCTGGATGCGCTCGCACCGCGCTCGCACGATTTCGCTCACGCACTCGATCTCGGCAACTGAGGCGAGACAGGGCAGTCAGCCCGCACGATGTTCCAGACTTTACGGAGATGATCACGATGAGTTCCAGCCCGCCCTCCATCACGCCTACGGCTTCCACTCGCGCAGTGATCGACCCCGCGCAGTGGTTCAGTACGCTCGCCGAAGCCACTGCGGCCGCCGCCAGCGCCTCGGATCCCGAGGCCATGGTCCGCGCCCTGATCGCGCCCACCCTCGCGATCGCAGGCGATCGCGACGCCTGGACACGTCCCGGCAGCCTGAAGGCGGGCGAAAAGCAGTTCTATGTCGGCGGCTGCTTTGTCGTGACCCCCGATGAGGCCTGGCACATGCTGGTGGGCAACGTCGGCTTTCCGCCCGAGCAGCGGCGCCTGATGATCCCGATCGATGGCGGTCACCCCGCTCATGTTCGCGACACGCGCGCACCACTGCTGCTTGCCAACACTGACGAGCACGGGGATTTCAAACAGTACCTGAAGACCTCGCGTATGGGCTCATCCATCTACGCGCCCATGTTGTGCGGAGGACGCTTCATCGGTCAGCTGATCATGGCCTCGCAAGCACGCAACACTTTCTCGCAGCAGGACCTCGACATGCTGCGGGTGCTCGCCACGCAGGCCGCCTCGCTCTGGATCGCGATGAATGGTCCCGAATGGCTAGGGCGCAACTACCCCCCGGCCGACGCGTTCAAAGTCACCCAGGAGGGGGTTGACGCTCGATAAGCGGGCAGGCGGTCTCACCCGTCTGGCACGCGGGCGCCCTTCGGGCGCCACGCATCATTCAACCGGATTCAGCTTTGCGAAATGCCGCGCGATCGCGAGACGGCTGGTCACCCACACGTCGCCGCGGCTCTTCACATGCTGCATGAATCGCTCAAGCGCACCAATGCGTCCCGGGCGACCGATGATCCGCAGATGAAGACCCAGATTCATGATGCCGGGGCGGTCACGTCCCTCGCTGTAGAGCTGCTCGAAAGTATCCACCGCATAGTCAAGCCACAGCTGCGGCGTGTAGCCGGGTGCGAGCCAGAACTTCATGTCGTTGGTGTCGAGCGCGTAAGGCACGATCACGATGCCACGGCGCTTGCCGTCTGAGGTCTCGACAAACTCCCAGCGTGGGCGATCGTCCGAGTAATCGTCCATGTGGTATTCGTAGCCGGCCTCGACTAGCAGACGCCGCGTGTTGTCGGTGAGCAGGTAGCGGGACAGCCAACCGTAGGGCCTGCGCCCGGTTGTGCGCTCGATGCTGTCGGTGGCAGCGCGAATGAATTCGCGCTCCCGGTCTTCCTTGTACGAAAACTGATGGACCCAGCGGTGACCGTGGCTGCATACCTCATGACCTGCGGCGGCCACCGCACGAGCGAGCTCGGGTGCCTTCTCAAGCGCCACGGCGGCAGCGGTGAAGGTGCATTCAAACCCGAACCGATCGAGGAGCCTCATCACGCGCGGCGCACCGGCCCGAATGCCATAGAGATAATTGCTTTCGTTACCGTAGTTGCGGATCGGGATCTTGAGCGCAACGCCCAGTTCATCCACCGGTTCAGGCGCTTTGTCACCGGAAGCAATGCTCTGCTCCGAGCCCTCCTCAACATTGACGACAAACGACATCGCCAGACGCTCGTCGCGCGGCAGTGTGAAACGATCACTCATCGATAGCCTCCTCAGGCAGCGGCATGCTTGAACGCCCGGCACCTTAGGGGGGAGGCGCCCACGCGTCAAGCGCTGCTGGCACGCCCACCGCCCAACGCTCCGTCTGCAGAGCGCTCCTTCGGCAGACGTCCCCCAGCGCGGTGAGTCTGCCCTAACGCCAGCGAGTGAACCGGACCGCAATCGCGCAACCGGCTGCGTAGACGCACATGCCGCAGGCCACCAGCGCGAAATAGGTCCAGAGCGGCGCCTGCGCGCGATGGAGGAGCCAGCCCACGCCCAGCACCATCAGAAGGCGTACCGTGGCGGCGATCACGGGCCCCGCGATCCGCCCTGAGCCCTGCGCAGCGAAATAGAGCGTGAGGCCAAAGCCGAACAGCCCGAACACGGGCCCCACCCAGCGGAGATGGGTGGCAGCAGCAGCCAGCACCTGCGGGTCATCACTGAAGAGATCGGTCCAGACCCAGGGAAACGCAGCCACCAGCAGCCCGATCACGCTCAGATTCACCAGCGAGATGCTAGCCGCGGTCCAGGCCACCCGTCGGGCCCGCTCGATGAGCCCCGCCCCGATCGCCATGCCTACCATGGGAACCGCCGCCACACCGATGCCAAATGAGATCGGAATCAGCAGAAACTCAAGCCGCTGCCCAATCCCGTAGCCCGCCAGCACCTCAGTGCCAAACGGCGCGATCAGCGCGGTGCAGATCAGCATGGTGACAATCGCCTGAGTGGGCGACAGGCAAGCGACCGCGCCTACTTTGAGGATATCGGCAAAGAGCGGCCATCGAAGCGGCGTATCCGAGAACCGCAGGCGCAGCCGCTCTCGGCCTGAGCTGAGCCGTTTCACCAGCCAGAGCGCCCCCAGGCCATAGCCAGCAAGCGTTCCGCATGCCACGCCTCCCAGCCCCAGCAACGGAAACGGTCCCAGCCCCAGTCCGAGCACCGCCCCCACCACGATCTGCACCAGGGACGTGACCACCACCAGTCGGGCAGGCAGCACCATGTTGCCAGTGCCCCGCACCACTGACAGCTGTGCGTTCATGAGCCACACCAGCGGCGCGCCCGCAAACAGCACCCAGCCGTACTGGATCGCCTCCGACAGCACCTCCTCGCGACCGCCCAGGAGCGCATAGAACGACGGTCCCAGGCTCAGCATGAGCAGCATGTGCAGCACACCACCAACCAGCCCGATCACACAGGCATGAAGCGCAAGCGCCTCGGCGCGAGCGAGATCGTTCGCACCCAGCGCGCGCGAGATGGCTGATGACACGCCGCCCCCCATGGCCCCCGAAGACAGCATCTGCACCAGCATGCCGAACGGAAACACCAGCGCCATCGCTGCAAGCGGCACGGTGCCAAGTTGGCCGATGTAGCCGGTTTCGGCAATGCTCACCAGCACCCCGAGCGCGAGCGTTGCCACGCTGGGCAAAGCCATCCGAAGCAGCGTCGGGAGAATCGGGCCGGTCAGAAGCGGATTGGCGGGAGGCACGGAAAAGATGGGCTAAGAGAGTGGCGGGGAGGCAACCGGGGTTCCTATAATCGGTCGACTTTGATCCACCAAGGCGACATCATGCCCGACTTCCGAAGCGACACCGTGACCCGACCCACCGCCGCCATGCGAGAGGCCATTGCCACCGCCGACCTGGGTGACGATGTGTTCGGCGATGATCCCTCGGTCAACCGGCTGGAAGCCCACGCCGCAGCATTGCTGGGGTTCGAGGCGGCCGTGTTTGCGCCGTCCGGCACGCAGACCAACCTGATGGGTCTGCTGTCGCACTGCGAGCGCGGCGAAGAAGCGATTGTCGGCCAGCAGTGGCATACCTACCGCTGGGAAGCGGGTGGCATGGCCGTGTTGGGTTCGATCCAACCACAGCCGATTGAAAATGCGGCTGACGGCACACTGCCGCTCGAGGCGATCGAAGCGGCCATCAAGCCCGATGATCCGCACTTCGCACGAACACGACTGATCTGCATGGAGAACACCACTGGCGGGAAGGTGCTGCCGATGGATTATCTGAAGTCGGTGCGTGCGCTCGCCACCGCGCGCGGACTCGTCACTCATCTCGATGGTGCGCGACTCTTCAACGCGGCCGTGGAGCTTGGCCGGCGCCGTGCGGCGGGTGAGCGCACAGGCGATGTTCAGGGCGGCGCCAGCGCCGACCCGCGCACAGTGGCCCGCGAAATCTGCAGTCATTTCGATTCGGTATCGATGTGCCTCTCAAAGGGGCTGGCAGCGCCCATCGGGTCGCTCCTCCTGGGGTCAACGCCTTACATTGCACGAGCGCGACGCTGGCGCAAGATGCTGGGAGGCGGCATGCGCCAGGCGGGTCTGCTTGCAGCCGCTGCCCAGCACGCACTTGAGCACCACATCGACCGGATGGCGCTCGATCACGAGCGCGCCAGGCGTCTGGCGGCAGGCATCACCGAGGCAGCAGCCTCCCATCCCGGCGCGCTCCGGGTCACCGAGCCGCCGCAGACCAACATTTTTTTCGCGCGGGTAGACCGATCGGTCGCAGCCGCCCTCGCGGCCCACCTCAGCGCGCACGGAGTCCAGGTCACCGGCCGCGCGACCGGCGACGGAGCGGCCTTCATGCAACGCTGGGTCACGCATCTGGACGTGAACGACGCCGACATCGATCGGGCCATTCAAGCCATTCAAACTTTTTTCGCGAATCGAACCCGATAACGAACGCCCGATCCCCGGGAAGGCGTGGGATGCACCACCGACGCGACCGGAACCTGCACCGTGTCGAGTGGATCCCTGTCAGGCAAGACCGCCTCCGTCACCTACACGGTGAGCACTATTTCAGGAACCGGTTACGCCTATGAGGCGGCGTCCAACGCGGTTTCGAGCATCGCGATCGCCCGTCCGTAGTCGTCAGCGTTTCTCGTTCAGGCGACTAGGGTTGCCCTGTCGCCCACTTTCCCCGATCATCGGCGGTTTGCACTCTGCTCACGGAGAGACCGCCGATGACCACCGCCACCCCGATCCGCGATGACGCGATCCGCGTCTACTGGCAGCCCGGCTGCACCAGTTGCCTGCGTACCAAGGAATTTCTTGCCAAGAACGGGGTGCCGTTCCTGTCCCGCAACGTGCTCGCGGACGACGCTGCCTTCGACGAGCTCAAGCATTTCGGCCTGCGGCAGGTTCCCATCGTGACAAAAGGCGATCGTTGGGCCAACGGGCAGGTGCTGGCCGATGTGGCTAAGCTCGTGGGCGTAACCGGCCTCAAGATCACGCTGCTGCCCGTTGACGAATTGCAGCGCAGGCTGACGACCATCCTCGAGGGCGCCGAGCGTTTTTTCCGCCAGTTGCCCGATCGCAACCTGCATGATCTCCTGCCCAACCGGCCGCGTAGCTACACCGATCTCACCTTTCACATCTTCAACAACGCCGACGCATTCCTGGAAGAAAAAGCCGGCATTCCCCTCACCTTTGAGTCCTACAACCGGTTTCCGGCGCCCGAGGCCAACAGCCGCGATCACATCCTCCGTTATGCGGCACAGGTGCAGACACAGCTGCGGGATTGGTTCGCGGGCCCAGCCCATGCCCTCGACTGGTCGGCCAAAGCCGATGTCTACTACGGCGAGCAATCGCACCATCAATTTCTCGAGCGTACCGTCTGGCACAGCGGCCAGCACACGCGTCAGCTGATGTGGGTGCTCGAAGGCCTGGGTGTCACGGTCGATCGCCCCCTGCCCCCCGAAACCTTCGCCGGGCTCCCCATGCCCGAGAAGGTCTGGGACGACGAGACGCCGGCCGCGCAATGAGCGCCCCCGCAGCGGGGCCGGCGAGCCAGGCGGTCGGCGACGCGCTGACCGCCATCGAGCGCTGGAATCCAGTCGTCAATGCCATGATCGCGGTGCGCGCCGAACCGGCGCGCGAACGCGCGACCGAACTCGATCGCATCGCCGCCGCCGGCGGATCGGCGGGTCCGCTGCACGGCTGGGTCATCAACATAAAAGACTGTCTCGACTGGGCCGGCGTTCCCACTACCGCCGCATCCGTCATCCTTCGTGACCATATCCCGGCAAAAAGTGCCTTTATTACCGAACGACTGATTGCCGCCGGCGCAGTCCTGATCGGCAAGGCCAATCTGCACGAATGGGTGTTCGGGCCCACCAGCCAGAGCCTGCACTTTGGCCCGGTCGCCAATCCATGGAACCCGGCGCACATCCCGGGCGGCTCGAGCGGCGGCTCGGGGGCATCCGTGCCGTGCGGGATGGCGCGCGTATCAATCGGCAGCGACACCGCGGGCTCGATCCGTCTGCCCGCCTCCTACTGCGGGCTTGCAGGCTTGCGGCCCAGCATTGGCCGCATTTCGCGCACCGGCAGCATCGCCGTGAGCGCACCCTTTGACGCGTTCGGCCCGCTTGCCAGGCGAGTTGAGGATGTCGCCCGCGTGTTTGCGGTCATCGCCGGCCATGATCCGGACGATCCGTTTTCGATCGACACACCAGTGGTTGACCCGCTCAAGACACTTGATGACCCCGTTCGCGGCAGGCGTATCGGGGTCATGCGTCGCTGGTTCTTCGACGATATCGACCATGATCTGCAGAGCGCCCTCGAAACCGCCCTCAACACCTACCGCGACCTCGGCGTCGAGATCGTCGAGGTGGAGTTGGGCGATGTCGAGCTCGCACAGGAAATGCTCGCATTCCGGATCGTGCTCGCCGACGCGTTCGCGCTTCACCGCGAGCAGCTCGCGCGTCGGCCCGCCGACTACGGACAAGACCTGATGGTGCGCTACGACATCGGCGAACGCGTGACCGGCGCTCAGTATGCGCAGGCGCTACGCTGGATCGAAGCCTGGCGCCACCGACTGCATCGCATCCTCTCCGACCAGGGAATCGACGCCATCCTGTCACCCACCACGCCAGGCCCGGCACCGGCACGCGCCGGGCTCGCCTACGCCAACGCCATCCGGGCGATTCCGCGCTTCACCTCGGTATTCGCTTCAGCGGGCGTGCCTTCACTTGCCGTGCCCTGCGGGTTCAACGCGGCCGGGCTACCCCTGTCATTCGAACTGAGCGCTGCCCGCTTCAACGAAGCCGCGGTCCTGCAACTGGGTCACGCGTGGCAGCGCGTGACCGACCATCATCTGCGACAGCCCGCGCTGCCGCAGTAAACCGATTTTTCACCGAAGGAGTTTCCCCATGAAAAAACGCGAATTCCTCACCGCCGCAGCTGCCGGTGCAACCGTCGCCGGCGCGCCTGCAATCGTGCGTGCCCAGGCATCGTTTCCGGACCTGAAACTGCGTATCGCCTCCAACTATCCCGCCCCGTCGCTGTTTACCCGCGTGCAGCAGGAGTTCGCCAAGGAGGTCACCGCCAAGACCAACGGCAAGGTGACCTTTGAGTGGATGCTGGGCGGCAATCCGCTGAAGGCGGGCGATGTCTATCCCGGCATGGCGCGTGGCGCCACCGACCTGGGCTTCACCGTGCCCGCTGCCTTCAACCCGCGCGAGTTCCCAGTCTCAGGCGTCACGCTGCCGTTTGTCACCGAAAGCCCCTATGCGGGCTGCATGGCATTTCGCGAGTGGTACCAGAACACCCCCGAGGTGCAGCGCGAATTCCAGCGTAACAACGCGCATCTGCTTCTCACGCTCTCCACCTCTGAAAACGTGCTGTGGAGCATGAAGCGGGTGAATACAGCGGCCGATCTCAAGGGCATGCGGATCCGCACGCTGCTGGGACCTGGCGATGCACTGCAGGCGCTCGGCGCCACTGCGGTCACCGTGCCCTACACCGATGCGATCGATCTGATGCAGCGTGGCGGGGTCGATGCCATCTCCACCACGCCGTTCGAGCAGGGTGTGAAAGACGGCCTCGCCGAGATGACCAATTTCCTGTCGACCGGCGGTCGCATGGGCATCTTTGCCACCGTGATGACCTCCATCAACCTCGACCGTTGGAAGAGCTTCTCCAAGCCGCTGCAGGATGTCTTCACCACCGCCGCCGACAATGCGCTCAACTGGTACATCGACGCGCAGAACAAGGAAACCGACGAATGCGTGGAGATCCTGCTGAAATCCAAACGCATTCAGGTCGCGCCGCTTGATCCAGCCGAAGAAAAGCGCTGGCGCGAGGCAACCGCCCAGGTCGTCTTCAACAAATACGCTGAAGCGGTGAAGCGCGTGGGCGGCAACCCCGAGGCGCTCACCAAGAGCTTCAACACGCTGGTGGCCAAGTATGAAGCGCAGCGCAAATACGTCACTGGCATCGACCGCTACCTTGTCCGCAAGGCCAAGGGATGACCGCCAGCCCGCCCTCCGGCGCCATGGCCCTCGCGGCCCGGGTGGCTTCGGCCTCCCGGGCCATGGCCCGCATCACCGGCGTACTCATCATCCTCATCATGATCGCGGTGGTGATCGACGCGGTGCTGCGCGGCATGATGGGTATTGCCATCTGGGGCGTGCTCGAAGTGGGCGTGCTGTTGCTCCTTGCGCTCATCTACCTGGGGCTTCCCGCCACGCAGGCCAACCGCGAAAATTTTCGCGTCTCGATCTTCGCAGAGCGCTTTCCGCCCTGGTTTGACCGGATCGTCACCTGGCTGCTGCTTGGCGTACAGCTCGCCGTCCTGGGCATTCTGTGCTGGACCTCGTGGCGAAGTTCAATCTATTCGTTCAACCGCGATGAAGTGTCATTCGGCATGGTGCAGATTCCGCTCTGGCCCAGCCGCGCCATGGTGTCGGTCGGCCTCACGCTCTTGATCATCCAGTCGATCACCGCCGCCCTGGAATACGCGCTGGTGGGCCGGCATCCGTACCAGGTGGATATCGAGACCGAACTGAAGGGTGAAATCGGCAAGTCCGACAGCGACCTGGTCGGAGAGCGTAAATGAGCCCGTTTGAGCAAGGCTTCCTCCTGATCAGCGGCATGTTCGTGCTGCTTGCGCTGGGTTTTCCGATCGCGCTCGCACTCCTTTCATCTGGCGTCATCGGGCTCATCGCCATGCGTGGCTGGTCGGCGGCCGATTATCTGCTGGGGAGCCTCCCCTTCTCGGTCACGGCAGAATTTGCCTTCATCGTCGTGCCCTTGTTTCTGTTCATGGGACACATGGCGTATTCGGCCGGCATTTCGGAGAAAGGCTTTCGCGCGGCGTCTGCCTGGTTTGGCCATATTCCCGGCGGGCTCGCCATTTCGTCGGTGGTGGCCTGCGGCGCCTTTGCCACCGTGTCAGGGTCATCGATTGCCACAGCGGCCACCATCTCCAAGATCGCGGTGCCGCAGTTGCTGAAGGCGGGCTACACCAAGCGGCTGGCGGGCGCAGCGGTCGCCACCGGCGGCACGCTGGGGGTGTTGATTCCCCCCTCCACCGTGATGGTGCTGTATTCAATCGCCACCGAAACACCGATCCCCTCGCTCTTCATGGCAGGCATCATCCCCGGCATTCTCACGATCATCGTCTACGGTGTGGGTATCAACTGGATGGTCAAGCGCGACCCCCAGATGCGTTCGATGACTCGCCAACCGAAAACCGGTTGGGGCGACCGGATGCGGCTCACCTTCTCGTCCTGGGAAATCCTGGTGGTGTTCGCAGTGGTGATGGGCACCCTCTACACCGGGGTGGCCACCGCAAGTGAAGCAGCCGGTTTTGGTGCGGCAGCCGCGCTGGTCATCGCCATCATCCGCGGCGCAAAAATGGCCGAGATCAAGGAAGGGCTGCAGACCTCGGGATCGAGCACTGCGTCAATTTTCTTTCTGATCATCGGTGCAGGCGTGTTCGGTGCCGCGCTCGGCACCACGCAGTTGCCACAGAACCTCGCCACCTGGACACAAGGCCTCAATCTGCACCCGACGCTGCTCCTCATCCTGGTGCTGATTCCGTTCCTCATCCTGGGCTGCTTCATCGATGCAGCGTCGATGATCCTGCTCACCATGCCGGTGGTGTTCCCCATCATTAAGCAGGCCGGCATCGACCCGGTGTTGTTCGGCATCCTGGTCACCAAGATGACCGAAATCGGCAACATCACGCCGCCCGTTGGGCTGAATGTGTTCGTGGTGTCGGCCGCCAACCCCGAGATCACGATTCGCGAGTGTTTCCGCGGCGTCATGCCATTCTTCCTGATGGAACTCTTCATCGTCGGACTGCTGATTGCGTTTCCAAGCATCACGCTGTTCGCAGTCGTCACCTACTAGCCCCAAGGAATCGCGCCATGTCAGACCTCAGCGTTTACGAAAAGCAGCACTTCGGAAAACCGATCGGCTTCGGTCGTCAGCCGGCTCTCCTGATCATTGATTTTCAGGTGGGCTTTGCCAAGCCTGACGTGCTGGGCGGCTTCAACATCAATGAATCCATCGCCCGCACTGCCGAACTGCTGCGAAGCGCACGCGCGCACAACGTGCCGGTGTGCCATGTGCGCTTTGCCTCGGAGGCAAAGGGCGAGGACATCGGTACCTTTGCCATCAAGGTACCGGCACTGCAGGCCCTGGCTCCCGACAGCGCTGATGCCCAGTTTGTAGAGTCGGTGGCACCGATCGACGGTGAATATGTATCGATCAAGCGGCACAGCTCGGCGTTTTTTGGCACCAACCTCGCGTCGTGGCTGATCAGCCGTGGCGTCGACACGCTGTTCATTACTGGCTGCACCACCAGCGGCTGCGTGCGCGCGAGCACCATCGACGCATCCGCCTATTCGCTGCGTCCGATGGTGGTGACCGATTGCGTCGGTGACCGGGCCCAGGGCCCGCATGAGGCAAGCCTCTTCGACATGGGCCAGAAATATGCCGATCTGGTTACCCTGCGCGACGCCGCCGCGCATTTCGAAAGCAGGCAGGGCACTCGCCGCGCTGCCTGAACCACCGCGAAGCGACGGGGTCAGATCACCCCGTCGTCTCTCAGTCGCGCCCGCTCGGCGGCATCAAGGCCCAGGAGCCCGCCCAGGATCTCGTCGTTGTGCTCGCCGAGCGACGGACCCAGCCACTTCACCGACCCGGGCGTCTCTGACAGCCGCGGCACCAGATTGGGCACAGCGACTTCGCCCACCCGCGGGTCGTTCATCCGCAGAATGTTGTCGCGGGCCGCGTACTGCGGGTCATTGAAAATCTCGTCAATCGCATACACCGGTCCGCAGGGCACCTGATATTGCTCGCAGCGCTCGAGCAGTTCGTCGCGCGTGTGGCGCGAGGTCCATTCGGCCACATGCTGATCCACCTGCGCCCGATCGCGCTCGCGGTGTGCCAGCACCCCCCAGGACTGTGGCTCGGCAAGATGCGGCTCGCCCATGGCCTGCGCCAGTCGCTCGAAGATCTTGTCGCTGGTGCAGGCGATGGCAATCCAGCGCTGATCGCCCGTGGGGTAGTGGCTGTGCGGCACCACATTGACCGTGCCCGGGCCCATGCGCTGCCGCACATAGCCTTTCTTCTGATAGGCGGGCGCGAGTTCATCAAGAATGCGAAACACCGGCTCATAGAGCCCGATATCAATCATCTGACCACGGCCTGTGCGGTGACGCGCCTGTAGCGCAAGCAGCACGCCCATTGCGCCATAGGCGCCAGACAGATAGTCGGGAATGGTGGCAGATCCCGGCGTGACGGGTGGCCGGTCTGGGTAGCCCGCAAGAAACGACAGGCCGCCGAAGGCATTGGCAATGCGTCCGAAGCCGGGCCGATCGCGATACGGCCCGGTCTGGCCATACCCCGAGATGCGCACCATGATCAGACGCGGGTTGAGTTCGTGCAGCAGCTCCCAGCCCAGGCCCCATTTCTCCAGCGTGCCCGGCTGAAAATTCTCAATCAGGATATCGGCCTTTTCGACCAGCGCCTTCAAGAGCCGTGCGCCATCGGGCCGGCGCAGATCAATCGTGACCGATTTCTTGTTGCGACACTCGGACAGCCAGGGGAGCGAGTCGCCGCTCTCGGTCAGCGTGCCAAAACGGCGGAGCGCATCGCCCACGCCGGGCAGTTCCACCTTGATGACCTCGGCGCCGAATTCGGCCAGCTGCACGCTCGCAAACGGTCCGGAGATGAAGCTCGATAGATCGATGACCCGTAGATCATCGAGCGGCTGCAGAGGGGGAGCTGGCGGCGTGCGCTCGGGCGTTGGGGTCATGATGTTCCGGTGTGAACAGGCGTTGCAATGCCCAGTGGCTGACAGTCAGGGCCCGACGCTCAATCAGCTGTGATCTTCGCGGCCTTGATGACCTCGGTCCAACGATCGATCATGGATGCGGTCATTTCGGCGTGCTCGGCAGCTGTTCCCGCGACCGGGATGAATCCCGCCGCCGCAAGCTTGGGCGACAGGTCTGCGCTCTTCAATGCCCGCACGAAGTGATCGTTCAGGACACTGACGAGATCGGCTGGCGTTCCGCCCGGCGCGTACAGTCCCCACCAGGTATCGGCGTCCACACCCTTGACCCCCTGTTCGATGAAGGTGGGCACTGCGGACATGGCGATGCTGCGCTTCGGTCCAGTCACCGCAATCGCACGCAGCTTTCCTGCCTCCACATGGGCGCGAACCGAGCTGATGCCTGCGAACTGCATCTGCACATGGCCAGCAAGCAGATCGGTCATGGCAGGGCCGGTGCCCTTGTAGGCGATGTGGGCGATATCGACCCCACAGGCGATCTTCATCAGTTCACCCGCCAGATGGGTGGAGGCGCCGTTGCCGCCTGAGGCGTAATTCAGCATGCCGGGCTTAGACCGGGCCAAGTCGATGAGCTCGGGCAGCGTCTTGGCGGGGACCGAGGGATGCACCACCAGGATCACTGGCGCAGTGGCCATCATGGTGACCCCAGCGAGATCACGCTTGGTGTCAAAGGGGAGCTTACGCAGACCCGGATTGGTCAGGATGGCGCTATCAACCGCCAGCACGGTGTAACCGTCTGCCGGCGAGCGCGCCACCATCTCGGTACCGAGCACCGAGCCGGCGCCCGGTCGGTTTTCGATCACAATCGACTGCCCTAGCGATGCGCTGACAGCCGGCGCAAGCATACGGATCAGAATATCGGTGCCGCCCCCGGTACCGTACGGCACGATGACACGAACCGGCCGTGATGGAAACGCTGACTGCGCACGAACAACGCCGCTAGCGCATAGCGCGGTACCGCCAAGCCCCGCCAGCAGTCGGCGGCGCATCGGATTGGAACGAACAATCGGCTTCATCAGGGTCTGACTCCTCAAGGTCGGGCCTGACCGCTGTCGCCGGACAGCGCGGCGTGTCGGTCGAGAAAATCGAGCAGAAGATCGAGACACAGGTCGGCGTAGCCGTCGCAGATGTTGTGAGCGGCCGTGTCGACCGTCCGGAGTTCACTCCCTGCAATCCGCTTCTGCATCTCGGGATAGGTGCTCGCGTGACCGATTTTCTCACGGCCGGCAGCCACGATCAGCGTGGGGGCACGGACCGCCACCAGGTCATCCAGAAAATCGTGGGTGCACATATGGGTGACGAAGCGTGCAATGAACGCGGGGTCATTCGATCCCGCCTGACCAATGAACCACTCAACCAGCGCGGGATCGGCGCGCTCGTCGAACCGCTCCTCGATCGTTTCAGCGAGGAACCGGCGCAGGCCGCGTTCTGCGATTTTCGGAATCCAGGTGGGGGCATGGCTTTGCTTGAGCCCCGGCGTGGAGCCGTAGAGCGCAAGCGTCTTCACGCGCTCGGGATGTTCGATGGCCAGGCGCTGCGCCACATAGCCCCCTGCGGAATTGCCCACCACATGCACCGCACCCGGTGCCTGGCGATCGAGAAGCTCAAGCACATCGCCCACCAGGTGGGCGAGCGAGAACGCCTGGTCGGGCGAAGGAATCTGCGACTGGCCATGACCGCGCAGATCCATCCTTAACACGCGATAGCGCGCGGTGAGGCGCGGCATCCAGCGAAACCAGCGCTGCGATGATCCCATTGCCGCATGGAGCAGCAGCACGGTGTCGGGCGTCGTCCAGGGGGCAGCGAAACTGTCGAGTTGCCAGGCAACCGAGAGTCCGTCGCGATTGGTGAAGGTCTGCATCGGGGAGTCCCTGTCCGATCAGCCGAGCGAGCGCGGGCTTCGCTGGGCGAAATAAAACCATTCGAAGCCCGGTTCGGCCTTGACGTTGGGAAACACAATGCGGCCATCGCCCGGGGAGCGCACCACGGTGCCATCGTGACGCACGCCGATCGGTTCGTCTTTCCAGACCGGATCAAAGCTCACCCACTCGCGAACGAAGTGGTCATCCGGATGAAGTCGATCGGTGACCTCAACCAGCCGCAGCAGTTCGTGCGATGAGGGTGGCGGCTCGAGCGCCAGGTCTGCGAGGCCCAGCATGGCGATAGCCTGCCGGATGGCGCGATGCCCCACCGCAGGCGCATTCGGATCTGCGTGCTGGCCGCACTCCAGCGTGACCGCCCAGCCGCCTTGCGAGCGCATGTACTCGGTGGTGCCCACCCCATAGCTCGCATCGGTGTCCAGGGTCACGCCACTGCGTCGGCTCCGTTCGCGCCGCCGGGAAACACCCTGCTCATAGGCGCTCATCCAGCCTTCGACGATCCGATTGGGCCCGAGATGACGCGCGAGTTTTGCTTCGTCTGCCGCATGGGTAAACGGCTCGAGCGCACCGGTGTTGTTGTCGGGTCCGATCAGCGCGAACGGCTCACCCTGGCTATTGAAGGAGTGCAAATCGAGCAGTGCATCGTGCGCGGCAAGGAGCGGGCACAGCACATTGCCAATCCGGTCTTCGAAATCCTGCGGTACCGCAGTGGGCCGCAGGTTTCGATTCAGATTGCGATCGCCGGATCGGGTGACAAGCTGATGCGCGAGCGGATTGGTGATGGGAACCAGCGTGAGGCAGCCCCGCAGAATTCGCAGCTCGCCTGCGTCCAGTTCTGCGATCAGCCGCTCGATCGCTCGAACGCCGGCGAGTTCGTTACCGTGTACGGCACCTAGCACGATCAGCCTGGGCCCAGGCTGCAGGCCATGAAACTGGTGAACGCGAAGCGAGTGCTGAAGATGGGGCTGAGTCATTGACATGTCCTAATCGACCAGATCTCCGGCGGGTACCCATTTAGCGCCCTGCGCCTGATCCACCTGGACCGGCTCGGGCGTGATGTGATTTGCCTTGAAGCGAACCGGCTTGTAAAAGATCAGACCGTTATCGGTGTACTCCATCGACTGGAGCGTGCGGGCCACTTTTTCCGCATTCAGGTCGCGCCCGGCTGCGGCAACGGCCTTGAACAGCCAGTCGGCATACACATAGGCGAGGAGCGCATTCTCATCGGGCTCCATGTTGTTGAAGCGCTTCTTGAATGACGCCTTCCAGGCTGCCGCCTCGGGCGCATCGGTACCGGCCTTCCAGCTGCCCACCCCGTAGAGGCCCTGAACATTGTCCTTGCCAAGTTGCAGCACGATTCCTGTGCGCCCGGGGGAGCCCGTCAGTACCGACACATTGTTCCAGCCGAGCTTCTTCACCTCAGACATGATGCCCACCGTTTCACGGGTGATGGTGGCAATCACGATCAGGTCGGTGTTGGCGGCACGCATGCGGGCCACCTGCGAGGAAAAATCGATATCACCGGGCTTGTAGGCCGCCTCAGCGACCAGCTCAAGGCTGTTGGCCTTCACGGCGGATTTGACGCCCGAGCCCATCAGCTCGCCGAGGGGGCCTTCCTGATAGATGTAGCCCACGCGCTTTGCGCCGAATTTTCGAATAGCCCAGTTCACGCCCTTGTCCATGGTGACGTGATAGTTGGGCACGGTGGTGAATAGCAATGGGTGATTACCCGAGACTTTCTGCAGCACCGCCGACGCGCCCCAAGGCGCGAAATTAAGCACCCCGGCATCACCGATGCGCTTGACCGTAGCGGCGTTGGTGCCCGAGCCGAAGGCGTTCACCACGGCAAACACGTCATCGCTTCGGAGCAGTTTGTCGACCGCTCTCACCGCCATCTGAGGCTGGCTGCCGTTGTCCTCCACAATCAGCCGCAAGCGACGGCCATGAATACCGCCCGCCTCGTTGATTTCGTCAATCCGCATCTGCGTGCCATTGCGCAGGTGCGGCATGCCCGCCGCGACCGGGCCCGACAAATCAAGATGGGTGCCGATCAGGATTTCCTTGTCGGTCACACCGCCTGCGCGGGCGGGCGATGCCAGCGTTGAACCGGCTGCAGCCGCCGCTGCGGCCAGGATCTGTCGTCTTGTAGTCATGGCTGTCTCCGTTGTGAGTCTGTAATGAGCGATGAGCGCGAGTGTACGACGGCTGATCGAAGGCGTCACCGAGGGCGCTCTCGGCCAGCCTGTCATCCGGAATACATCGCCTCGATCAGATCGGCATATTTGCGGGCCAGCACCTTGCGCTTGAGCTTCATGGTGGGAGTGAGCTCTTCATCCTCGGCGCTCAGGAGTTGCGACAGGATCCGGAACTGCTTGATGGTCTCCACCCGGGCAAGCCCCGTGTTGACCTCTTCGATCTGGCGCGCCACCAGTTCGACCACCTCGGGGGTACGGGTGAGACTGGCGAAGTCGGTAAACGGAATCTGGCGATCCTGCGCATACCGGGCGACGTTATCGGCATCGATCATCACCAGGCAGGTGAGATACGGACGAGCCTCACCGATCACCACCGCATCGGCAATGAAGGGATTGAACTTGAGGCGGTTTTCGATTTCGCTTGGGTTGATGTTCTTGCCGCCCGAGGTAATCAGGATGTCTTTGATACGGTCGCGGATCCGCAAGTAACCGTCGGCATCCATTTCGCCGCAGTCACCGGTGTGCAACCAGCCTTCAGCGTCGATCGCTTCACGGGTCTGCTCGGCTCGTCCCCAATAACCTGCAAAGACATTGGGGCCGCGCACCAGTACTTCATCGTTGGTGCCGATCTTCACTTCGGTACCGCGGGCCCGCAGGCCCGCATAGCCCAGACGAACCGCGCCACGCGGGTTGGCCGTGCAGAAGCCGCAGGTTTCCGTCAGGCCGTAGGCTTCTCTCAGCACCACACCGATCCCCATGTACCAGCGCAGCAGATCGGGAGGCACAGGCGCCGCGCCGGTGATGGCAGTACGCAGATCTTTGAGCCCCATGAAACTCAGTAAATTGGGCCACAACAGCGCAGCGCGCACGGCCTGTCCGCCCTGGCCCCAAGCCGATAGCGGTTGATGCTGAAGACGCGCATCGACCCCGCGCAGGCTGGCAGCAATGCCCCGGTCGGCGAGCGAACGGATCCAGCCCGGCGCGTCGTCGAGCGCGAGCCGAACCTGCGAATGCATCTTTTCCCAGAACCGCGGCGGGCCGAACACCAGATGGGGTGAAACCTCGCGCAGGTCGTTGAACACCGTGCCCGAGTGCTCCGGAAAATGCATCACATGCCCCATGGCGAGCGGGTTACCCACGGTATTCAATCGCTCGGCAATGTGACAGAGCGGCAGAAATGACAGGCCGCGGTCTCCAGGTCCTACCTCGAGATATTGCGGCGCCGCCTCGAGCTGAAACATGAGGTTGCGTTGAGAGATCATCGCGCCCTTGGGCGGCCCGGTGGTGCCCGAGGTGTAAACCAGAAACGCGATGTCGTCTTCAGCTCCAGCGTCGACTTCGCGCTCGAACGTTGACGCATCCGCATCGACCTTCTGGCGGCCCTCTCCAACAAAAACTTCCCAGCTGATCACGCCTTCGAGATCGAGCGCACGCAGTCCGCGCAGGTCGATCACAACGATGGTGTGGAGCGCGGGGCACTGACTGCGTATCGACCACGCCTTGTCAAACTGCTCCTGGTTTTCCACCACCAGCAGTTCGGTACCCGAGTCGTTCAGAAAATAGGCAATCTGCTCGGGCGACGAGGTGGGATAGATGCCGTTGGTCATCACGCCCAGTGCCTGCGCGCCCAGATCGGCGAACAGCCATTCCGGACGATTCTCTGCGAGCACACTCACCACCGCCCCGCGGCGAAGCCCGCGCGCAGCCAGTGCATGGGCGGTCGCACGCACCTGGTCCCAGTACATTGCCCAAGTCCAGGTGTGCCAGAGGCCGCGCAGCTTGTGCCGCAGCGCTGGGCGCTCGCCCCACTGCGCTGCACGCCTTCGCAACATCTGCGGCCAGGTATGGATCGCATGCGTAGCGAGCCAGCCCGGGTCGCGGGCCGGGAAAGAGCCTTCCGGGAACCGGGAATCGGACGCCGTCATCGCCAGGTTTTCCTGCGCTTCCAGCGCTGCTGGTGAGTGCGCTCGCTCGCGGCGCCTGCGCCCATACCGAGATAAAACTCGCGAACGTCGTCCTTGGCCATCAGGGCTTCGCATGGATCATCAGCCACGATCCGGCCCAATTCCATAATGTAGCCATGCCGCGCGGTGGCGAGCGCGATCGCTGCGTTCTGCTCGACCACCAGGATGGCGGTACCAAGTTCGGCGTTGATCTGGGCAAGAATCGAAAAAATCTCGCGCGTCAGCAGCGGCGAGAGCCCGAGTGAGGGCTCATCGAGCAGAAGGAGCGAGGGCCTTGCCATCAACGCGCGCCCGATCGCAAGCATCTGCTGCTCGCCGCCCGACAAAAGCCCTGCATGCTGCTGCGCCCGCTCGCGCAGGCGCGGAAACCAGCGGTGAATACGCACGAGCTCATCGCCCACGCCCTCGCGCCCGGCGCGCGCGAACCGGCCCGTCTCGAGATTCTGCTGCACCGTGAGAAAGGGAAACACCTGCCGGCCTTCAGGCACCAGCACCGCGCCCCGACGCGCGACCTCGTCAGGGTCCAGCGCGGTGATGTCACGCCCCTGAAACCGGACAGTGCCTTTGAAAGGATCGATCACACCCGCAATGGTGTTGAGGAGCGTGGTCTTGCCCGCACCGTTCGCGCCCAGCACGGTCACGAAGCCGCCTTCCAACACATCGAGCGAGACGCCACGGATCGCAGCCACCGGCCCATACCAGGTTTCAAGGTTGCGCACTGACAGAAGCGGCTCTGCCACGATCAGGCCCCCAGATAGGCGGCGACCACCCGCGGGTCGGATTGCACCTCGGCGGGCTTACCCAGCGCAAGCGCAGCCCCCTGGTTCATGCAGAGCACGCGATCTGCCGCGCGCGCCACCAGCGACATGTCGTGCTCGACCATCACCACTGTGATGCCCAGATCGTGACGGATATCGTCGATCCAGAATGAGAGGTCGCGGGTTTCTTCCGGGTTGAGCCCTGAGGCGGGTTCATCGAGCAGCAGCAGCGCGGGTTCGGCGGCCAATGCGCGCGCCAGCTCCACGACCTTGCGCACGCCATAGGGTAGCCCCGCCACCGGCGCATGCCGCCAGGCTGCGAGATCAAGCAGTTCAATGATGTCTTCGATGCGCTCGCGTGAGGCAGCCTCAGCGCGTGCCACCGAAGGCGGCCGGAACCACTGGGCGAGAAAGCTGCCCTGAGGGAACCGGTGCCGCCCCAGCATCAGGTTATCGAGCACGCTTGCGCCCTCAAAGAGCTCGATATTCTGGAAGGTACGGGCCACGCCCGCGCCAATCACCTGGTGACGCTTGAGCGCGAGCATGTTGCAGCCGCGCACGCGAATTGCGCCGCCTTGCGGATCGAAGACCCGGGTGATGGCATTGAAGACGCTGGTTTTGCCCGCGCCGTTGGGCCCAATGATCGCAAACACCTCACCACGATCCACCGTAAAACTGAGGGCATCGATTGCCCGCACGCCACCAAAGGCGAGCGACAGATCCTCGACCTCGAGCATGGGGCCATGATCGAAAGACTGAGTGCGTGCGCTCATCGGTAGCGCTCCGACTTCATGTAGGTCTTGCCGCGCCGGAAGGTATCGCGCCGGTAAAGCGGAAAGCTCTCCAGGAAAGCGCGGAACTTGAGCCATCGGCCATTTAAGCCGCGCGGCTCGAACAGCACGAAGAGCGCGAGCACCAGGCCGAACATGAAAATCTCCAGCCCCATCTGCTTGGCGATATGGTCGGGCAGCAGCGGCTTCACGCGCGAGATGAGCGTGGGCAGCATGCCGATCAGAAGCGCGCCCAGCACCGCCCCGCGAAGCGACCCTAGCCCGCCGATCACCACCATCAGCACCAGTTCGAGTGACAGCAGCATGCTGAAGGCCTCGGGCGAGAGGAACTGCACATGGTGCGCAAGTAAGGCACCGGACAGCCCGGTCACCGCCGCCGACACGACAAAAGCAAGCACCTTGGTACCCGCCACCTGAATGCCCAACGCATGCGCCGCGGCTTCGGAATCGCGCACCCCGATGAACGCCCGCCCCGTCTGGCTTCGCATCAGATTGGCCAGCCCCAGCACCACCATCACCAGGACCGCAAGACTCAGGTAGTAGAAGGGCTTGAGCCCGCCCAGCGAAAGGCCAAAGACCACCAGGTCGGGGACCGGCATGCCGTTATGCCCGCCGGTCACGCTCTTCCAACGACCCGCCACCTGTTCAATGACCATTGAAAAAGCAAGCGTGACCATGGCCAGATAAAGCCCGGACACCCGAATGGCGGGCAGGCCGATCAAGAGCCCCACCAGCGCTGACAGTGCGGTGGCGCCCACGACGCTTAGCACCCAGGGAACACCCTGAGTGAGCAACCATGCATGCGAATAGGCGCCGATTGCGATGAATGCAGCATGCCCCAGCGACACTTGCCCGGTGTAGCCGGTGAGCACCATGAGACCCAGGCTCGCCAGACACAGAATGAAGAGATAGGTCACTTCGCCAATGAAGAATTTCGGCAGGAAGGCGGGCGCAGCAATCAGGAGGGCGAGCAGCAGCCCCCACAAAATCCAGTCCTGCCGGTAACGGACCAGCCGCAGGCCATCGAGATAGGAGGTGTCGTAGGGAAAACGCATGGCCTCAGACCCGTCGCCCGTGCGCTTCGCCAAGGAGGCCGCGCGGCCAGACCACCAGCACGCCAATCAGCACCAGATAGGCAGCCACGTCTTTGCTGCCATCGGGCAGATACACACCGGCCAGTTGCTCGATCACGCCAATCAGCACGCCGCCCAGAATGGCGCCGGGCACACTGCCAAAGCCGCCCAGCACCAACGCCGCCAGCGCCTTCAACACCACCACCCAGAGCCCGATATCGACCAGCGCCACCGGCGCGAGGAGCAGCCCGCACACCGCCGAGATGGCCCCCGATAGTGCCCAGACGAGCGATGACAGCGCCTTCACCCGAATGCCGTTGAGATAGGCAGCCAGCTGATTCTGCGACGACGCCTGAATGGCGAGCCCCAGCCGCGTGCGGCCCAGGAAGGCAAACAAGGTGACGGTGATCAGCAGGGCGACGCCCAGGATCACCAGGTTCAGATCGTTGATCACCAACGGTCCGATCTGGGTGCGCCCCTGGAACGGCACCTCGAAGCGGCGCGAGTCCGGACCGAACACCATGCTCACCGCGCCACGAATCATGAACGCAATGGCAATGGTGAGCATCACGCCGGCAAACTGCGGCTGCCCGGCAATACGCCGCAGAAGCTGACGGTCGATTGCCCAGCCAAGCGCTGCGGCAAACGCAAGCACGGCCGGAATGGCGAGCCAGAAGGGCCAGCCAGCCCCCGCGATCAGCGCCCAGCCCACGAATGCCGAGGCCATCAGCACATCGCCGTGCGCAAAATTGAGCACCTCGGTTGCTTTATAGGTGAGCACCAGTCCCAGCGCCACCAGCGCATAGATGGCGCCGATTGCAATACCGTTTGCAATCAGCTGAAGCAGCTGGGCGAGCGCGGCGTCCATCCTGTTGAAGCGGCAAGCGGCGAGTGTGTCACCAGCCTCGCCGCAGGCGCTCAGCGCTCACCCACGTGGCATGAAAGCCGTTGGGCACACGCTCGGGCACGCGGATGCGGGCCACCGGACCACGGCTCACATCGCGGGCATCGAACACCGTGCAGTAGGACTGCAGCGTCTCGTGGTCGGTCATGAAACCCACCAGATAGCCATCGTCCTCGGCCTTCATGGCGTCGGCCGGCGCAAAGGGTGCCTCGCTCCACCACTTCGACGGACCTTCGTGATAAACCTGACAACGGCCGGTTTCAAGATCGTAGCGGGCGAGTCCCCCGAACCGCGGTTCTTCAGGCCGGTTGACCCGACCCATCAACAGGTTCCATGAGTAGCGTGTGCGCACACCCTGCATGGTGGAATTGATGACAGGAAATTCGGTGTTGATGAAATCATCAATGACACGCTCGCGGGTTTGACCGGTGCGCAGGTTGAACCGCCACTCGTAGAACATGCACTCGTTATCGAGTTCGGCGAAATAGCGCGGCACCTTCGCAGCGTCGATCATGCCGTCGGGCCGGCGTGGAAACTTGAATGGCGTGCCAGTCATCACGATTTCGGTGCCGCCCTGCCCATCATCTTCTTCCCAGGCGTTGGACACGTGATAGATGTAGATGGGGTTGGCCTCGAACCAGCGAATCTGGCTGGGGTTGCCGTGCCGCGGAACGATGCCGAAGCGCGCGGGCATCTGCTCGTAGAAGCGCAGCTTGTGGCGGCCGGCCGCAAACGCATCCATGTCATAGAACAGCGGCAGGTCATGGAGGATGGTGTAGTTCGTGGTGATTGCCATGTCGTGCGGCAGGCGCGGCCCAGGCAGTTCCACCGGCATGAGGGTGCGTAGCGCCCCCTGCCGGTCGAGCACGCCGTAGTGCATGTAGGGCGCCTTCTTGCCATAGGCAAAGAACAGGAACTCGCCGGTGCGCTCGTCGACCTTGGAGTGAGCCGAGATCGGCAGTCCTTCCAGACGGGTATCGAGCACGAGCGGGCCACGCGTGGAGAGATCGTGCGGATCGCAGCGATAGACCGTGCCCCCCAGATACCACATGGTCAGCAGATCACCAGCAAAGAACTTGACGTCGGTGTTCGAGGTGTTCTTGAGTGGTTGATCGGGGCGATCGCGCCGGGGCGGATCTTTCACGCCCTGCCACAGCGCGCGACCGGCCGACAACTCTTCGTCTAGCCCCGCCGTGTGGATCCAGCGGTTACGGTAACGCGCGCGGCCACGATCGAACTCGACCGAGTGCAACATACCGTCGCCATCAAACCAGTGATAGCGACCCGGCGCTTCAAAGCGCCGATTGGGGCCGTTGCGAACATGGATGCCGTTGAGGTCAGCCGGAATCTCGCCTTCGATATCGGTGAGCTCGATGACGCGTTCTGATTCGATCGGCGCAAAACCACCCTCCAGTACTGGTACGTCGCTCGCGCCCATCTCGGTCTCCCTGAATTTTTCTGGCTGGCCGTGCCACCCGGCTCGAATATTTCGAGCATAGCAAGCCATTATTGGAACGCAAAGGATGGGCGGGCCACCCGTCGCAGGCCAATCCCCTTGGCTGCGCGAAAAGACCAGCGGGTAACATCGGGGCAACCGAAACGAGGAGACCACGATGGCCAACCGACCCTCTCGCGAGCAGATGCCCATGCCTGCCCATCTCGCTTCACGAGCGTGTCGACGGACGGGGCTTCTCGCCGTGCTCACCGGTCTCACCACGCTACTGATCGGCGCACCGGCCATCGCCCAGTCATCCCCAGGCTACCCGGATCGTCCGGTGCGGATGGTGATTCCATTCGCGCCGGGCGGCGGCACCGACGTCATCGGCCGCATGCTCGCCCATGCCCTGCGCGCGCCACTTGGCCAGTCGGTGGTGGTCGAGAACAAGCCCGGCGCCGCGGGTGCAGTGGGATCGATGCAGGTCGTACAGGCCGCGCCTGACGGCTACACCCTGCTCTTCGCACCCGTTGGCTCGCTCACCATCTCCCCCAACCTGCCGGGTGCCAAAGCCAGCTTCGATCCCCTGAATGATTTTTCGCCCATCGGGCTGATCGCAAGCCAGCCGGTTCTGCTGGTGGCGAGCGCGAAGCTCGGCGTCACCGACATGAAGGCCATGCTCGCGCTCGCCGCGCAGCGCCGGCTCACCTACGGCACGCCCGGGACCGGAACCGAACTCCACCTGATCGGCGAGACCTTCCGCCAGGCCACCCGAACCGACCTGACCCACGTGCCCTACCGCGGCGGCGGGCCCGCCATCACCGACCTGATCGCGGGCAATATCGATCTGATGGTGGTCGTCACCTCATCCATCCTGCCGCATATTCGGAGCGGCGCGGTCAAACCGCTGGTCACCACCGAAAAGAAACGGATCGACTCATTACCCGACGTGCCCACCACTGCCGAGGTCGGGCTCGCCCAGGTTGACGGCACAGCCTCCTGGGGCGTGCTGGGGCCCAAGGGGCTCCCTGTATCGGTGCTGGACAGGCTTCAGCAGGCCTTACGTGCGGTGGCGAGTGACACCGAGTTCGTGGGGCGTGTCCGTGAGGCGGGCGCTTCAGTGATGCCGCTTCCTGCGAATGAATTTGCCCAATACCTGCGCCGCGAAAGCGACACCTGGCGCAAGGTGATCGTGGCGGGCGGCCTGCGCGCGGATTGACGGTGTCGACTGACCCGGCCAGGTCAACGCTCCAACCGAGCACCCGTGCTCACCGAACCACCCGCTGCGCCCCCTCCCTCTGAATCCTCCAGCCATGAAACAGCCGAACTTTCTTTTCATCATCACCGACCAGCATCGCGCCGACCATCTGGGCTGCTACGGCAATCCTATCGTGCGCACCCCGCATATCGACAGCCTCGCCGCACGCGGCACGCGCTTCAACCGCTTTCACGTTGCCACGCCGGTCTGTATGCCCAACCGCGCGAGCATCATGACCGGCCGCATGCCGTCCGTACATCGCTCGCGCAGCAACGGCATTCCGCTCTCGCTCGATGCCACCACGTTTTCCCAGTTGCTGCTTGAGCAGGGCTATGACACGGCGCTGATCGGCAAGTGCCATCTACAGAACATGGAAGACCGTCCGCCCCTGGTCGACCCGGAGGATGTGGGGCCCCTCAAGCCCACGCCCGGCTATACGGAGGCCACCCACAGCGATCTCGAGCAGGCCGCCTACCGGCAGGAACTGCGTTCCTCCTGGAAACACCCCGAGCACCGCCTCACCCTGCCCTATTACGGGTTCTCGCATGTCGAACTTTGCAATCACCACGGCGATGAAACCTTCGGCGACTGGAGCCGTTGGGTAGCCGAGCAGATGCCCGACTTCGAAGCCCACTGCGGCCCTGGTCGTGGCATGCCCGATGCGCGCTTCTCGGCTCCCCAGGCGCGCCGCACCCCGCTTCCCGAGCATCTTTACTCAAGCGCCTACATTGCAGATCGCTCGGTCCACTATCTGCGCCGTCATGCAGCATCAGGCGGCAATCGCCCGTTCTTTCTCAAGTGTTCCTTTCCCGACCCTCACCATCCCTTCACGCCACCGGGCAAATACTGGGACATGTATTCGCCCGATTCCGTTCAGGTGCCCGACACTTGCGCCGAACCTGGGCCGGATGCGCCAGCGCATGTGCGCTGGATTCACGAAGAGCGCAGACAAGGCAAGTCGCTGCTCACCTCACAGCGCATGTTTGCGGTGAACGCTGCCGAGACACGGGAAATCCTCGCGCTTACCTACGGCATGATCACGATGATCGATGATGCAGTCGGGCGGATTCTCGCCGCGCTCAATGAATCGGGACTCGCCGACAACACGGTGGTGATCTTCACGAGCGATCACGGCGACTACATGGGCGACCATGGCCTCATGCTAAAGGGCCCCATCCACTATCAGGGGCTGGTGCGCATTCCCTTCATCTGGTCAGACCCGGCGGCAGCGCAGACGGGCACGAGCACTGAATCGCTCGGCAGCAGCATCGACATCGCCCGCACCGTGCTGGCGCGGGCTGGCATCGCTCCAGTCAATGGCATGCAGGGCCGAAACCTTGCGTCGCAGCCTGGCGTTCCCGCAGCCGCTGAACCGGATGCCATCCTGATCGAAGACGACAATCAACGCGCCTATCTCGGTTTTTCAGAGCCCGTGCGCGCCCGAACGCTGGTGACCGCAGGGCACCGGCTCACCCTTTACCTGGGCGCCGACTGGGGCGAGCTCTATGATTTGAACGCCGACCCGCTGGAACGCCACAATTTATGGGAGCGAGAGCCCGCTCTACGCGCCAACCTGCTCGAGCAGATGGTGCAGAAAATGATGGCGCTTTCCGACCGCAGCCCGCGCCCGACGCGCATCGCTTAGGCGCACCGCTGCACGCGGGGGCGTGTGGCCCCCGCGACCGGTTTACTGCGCCTGCAGCGCGCGGATGCGTTCCTCGATCGGCGGATGGCTGGAAAACAGCGCCATGATGCCGCTGGGCCGCGAGCTGATGCCCATGTTCTGAACGGTCTTGGGGAGCTCGCCCGGATCAAGATTGCCCAGCCGTGCGAGCGCGTTGATCATGGACTGACGCTGCCCCATGTACTGCGCGGCCCCGGAATCGGCACGGTATTCGCGCTGGCGGGAGAACCAGGCGACGACCATGGCAGCGAGCACGCCCAGGAGAATGTCCATGACGATGGTGGTAACGAAATAGCCCACGCCTGGGGCGTCATCTTTGTTCTGAAGAATCATGCGGTCGACCACATAGCCCACCACCCGGGAAATGAACACCACGAACGTGTTCATGACGCCCTGAATGAGTGTGAGCGTCACCATGTCGCCATTGGCCACATGCGCCACCTCATGACCGATAACGGCTTCAACTTCATCGCGGCTCATGGACTGAAGGAGCCCCGTGGACACCGCCACCAGCGCCGAATTCTTGAAGGCGCCGGTCGCAAAGGCATTGGGTTCGCCTTCATAGATGGCGACCTCGGGCATGTTGATGCCGGCCTTCTGAGAGAAGCGCGCCACCGTGCGGACGATCCACTGGTGACCGGGATCAGGCGAGTCGTTGATGATTTGTGCGCCCGTGGACCATTTGGCCATGGGCTTACTCATGAGGAGCGAAATGAACGCGCCCCCAAACCCCATCACAGCCGCGAACACCAGCAGCGTGCCGAGGTTGAGCCCGGCACTGGACAGAAAGCGGTTGAGGCCGAGAACGTTGACAACAATGCTGAGTACCAGCATCACCGCCAGGTTCGTGAGAATGAACAGAATGACTCGTTTCATGACCCTGCCCTCCGGCACCGGCAAAAGATAAGCCGATATCGTAGCGAATCAGGGCAATTACAAGGGGTCAATAACCTTGATGGGAAGCGGCAAAGCTGATTGCAGCCCAGCCGCCAGCGGCATGCCGATCAAGCGCGGTACAGCGAGCCCGCCCAGTATTGACCTCAGACCCAGGCCTGCAACACGTACTCGTAGAGCCCTTGACCGTTGGTCAGATCAACCCGCTGGAGCGCAATCTTGAGCGTTCCCTGCTCCCGAACCAGGGTATGCCGGTAGCTGCCGGCAAAGTGCCGGATGTCGTCGCGCCGCATTTCCATCATCTGAAACCGGGAATAGACCTCGACCCGATCAGGCGCCACCGATTCAATCATCACATTGCCCACCAGATGGTTGGTCGCCCAGCTGGCGGCCTGTGACCAGGCATTGGGGTGCTGAAGCCGGCCCATGCGAACCTCGCGAAGCAGGCCGTCTTCGGCAAAAATCGAGGGCTGCCCCTCCCAGTCGGTCTGGTCGGGCGTGGCGGGCATCCAGTAAATGCCATGGTCGCTGAACAGACCACACCACTCGGACCAAGCCTTCGCATCGAGCATCGCGGCCTGGCGATAGAGCAGCGTTTCCACTTCCCGTTGCAGCGCAGGATCCACCGCTGCAGCGTGCGGCAGATAGCCGGTGGCTGGCAGGCGCCCACGGCCCACGTGTTCCGGCGCAATCGACTCGGCGCCGGTCATCGATTCAATCGCCTCAATCACCACGCCGGTGCCGAGGGCCTGGCTGACATCATTGCGTTCCATCGCCATCTCCTTTCAGGCTGCCGCGCCGGCGACCACCGGCTGCATATAGGCCTTCCAGGCCTTGAACTGATTGCGCATCACGACTTCAGAGGTGCCCTTGTTCGAGTAGGACACCCCGTCGGTCTCGGTATCGCGGCCGTGCTCACGGTGGAAGCTCACCCAGTCGCCACCTTTGGACTGCAGGCCCCACTGTCCCTTGGTCCAGTTTTCAAGGTCATCGGCATTGATCATGGTGGCCGGGGAGTTGACCAGATTGAAATACCAGAGCGAACGCCGATAGATCGCTTCGGGCACCCCCTTCAGGCGGAAGTGCCAGATCTCAGACAGCGTGCGGTCGGGCCCGATCGGACGCAGACAGCGTAACTGCTGGAGCGGCGACTGCACCGACAGATAGGGATAGACCAGCACATGATGGATGCTGCGCGACAGATATTCCTCGGCCTTCGCTTCGCCGTAGGCTTTCTTCATCAGCGCTTCATACTCAAGCGTATCGGGGTCGGTCGGTCGGAGGCCCATGTAGGCCTTGAGAATGCCGTGACCGTTCGGGAAATTGACGGTCTGCACGCTATCCCACTGATCAAAGCTCGAGGCAAACGTGGACAGATAGTGGAAAAACAATGGCGCCTTGCCCTGTTCGGCCTTCAGCCGGTTCTCAACGCGCCGTGCAGGCACACCGGTGGACTGATGGGTGACCGACGGATGAAGGGCGTCGAGCTGGTTCTCCATAAAGAACTTCCAGTTGGAGCGCTGCATCACCCGGTGGCAAACCGGTACCGCCTCCACCTCGCCCTCGGGCGAGCGATCGCAGATGTCGTCAAACGCCACCTTGGAATCGCCGAGAAATTCGGTGAGCGAGGGCCCGGTGGGCGACAGACTCGCAAATACAAAGCCACGGTAACTGTCGACACGCGCCGCCGGCACCATGCTCGCCTGCGGGTCGTCAAACGTGAGCCGCGTGCCGTCGTAGCCCTTGGCGAGTGGAATCGCGCTGATACGGCCATCGAGCTTGAAGCTCCAGGCGTGATACGAACACACGAAATGCTTGCCGGTATTGCCGCTCTGGTTGCCGCAAAGCATCACGCCGCGGTGCGGGCAGCGGTTGTAGAGCACATGAATACGCATGTCCTCACCGCGCACCATCACCATCGGCTGACGGCCAATCTGCAGGGTCCAGTAATCGCCCGGCTTCTTCACCTGCGATTCATGGCCGCAATACACCCAGATTTTCTCGAAGACGTGCTCCATCTCGAGATCGAAGAGGGTGGGGTCGGTATAGACGCTGCGGTGCACGCGGTCGGGCTGCACCAGATAGTCGAGGTTGATCGCGCTCATGCGGCACTCCGGCTGGATTCGGAAACGCATCACCTTAGCAAAGCGCTTTCTCCCAACCAACAACCATCCATGCCATTTCCATTACCATAGGTTATGGATTATCGAAAAGTTCAGATGTTCCTCGCTGCGGTCCGCCACGGCAATCTCACCGAAGCCGCCGCCGAGCTCGGGGTCTCCCAGCCGGCGCTCTCCAAAAGCATCAAGGCGCTCGAGCGCACACTCGACGTGCGGCTTCTCGATCGCGGCCGATTCGGCGTCGCGCCCACGCCCGCCGGCGAAGCGCTGCTGCAGCACGGTCAGGTGGTCGAGGCCGAGCTTCGCAACGCCGCTGGCGCGATTGAAGCGCTCAAGGGCTCACGCAGTGGCCACGTGCTGGTGGGCTGTGGCCCCACCGAAGCCAACCGCCTGCTGCCGCAGGCGCTGCTGCAACTCGCCAATTCGCATCCCGAGCTTCGGGTCACCGTGCTGTACGGACTCAATGAATCGCTCATGCCATGGGTCAAGCAGGGGGAGGTCGACTTCGCGCTGTCATCGGTGCCCGCACGCGCTACCGACGCTGCGCTCTCGCATGAAGCGCTCTTCACCGAAACCGGCGTGGTGGTGGCGCGCGCCGGCCACCCGCTTGCGCGTCAGCGCGCAATCGCGCCCGAGTTGCTTGCCCGCGAGCGCTGGATCCTGCCCCGACAACGCGAGCTTGAACGGTTGGCCTTCGACGATTTTTTCACCCGGCACGGGCTCGAGCCGCCCGAAGCGCAGACCGAAACCACCTCCACCGTGCTGATGAAGGCGCTCGTGATGCAAAGCGATGCGCTCACCTTCATTCCGCGCGAGCTGATCTGGTGGGAGGTGCAGGCGCGCCAACTGGTCCCGCTCAATGTGCAGGGCACCGACTGGACGCGCATCGTGGGCATCACGCGGCGCCGACGCGGCTCGGTCAGTCCGGCGGCCGTGCGGCTGGTGGAGGCGCTTCGCGAGGTGGCGCAGCAGCAGTTTGAGGGAATAGTGGGGTAACCATTCATGATTCCGGATATACTGGTCGTATATACTGATTAGCGAGCAGCCATGCGCACCACTACGGTCTTCAAATCGGGCAATTCGCAGGCAGTGCGCCTGCCAAAAGACCTCCAGTTTTCCGATCGCGAAGTCGAAATAATCAAGCGCGGCGACGAACTGGTGCTGAGGCCTGTTCCGAAAAATTTGTCGCAGGCGTATGACCTGCTCGCCACGCTGCCTGAAGACTTCATGGCGGAGGGCCGTGACGACAGTCCGCCGCAAGAGCGGGCTCCGCTATGAC
>CAIPNM010000515.1 GCA_903866395.1 uncultured bacterium
CCGGCTAGCGATACACCAGATCGCGCAGCCACAGGCTGAGTTCCGGGACGAATGTAATCACTGCCAGGCAAGCCACCACCACCGCCACATAAGGCATGATCGCCGGGATGATCTCGTCATACGAGATCTTGGCAACCGTGCAGGCAGCAAACAGATTCACACCAAACGGCGGCGTGATCATGCCAAGCGCGAGGTTCACCACCATGATGATGCCGAAATGCACTGGATCGATGCCAAATTGAATGGCGACCGGTGCCAGGATCGGCGCAAGCACCACAATCGCGGCGCCGGTCTCGATAAACATGCCAATTACGAAAAGGAACGCATTCACCCCGATCAGATAAGCGATCGGGCCATCAAAATTAGCCGCCACCCAGTTGCCAACCGCGGCCGGCACGCCCGCGCGCGTAATGAGGAACGCGAACAACCCCGCCGTCGCGATGATCAGCATGATCACGGTGGTGGACACCACCGTTTTCTGAAGCGCGCGAACCAGATCCTGCCAGCTGATCGTGCGATAGACGAACATGCCGACAATCAGCGCATAGAACACCGCGGTGACTGACGCCTCGGTGGGTGTGAACACGCCGCCGTAAATGCCGCCCAGCACCACCACCGGCATGAGAAGCGCGAGACTTGCCTGTTTGAAGGCCACGGCCAACTCGAGTCGACCTTCGCCGTCACGTTTGCCATGGCCGGTGACCTTGCACCAGACGAAAATAAACAGGATCAGTGCGGCGCCAATCAGGATTCCGGGCCCGAACCCGGCGATGAACATTTCACCCACCGACACCTCGGCCGACACACCATAGAGAATCATAGGGATGGAGGGGGGGATGATCACGCCGAGTTCAGCCGATGAGGCCTGCAGCGCCGCCGCGCGCTGAACCGGGTAGCCATAGCGAACCATCGCGGGAATGAGAATCGCGCCAATGGCAAAGGTGGTGGCCACGCTGGACCCCGACACGGCTGCGAAGATCATGCAGGTGAGCACGCAACTCATCGCAAGCCCGCCCTGCACACCGCCCACCAGGGCTCGGGCCAGATTGACCAAGCGCTCGGAAATGCCGCCTGCCTCCATCAGGTTTCCCGACAGGATGAAGAAGGGAATGGCGACCAGCGGAAACTTATCGATCGAGGTGAAGAGTTGCCGGGCCGACTCCAACATCGGCATGTTGGAAAAAAATTGGATACCAGCGATTGATGCGAGGCCAATCGCCACCGCAACCGGCACGCTAAGCGCGAGTAGCGCGAGAAAAATCGTGAAAACTGCGGGAACCATGAGCGCAGCTCCTGGTGAGTCAGACGATTACTGCTGGGTTTCGAGTTCGCCGCGCCTGGGGTCTAGGTAGTTCGCGAGCAACCCCAGAACACCGAACATGGCACCCACCGGAATGGCCGCGTAGGCCCATGAAATAGGGATCTCGAGCCCGGCCAGATTCTGAAAACGTACTCGGTACACCACGTCCCAGCCATACCAGACCACGACCAGCAGAAACAGCATGGTGGCGGCAGTGATGGAAAAATGAAGAATCGGCAGGTAGCGCGTTCGGGCAACGGTCCGGTAGAGCAGATCCACCGACAACAAGGCCCCGCCGCGCAGCGCCGCACTCAGCCCCAGGAACACACTCCAGATGACAAGCGTCCGGGTGAGAACCTCAGTCCAGGTGGAGGGTTCCTGCAGAACGAAGCGCGCGATGATCTGATAGCCGCCGCAGAGCGCAGCGATGGCAAGCGTGATACACGCCAGGGTAAGAATGAACCGACCGACCACCCGGTCGGCTGCAAGAATCCACTGCCGCACGATGAGCTCTCCAATCAAGCGCCAGCGCCTGCGCGGCGCGTGCATTCGACGTTGGCGCGGGCGCCGGCGCAAACCCGAAGGGTGCGCCGGACCGTGCCTCGCGTGAACGCGGCCCTTACTTCGCGTTGCGGATCGCGTCGATGTTGGCCTGGCCGAAGCGCTTTGCGTATTCGGCGTAGGCGGGGGCGAGCGAGTTCTGGAACGCCGCTTTCTCGTCGGGACTGAGGGCGCGGATCTGCATCCCTGCAGCCTTCAGCGACTCGACGCCCTCACGCTCGAGTTGTTCGACCCGTTGACGCGATACCGCCGCCCCTTCGCGTGCAATCTGTACGATCAGCTTGCGGTCGTCAGGTGACATCTTGTTGTAGGCAGCAGGCGACATCAGCACCAGTGCGGGCGAATACAGATGTCCAGAGAGCGTGAGGTGCTTTTGCACCTGGACGAACTTGGCCGAGACGATCACGCCGATGGGGTTCTCCTGGCCATCCACCGTGCCCTGCTGCAGCGCGCTGAAGAGCTCGGGAAATGCCATGGGCGTGGGCAACGCGCCCAGGGTGCGGAAGGCCGTCATGTGCACCTGATTTTCCATGGTGCGGATCTTGAGACCTTTGGCATCGGCCGGCGACTTCACCTCGCGGCGGTTGTTCGTCATGTGGCGGAAACCGTTTTCCGACCAGGCAAGGCAGACCAGTCCTTTAGACGGACATTTGTCGAGAATGGCCTGGCCGATCGGGCCATCGAGCACGCCGCGAGCATGGGCGTAGTCACGAAACAGGAACGGAATGTCGGTGATCAGCGTGTCGGGGACGAAATTGCCGACCGGACCGGTGGAGGTGGTGACCAGGTCGATCGTGCCAAGCTGCGCGCCCTCGGTCATTTCGCGCTCGCCGCCCAACTGGAAATTGGGGAATAACTCGATTTTGTAGCGCCCGCCCATGCGCTCGGCAACCGCTTTCTGCATGTAAGCGGCCCCCACGCCATAGTGCGCCTCGGCGGGCAGACCGAAACCGAACTTGAGCACGGTCTGGGCCGAAGCGGCCAACGGTAATGCAGCCAGTGATGCGGCAACGAGCCATCCCCGTGCGGCGGCCGAAATTCTGTTGAACATAATCTTGTCTCCTGTCGGATGTGGTTGAATAGTTGTGTCCGGAACCCGGGCGACGCGCTGATGCCCGTGCTCGAGCCGATCCCTTTTAGACGGGACTCCTCCGGAAGCTTATTCGTCATTTCCCACCGACTCAAGCGGAAAACCATGAAACCCAACCCGCTCCAGGCTCCCCTTGCCGCCGGCGAAACCGTCGTCGGCGCCATGACCTTCGAGTTCTTTTCGCCTGGCATGTCCGCCATCCTGGCCAACGCCGGATGCCGTTTCGTCATCTACGACATGGAGCACACGGGCCTGGGCTTCGAAACCCTCAAATGGCTGTTTTCAACCTGCCGCGGGCTGCCGATCGAGCCCATGGTGAGGGTTCCACGCGGGCAATATCCCTATCTGGCACGGGCGCTCGACATTGGCGCCCGGGGCGTGATGATTCCCATGGTGGAATCGGCCGACCAGGCGCGAGACATCGTCGACGCCTGTCGCTACCCGCCGGTGGGCCGGCGCGGCGCGGGATTCGGGTTTGCCCAATGCGACTATCTGGGTGGCGATGTCGGTCAGAAGATTCAGATTGCCAATCAGCGAACCACCGTCATCGCGCAGATTGAAACCGAGCGCGGGTTCGCCAACCTCGAGGCCATCGCCCAGGTGCCCGGCATCGATGTGCTGTGGCTCGGGCACTTCGACCTCTCCAACTTCATGGGCATTCCGGCGCAGTTTGATCACCCCGAGTTCGATACCGCCATGCGCAGAATCGCGCAGGTCGCGCGTGCGCATGGAAAATCAGCTGGTTTCATGGCGACCGACCGCGCCTGGATCGATCGCGCGCGCAACCTGGGCTACAACATGCTTGCGATCGGCACCGATACCGGGCTGCTTGCAGCCGCCACCAGCGAACTCACGGCCTACGCCGGCCGCACCGGAAACTGACGCATGAGCTTTCGAATCGGACTGACCCGCGACCTCATCAAGGCCGACGGCGAGCCCTCGTTCGGGCGAGGCCCGCTCGAGCTATTGGACAACGCGCCAGGCCTCACCTGGGAGCTCATCCCCGAGACCTTGAGCGAGATCACTCCCGACGTGGCGGCCCGCTACGACGGTCTGTACGTCAACTCTCCGAGCGTCACGAGGGCCAGCGTTGCGCGCAGCGACTGCCGCGTGCGAATCGTGGCGCGCCATGGCGTGGGCTACGATTCGGTCGACACCGCGGCGCTCGCTGAGCGCGGCATCATGTTGACTAACACACCGGTGGCGGTTCGCCGGCCGGTCGCGGTCGCCACGCTCACCCTCATCTTTGCGCTCGCCGGCCGCCTCTTCACCAAAGACCGTCTCACCCGGACTGGCCGCTGGCATGAACGCACCAGCCATATGGGTCTCGGCCTCACCCGTCGTACGCTTGGCGTCATTGGCGCGGGCGGCATTGGCCGGGAAATTCTCTCCCTCGCCGCGCCCTTCGGCTGGAAGATGCTAGTGTCCGACCCGTTTGCCGACCCGCAATCTATTCGGGCCCTGCAGGGCGAGCCGGTTGCAATCGACGGGCTGCTCGCCCGCTCCGATTTTGTCGTAGCGTGCTGCATCCTTAACGAACAGACCCGTCACCTCATGAATGCCGAACGCTTTGCGCAGATGAAGCCTGAGGCCTTTTTCATCAATGTGGCGCGGGGCCCGGTGGCCGACGAAGCCGCCCTGATCGAAGCGCTTCGCTCCGGCCGTATCGCGGGCGCGGGCCTCGATGTCTTTGAGCAGGAGCCGGTTGACCCCGCCAACCCGCTGCTATCAATGGAGCAGGTCATCGTCACGCCCCATGCGCTCTGCTGGACTGACGAGTGTTTCGACGCCATTGCCCGCGAAGGGTTGGGGTGTCTGGTGGATTTCGCAGCGGGGCGCACGCCCCGTTCGGTCGTTAAGGCAGGATGATTCATCATGGCAGAACGTTCATTCAAAAAAGAAGTTGAGCAGCTGCTGGTCCCCGCCGGCACAGTGTTCCGGGGCGAGGGGATCCTCGCGGTCACCAAGGCACTGCTCGAATGCGGTGTCGGCTACGTTGCCGGCTACCAGGGCGCGCCCATCTCGCATCTCATGGATGTGCTCGCCGATGCGCGCCCCATCCTCGACCAGTTGGGCGTGCATTTTGAATCGAGCGCGAGCGAGGCCTGCGCAGCCGCAACCCTCGCCCCCTCCATGACTTACCCGATTCGCGGCGCAGTCACCTGGAAGTCAACGGTCGGCACCAATGTGGCTTCGGATGCGCTCGCGAACCTCGCCTCCGGTGGCGTGATTGGGGGCGCGCTCATCATCATTGGTGAAGACTACGGCGAGGGTTCCTCGATCATGCAGGAGCGCACGCACGCTTTTGCGATGAAGTCGCAGATCTGGCTGCTCGACCCGCGCCCCAACCTTCCCTCTATCGTGAATGCGGTGCACCACGGCTTCGCGCTGTCCGAGGCCAGTAACACCCCGGTGATGCTGGAACTCCGAATCCGCGCCTGTCATGTGCATGGAAGTTTTGTCACGCGCGAAAACCAACCGCCAACGTTCAATCTTCGCCAGGCCCTGGAGGCGCCGCGCCGGGACACCAGCCGCATCGTTCTGCCGCCCGCCGCGTTCATGCATGAGCACGAGAAAGTGCTCGATCGTTGGCCTGCAGCGGTGAAGTACATCGAAGACAACCACCTCAACGAGTTCTTCGACGGCGACATCAGCGAGCTGGGCGTGATCGTGCTGGGCGGGCTGTACAACAACACGCTACGGGCGCTGATGCACGAAGAACTCGCCGACCTCTATGGCCAGTCGCGCATTCCCATGTATGTGCTCAACGTCGCCTACCCGGTCATCGACGCCGAAGTACTGCGCTTCTGCGAAGGCAAGAAAGCGGTGCTGATCGTTGAAGAAGGGCAGCCCGACTATCACGAGCAGGCGATCCGAGCGGTCCTGAGCCGCGCAGGGCTCGGCACGACCGTTCACGGCAAAGATCTGCTCACGATGGCAGGCGAATACACCGTGGCCGAATTGCGCACGGGTGTGAAGGCATTTGCCAGTCGCTACCGGCCGGCTGCAGTGGCCACCGCTGTTCCCATCTCGATCAAGCGCGAACGTCCGCCCAGCGCTGCTGCAGCAGCGGGTGCCAACATGCGCCGCGCTGCGCCTGAACTGAACGACATTGTTCCAGCGCGCCCGCCCAGCTTTTGTACCGGCTGCCCCGAGCGTCCGATCTTTTCTGCGCTCACCCTC
>CAIPNM010000516.1 GCA_903866395.1 uncultured bacterium
CCGTCTTGCCCGCGCCGTAGTCCACCAACGTTTGATCGCTTGCTGCGCGATTCACCTCAACGGTGAGTGAAGTCACCGTGACCGACAGGTCGCTGATCCCAGTGAAGCTTGCGCTCGCGACACTCGCCTGCGCGCTCGTCCACTTCTTCGCGGTGGCCGAGCCAGGGACACGCTCGGTGTAGAGCGCAAGACCCAGGGTCACGCCGGTGAGACTCAGACCGGTCGCGTTCGCCGTCCCGCCGCCCATCCCGATGAAGCCAGTGAGGCCTGCGCCACCAATCAACAGTTCGTCGACTGATACGGCGGTGCCAGTTGCAGCCGTCCCCGTGTTGACGGTGATCGTCTGGTTCGTACGCTTCTCAATCCCGAAGCTGCCCTCAGCCTGCGTGAACCCAAAAAGATCAAGAGTGAGCGTGCCGCTCGCCTCGAGTAACGCCCCTTTGCTTCCGGCTAGATCCAGCGCGATCTCGGTGCCCGGGCCCGTGGAGAGACCCTTGCTGTTAGCTCCCGCAAAGTCCAGCACCGATCCGTCGGCCGCCGCTCGATTAATAGCGAGGCTCAGGCTCGACCCGGTCAGCGTCACCTCCGATAACCCCGTGAGACTCGCCTCCCCTGCCGCACCCTTCATCGCCGTCCACTTGCGCGGCGTCGCACTATTCCCCGCGGCCAGCCGCTCCTTGTACATCGCGAGCCCGAAGTCGAGCTCCTTCACCTGAAGCCCAACCGCGCTCGCCGTGCCCCCGTTGACCCCCACGAACGCGTCGACGGCTCCCACGCCCACGGTCAGTTGATCCACCGACACCGTTGCGCCCGCAGCCGTCTTCACCGTCCCCGTGGACTTCTCGAAGCTCACCCCGCCCGAGACCCGCACAAATCCAAATAGGTCCAGCGTCAGCTGCCCAGAGGCTTTAATCTGCGCTCCCACCGAACCGTCCAACGTGAGCACCCTGCTCGTGCTCGTCCCTGTCTTCACCGTGAGGCTCTGCACCCCAAAGTCCACCACCAGGTTCGCATCGACACTCGCCTGCAACGCAGGCTGAGCCACGCTCGCGCCAGCCTGCACCACCGTGAGCTGCGCCGTCGGGTTGTCAGCCAGCGCGCTGGCCTTCATCAGGCTCAGGTTCGCCGCACCCAGCGCCCCGCCAAAGTTCACCTCGTAGCTGCCGCTTCCCTTCTGGCTGACCGTCACCTGCGCGCCGCTCAACCCCCCATCTACAAACGCCTTCAGGAGCGCCTGTTGCACCTCCGTGCCCTTCGCTCCAAATTTGATCGCCCCCGTGGTGTAGGTCGTACCGCTGTGCGCAAGGCTCAGCGTGAAGCTGCCCGTCGTGCCCCCAGCATTAATCTCAACGCTTTGTGTCTCGTTTACTCCGGCCGTGGTCACCGTCTGACTGACCGACCTCGTGAACCCCTTTTGTACGATGCTGAGTTCCGCCGTAGACCCGGGCGGTGTCACTTTCACCGCCATCGGGGCAATCGCCTGGCCCGCAAGCCCTCCACCAAAGGTGACCTGGTACCCGCCCGAAACCGCCGTCACCGTGAAACTCGCTGCGCTGGACAAACCGGCGACATTGAGCGCGCTCAACGCTGCCTGCACTTGCGCAGCCGTCGCTGTCATGGCGAGCGCCGCCGTCGTGTACGTGCTGGCTCCGACCTTGAACGACAGCGTGAACGTGCCCCCCGCCTGCGTATTCGCAAGCGTTACCTTCTGGATCGCCGATACAGACTGCGTCACGGGGGTGCGCGTGACCGACGAGCCTTCCTGGCTTGTGCTCACCGTCACTGTCACGCCCGTCTGGCTTCTGACCTCGATCGGCGCAATATTCTGGTAGGCGAGCAAACTGGTGAAGTCGATAAAGTACTTTGGTGAGGCCGCTGTACTCGTCTGGTCAAACGTGACCGTGACGTTGCCCGCGCCGTACAGCTTATTAAGCTCGCTTTGCAGCGTGGCACGATTCTGTGTTGGGCTTGAGCGCGAGAAATCCAGCGCTGCAGTCGCCGCTCCACCCGACTTGCCCAGCGTGTAGCGCACCCCCGTATTGGTCGTCGCCCCGCTGAAACTGATGACCTGCCGCTCGCGCACGTTTGTGCCGGCGGTGCTCACCCCCGTCTGCTTCACCTCGCCCTGCTGCGTGAGACTCACGCTCGCCGTAGCCACCTGCGGCTCGAAGTTGAGCGTGATTCCGCTGACATCCTGCCCCGCGCGCGCGCCCGCCACATCAATCGTGAACCCGCCCGCACGCGTACCCGTCACGGTCACCGTGTTCGTGCCGATTCCTGCCAACCCCTCTAGGGCCACATCGATCGCGCTGATCAGCGTTGCGTCACTCTGCGCGCTCGTGAGCGACACCGTCTGCGTCGCCCCCTCATACCCAAACCGCAGCGTCCCCGCCTGCGCGCTCGCAAGATTCAGCCCAAGCCGCGTGTTCTGCGTCTGCGCCGACAACGTCACGTTGTTCTGCGCAGACGCTCCCGTCGTGACCTCGCTCACCTGCGCCCCCACCTGCGGCGCCTGTGTGCTCACCGTGAGCCCAGAGAAGTCCGTGCCCGCGAGACTCCCTCCAAACACCACCGTAAAGCCCGCGCTCTCATCCCCCGTTACGGTGATCTCGCCATCGACCACCGTGCGGCTCGGGTCGGCCGCCTTCAGCAGCTCCTCGAGCTTCCTTCTCAGTTCGTTTCTCGTGCTCTCCGCCGTCCGACCCGCTGCGAGCGCCATCGCCACCTGCGACGCGCCCAACCCCAGGACCAAGGTACCTGTTGTTAGATCGGTGTCCAGCCGCAGAATCGTTTCGAGCTTCTTATCGGGCTGTGCCTGCGCAGCCGCTTGCGTCGACAGGTTACGGTTAATCGCCAGGTCCAGGCTCTGTGCCGTCACTGTGAGGCCATCGACCCCCACAAACGCCGCCTGCCCCGCGCTACTTTGCAGCGCCATCCACTTGCGCGCCTCATTGCCCTGGTCGGTCATCAAGGCCAGCGCAAAATCCATCTGCGAGAGCTCAAAGCCGAGCTTATCGGCACCTGTGCCGTTAATGCCTGCAAACGCGCTGATCGAGCTCGCACCTACCCTAAGCAGATTGACCGCCACCTCTTCGCCCGAGGACAGCACCACCGTCGCCTGGCTTCGCTCCACCGCAAAGCTGCCCGACACCGACACAAACCCCGCCACGGCGAGGCTCATCGTCCCGGACACCCGCAGAAGCGCTCCCTCAGCCGCTGCGTGGTTGATGCTGATCGTCTGCCCACCACCCACCGACACCGCGAGCGGCGCCGCTGCGAAGTCAATCAGGCTGGCGTCGGCCGCTGCACGGTTGATCTCAAGCGACAGCGTGTTCGCGCTCAGCGTGAGTTGGTCCACCCCCACCAGGCTGATATTCCCAGCGCTCGCCTTCAGCGCCGCCCAGCTTCGCGCGGTTGCCGTGCTGCCTGCCGAGAGCGTCTCCGTGACAAAGGCCAACGCAAAGTCCAGGTCCCCAATCTCCAAACCCAGCTTCTGGCTCGTTGCGCCATTGCCTGCAAACGCGCTCAGGTTAGAGCCACCGAAGGTCAGTACCTTCGCGCCCGTGAGCGTGGACGTCGTACCGTTGGTTGCGCGCGCGGTGAAGTTCGATGCGGTGTCGGTTGCATCGACGTTGCCGCTGATCCTCACAAAGTCGCTGATCGACAGACTGGCGTTCGTAAGCGCCACGCCTCGCGTGCCGTTCGTCAAGGCACCAAACGTATGGGTGAGCCCGCCGTCGGCCGGGTCCCCCACGGTTACAACCGTGCCCGTGTAGTCTTTGCCCGTGGTGTTGATCCGAACCGCCGCCGTGTCGGCAGAGAGCTTCACAAAGTCCGCCAACTGCGCGTACAGCTCTCCCTTCGCTTCCAGCGCAAACCCACTCGCCTCGAGCACCAGCGCCACATCTGCGCCCTGCGCTCCAATCCCATACTCGCCCACCTGCAACTTCGCCGTTGCGTCTTGTGCAAGGAAGCTGATCGTCCCGGCTGGCGTGTTTTTGTCCAGTCCGAACGTTCCGCTGAGCGTGAAGTTGTCCTGGTAGTGAATGCCCAACTGACCGTAGATCGAGAACCCGTCATCGTTGAAGTTGAACTTGAACGGCAGATCGTCAATCAGTGACCCGATCAAGGGCAGCTTCGACAGGCTCGCAGAACTGAAGCTCGGCAATCCTCCGAAGCCCAGCAACCCCAGGTCAAACCCCGGCAGGTTCAGCTTCGGCAAACTGATCAGGAGCTCCGGGAGGCTCAGTTTGCTCCAGTCCAGATTGAGCGACAGCCCGCCCGTCGCCCCTGCTCCCGTCGGGTTCGACTTGAACCAGTCTCCCAGGCTCGGTAGCGAAACATTCGGCCACGCTGGCAGAAGCCGCGCGTAGTCAATGTCGATCGACAGCCCTGCGATATTCAGCCTTGGCAAGCTCAGCAGCAGCTCTGGCAGCGTGAGGTTCGCCCAGTCCAGATCAATGTCGGGCAACGCCAGTTTCAGATCCGGCAGCTTGATCCCCGACAGGCTTGTACCGCCAGCCCCGTTCGGCCACGCGCTCGGCAGTGTGAAGCTGATTCCTGGGAGGTTTAGCCCCTTCAACTGCAACAGCAGATCCGACAGCCCGAGGTTAAGCCAGTTGACTCCGCCCCCCGAGGTCAGATTCGGTAGCGTCACCTCGGGCCAGCTCAGCGCCCCGAAGTCGATCGCGGACAGCAAGCTCGTGAAGTCGACCTTCAGCCCTGCAATGTTCAACCGCGGCAGTTGGAACACCAGATTCGGCAGCTTCAGGTTCGCCCAGTCAATGCTCGGCAGCCCGCCTCCACCGCCGCCCGTGCCACCGCCCCCCAAAGAGAGCGACGGAAGACTGATGTTCGGTAGTTTCAGTGACCAGTTAGGGAGATCCAGCCCAATGCTCGGTAGCAGCCCTGCCAGGTCCGGGAAGCTGAACTTAGAGAGGTCAAGATTCGGCAGGCTCAGTTTCAGATTCGGCAGACTGAAACTCGGCAGGCTCGGGGCGCTGAAGTCAAAGTGGGGGAAACTCGGCAGGCTGAAATTGAACGACCCCCAGCTGCTCGCTGGCGTCTGCCCCGGATTCAACTCAAACAGGTTGAAGCTGAACGGCAGATCCACTGGCAGAATGGTGAGACCGGGTATCAGCGCGCTCGTGCCGTCGGCCTTCGTGAGGCTCACCTCGCCGATATTGAGCGTGCCCGCAGCGCCGAATTTGCCGTTCAGCGTTCCAAGAATCAGCGCACCCTCGAGCTTACCGAGCCCCACCCGTGCTCCACCCGGCGTACTTCCCACCGTGAGCGCGGTCTTGCCCTCTTGGAGCGTCACCACAAACGCCTGCTGCGCCGCCGTGCCCTCCAGGAGCACCATGGGCTGGCGCGCGATGCCAAACCGGCCATCCAGCGTGTAGCTCACCGACCCGCCCGAAAGCGTGAGCCCAACATCGGCGCTCACCGCAAAGAAGTCGTGGTGTTGCTCTCCGCTGTAATCAAAACCGCGCTGACCAATCGTCGCCTTCGAACTACGGCCCGTCGTGTTGAATCCAACCTCGACGCCCTTCACATTCCCAAACGACAGGCTAGAAAGCGCAGCCCCTGTGCCGTCCGTGACATCGATGTCGTCGGCGCGCAATACGCCCGACACCCCATCGGTTTCAATCAGCACCGCGCCTGCAATGCTGGTGACCCGCAACTGCATATCCGTTGCGCTGCTGCCGGTACTCATCAGCAGCGCCGCATCACTGATCGCCAGTTCAGTTGCTCCGCTCGAAGCGAGCGGCACGCTGATCGAAAAATCGCCGGTCACCTGCTGACCCGCAAGCGACACCGTTAAGTCGTTAGCCGCCAACGTGGCGCGCGCAAACCCCGGGGTGGCTGCGAGCGAGAACTGCCCTGCTACATTGAGCCCGCCCAGTTCGAACGCGCCATTGAAACTGACGGTCTGAGCAGTCACGAAATAATCGGCGTTCAGAAGTTCGCCGATCTGATTCTTCTTGGTGTCCAGGCCTACGGTTTCCGCGAGCCGCAGCCCGGTGCCGATTCCGCTGCCCAGCTCTCGCGCCACCAGCTTGACCTGGCCTGCGGTGGTGGTGTTTCCGGTCTGGACAATATCGAACCAGACATCATCGTGAAGACCGAAAAGCCCCGTGCCCCGCTCAAATTGACCGCTCACGCTGCCATAGGTGAGCACAACGAACTCGTCACCCGCCTTGGGCTTGAAACCATCGAGCAGTTTCAGGTCGATCGTGCCCGCCAAAGTAGCCCGGCCCGACACATTGACCTGATCATGGAAACCAGCGCCAGTGCCTGGCGAAGTGCCTGAAAACTCGAACTCGACGGTTCCCGCTGCAGCTTGGGTCCAGTCGCCGGAGACCGTTTGAACCCCTGGCGAGTAACCAGGACTTGCAATGCCCTCGTTGTAAACCGACCCGTTGATGAAGCCCGACCCGCCCAGGACCTGTCCCTGATGAACCCTGAGTTCCGAACCTTCAAACCCAGCCCGCTCCAGTGCTGCCGCATCGATCCGAGGCAACGAAACAAGGGTTGTGAGCGCAGACAGATCAAGGCGTTCATCGGTCTCGTCGGCGGGGTCTTCATCCAGTCTCGGACTCGCAAGCACCTCCACCGGCAAACCGATACCGGGAGCAGACCAATCCGTGACGCCAAGCGGATCGGTGAGCGACGAAGGCAACCGCAACGCCAGGTTTGCGGGCTCGACTTCCCCCTGCGCAGCAGACTGCGGCAATACCCCTTCACTTGATGGGGCGGAGGGCGAATCGATCAGAACAGAGGCGTCAAAGCGCGTGTCGCCTGAGCCCTCGGCAGCGGCCTCAGTAGCGGATCCAGGAACTTGCTCAAGGGAACCGGCCCGAAGCCCGGGGTCAATGTTGTTGAGAACGGTCGTGGGGGTTTGAGAGGCCGGAGCCGCAAGAGGCTCAAGGCTGATCAGCGAAGCGGTGCCGTCTAGAGAGGCGGAATCGAAACTATGAAAACCGGGCGCCGCGGCCTGGCGGTCGCGGTCATCCATGACGATTGCAGGAACCACAGCAGCCACCGGATCGGCCGATAGCAACACTCGAGGCTCAAGTGGCTCGACTCGAAAGGCGTCCCGGACTAGCCGTGCCAGAGCAGACTTCGACCTTCTTTTCAAGCGACCCCCGGAACGACGCTAGGGGACCGGCCTGCACCGTGTCCCCATATCCTGTGACAGCCCCGCGCAAAAGGCGCAAAGCCCCCTTTTTTTCCTCCCGAAGTTTAGAAGAAACCGCCTCGTTAAGGCTGATGATTACTGACGGGGTTTAAACGGTTCCGGCGATTTCTGGATCAATCCCCCCGGGCGGAACAGGATTCCGCAGGCAAAGGCCCCGCCCGGCAGGCGTTTACGCAGCGACCGAAGGCAGTTCGATCCAGAAGCGATTGCCTTGCGCGCCAGGGTGATCAAGCCCGGCATCCCCCCCATGCGTCCGGGCAATCCGCCGAACGATGAAGAGCCCGAGCCCAGCGCCGGGCCCGACAACCGCCCTGGACCCGCGCACGTAGGGCAAAAAAAGCGCAGCCGCCTCGGTTTCCGGGATTGGCGGGCCGCTGTCGATCACCCCAACCCGCCACCCCCGCTCAACCGCCCTGATTTCAATCTGGATGGGCCCGCCCAACGGGCCATAGGTCAAGGCGTTCCCGACCAGGTTCTCGAGCGCAACGCGCAAGAGGCTCCCATCCGCTTTGACCAGCGCCTTCCCTGACACCGGCGGCACGACCTGAACAATGCTTCCAGGGCGATCGCTGATGGCCAGATCCCGCACTTGTCCGGCCAACGACACGAGGTCGATGTCCCGGACGTTGATTGGCTGCCAGTCGGTGCGCACCCGCTCGCTCGCCAGCATGCGATCGAACAACTCCCGCAAGCGCCCAACCGACCGCTCGATCTTGCCATGCCGCACTTCCCGGGCCGCGCTGTCGAGCGACGGCACATCACGAAGCAGTCTTGCACTCGCCTCGATGGTTGCCAAAGGCGTACGCAGTTCATGTGACAGCATGGCCAAAAAATCACGCTCAGACTGTCGCGCTGCCCGTTCGCTCGCCAGTTCCGCCTCCAGCGACTCGCGCTGCGCCAGCGCCTTTGCAGAGCGGGTCGCAATGCCAAAGGCCAACACGCTGAGGTAGGCGATCGACATCATTTCATGCAGCCCCTCGGTCCACCAAGCGCTCGGAAGCACACCCAAGTTACGGAGCACCCGAACCAGCGACATGCACGCATAGGCGCCAACCCCAGCGAGAAAATAGCCCGCCGCCTCGACACCCTGCCGCCATTGACGCCACAACGCAGCCAACACGACCGGTGCAACGACCAGGATCACAAACTGAAATTTGAGGATGGTCTCGGAGAAATACCCAGCCAGGATGGAGAGGCTTGCAGGAACACAGATGAGCCAACCCAACCCCACTCCCCAGCGAAACAACTGCCGCGCCCGCAATTCAGGTCCGGCCAGGCGCACAACAAAATCGCACACGGCAACCAACGCCACCACCAGCATCACCCCATGAAGTTTGTCGGTCACCCCCGGGATTGATCGAAGCCCCATCCAGCCCGGAAGCCCCAGTAAAAACAAGATCGACAAGCCGCTCACCACAACAAAAACCGAAAACTGTACCCAGACCTTCTCTCGAAGCGCCAGCGCAACCACGAACCCCGCCAGTGCAGCAAACAGGTGTGTGCCTGCGATCAACCCGCCCTGAAAGAGTTGGAGGTGCTCGAACCAAAGCATGGCCCGGTCGTTGCGAATCGCGATCCGCGTCGCGATCGCGTTACGCGCTTCAAGCCGGATAAGGATCCGGTTTTCTCCGGGTTCGAGACGAAGCGGAACAGTGGGAAGCAACGTCGGGGCAGCCGCATCGGAAACATGTATTTCCTCGCCGGTAGACAGGAGGCTCACGCTGCCATCGGATCGCTGGAGATACACATCGACGTGGTCGAGAAGAGGGTTGGACAGCACCAGCCACCAATTCTCGGAGACCGACATTGGCCTGTCGAGTGTTAACCGCGCCCAAATGACATGGCGGGAAAACCCCTCTGACAATCCATTTGACCGCGTTGACCCTGATAGCGTGTTCCAGCGACTGAAGAGGGCTGCCGCCGACTCCGACTCACCCACCGCCTCCAGCAGTTGAACCGTAGGCGCGAGATTGGCCTGATTTCCCAGCTTCGTCACCGGCGCCGACAGCGCACCGTCGCAAGCGAAAAAAGACGAAGCAAGGAACGCAAGCGCGAAAAACAATCGAACAAAAACCGCCTGACAGTTCATGGGCAGGGTGTGACTGAGTAAAAGAACAATCCAATACCGAAAGCTATACCTCACCGCAGAAGCGTAACACTGCGATAATCCCCGCGCTCGTAATGAAAACGGGCAGTCGATCGCATTCCGCTCATCACCACTTACACCAAGCCAACGCACCCATGGCGCCCGACATTCTCCTGATTGAAGACGATCCGGACCTCCGCGAAGAGGTTGCAACATTTCTCCGATACTCCAGTTTTGAAGTACGCGAATGCGCTGGCGTGGCGCAAGCAGCGAGTGCCATTCGAGAGCGCCGACCCGATGCGGCGCTGATCGATGTCCTGCTCCCCGATGGCTCGGGCCTGGCTCTCCTTCCTATCCTTCGTAACGAAGCACCGCAGTGCGTAAACTTCATGCTGTCAGCCCGATTTGAACTGCAGTTAAAGCTGGATGCCTATCGGCAGGGCGCTGACAACTACCTCGTCAAACCGATCGACCCGCGCGAACTCGTGGCATTGTTGAACGCAGTCATCGCGCGAGTACCCGCTGGATCGAGGGGCGCCTGGATCATCGAAAGTAACTCGCCCACCCTGCGGGGCCCCAACGGTCTGACCCAGACATTGAGCCTTCAAGAGATCACCATTCTCAAAGTGCTCGCGGTCGCCCCGGATCGGTTCGCAACGCGCCGCTCGCTGGTTGAAGCGCTGGGCCACAACTATCTCGCCTATGACGAACAACGGCTAGAGGCCATGATCAGCCGATTGCGCAAGAAAATCGCCCCGCTTGGCGATAACCCGATCAAGGCCGCGCACGGCCGGGGCTATGTGTTTACCCAGACGCTCAAAACGGCCTGACCAGCCACGTCTGTCCTCAATCGCGCTGAAATGTAGGCCAGGCCCAAAGGCCGGAGCGCAGGCGATCCAGCCATAGCGCAACAATCTGGGTCTTGACGTCGCTGAGGTGGCCCGACCGCACCGCTTCCAGCATCCAGTCAATCGTGACCGGCTCGGTTTCCAGAAATTCGCCGTGATCGAGTTGCCGACCGTGAAACTCAAGCCCCCGGCACAGATAGATTTCCAACACCTCGTCGGCAAAGCCGATGGCAGGATGAAGGCGGGTCAGAAACGCCCACTCGGCTGCGACATAGCCCGTTTCCTCAAGCAATTCTCGCTTTGCGGTCTGAAGAAAATTCTCGCCAGGATCACGTTTACCCGCGGGCACCTCGACAAAGACCTGCCCGACCGGGTAGCGATACTGCCTCTCGATCAACACCCGGCCATCGTCGAGTAGCGGCACCATGACCGCTGCGCCCGGGTGAACGATGTATTCGCGCGAAGACTGCGAACCATCGGGCAGTCGAACCTGATCACGCCGCACTTCGAGGAAGCTGCCGCGATAGACCGTTTCCGATCCAAGCGGCAACTCAGCGAGGCGTTCGTGGACGCCGTCAGTGGCCGACATTAGACAATGCAGCGGGCGACCGGCTCAGGAGCCAAGCGCCTGTCGGACGGCATCCAGGCAGACGCCAATCAGCGGCCCAGGAAGCAATCCGAGGAGAAACACCAGCGCGCCATTCGTCGCCAGCACCAATGCCGCTGAACTCGACGGCGCAACCGGCGAAGCGTCAGCCGGGGTATCGAAGTACATGAGCTTCACCACCCGCAGGTAGTAGAACGCGGCCACCAGAGACAACATGACAGCAAACACAGCGAGCCAGGTCATTCCCGCCGACACCACCGAGCCGATGATGATGAATTTGGCGTAGAACCCAACCATGGGCGGAATGCCTGCAAGCGAGAACATGAGCAGCAGCATGACCAGCGCAATCCAGGGGCTGCGCTGGTTCAGACCGCGCAGATCATCCAGGGTTTCGGCTTCAAACCCGGCTCGCGACAGCAGCATGATCACACCGAACGTGCCCACGGTTGTGAACACATAGGTGACGATATAAAAGAGCGACGACCCCCAGGCATCTGCCGCTCCGGCGGCATCGCCATCCACCACCCCTGACAGCATGCCCAGAAGCACAAAGCCCACCTGGGAGATGGTCGAATAGGCAAGCATGCGCTTCAGGTTCTGCTGCGCAATGGCCGCCACATTTCCCACCACCAGCGACGCAACCGCGAGCACCAGAAGCATGGACTGCCAGTCTGCCCAGGCGCCCAGCATGCCTTCGGCCAGCAGGCGAAAAGCAATGGCAAAGGCCGCCAGTTTGGGCGCTCCAGCAATGAGCAGTGTCATGGCGGTGGGTGTGCCCTGATAGACATCGGGAATCCACATATGGAAGGGCACGGCACCGAACTTGAACGCAAGCCCTGCCACGATGAACACCAGGCCCAACGCAAACACCCAGGTATCGACCTCGCCACTCACCAGACGCCCAGCAATTTCATCGATGGCAAGCGTTCCGGCGCCACCGTAAATCATGGACATGCCATAGAGAAGGAAACCAGACGCTAGCGCACCCAACACAAAATATTTAATCGCTGCCTCGCTGCTCAGCCCGGAATCTCGGCGCAAGGCCGCCAGCGCATAGAGCGAGAGCGACATCAATTCGAGCCCCAGGTAGACCACCAGCAAATGGTTGGCCGAGATCATGACGAACTGACCGAGGAGCGAAAGCAGGGCCAGGCTTTGAAACTCGCCGCGCGCCACCTCGCGGTCATCGCAATACCGTGACGACAACACCAGCGAGGCGCCCACCGCGATCACCGCACAGAGCTTGAGGAGCCGCGACAGGGAGTCGACGATCACCATGCCGCCAAACGCGGTTTCAGTAGTGGTGGAGGACTGCGGGATGAGCGCAAGCAACGCGAGCGCGAGCACCAGCAGCGCACGGGTCGTGCCGCCAAACCGGCGCCGGGCATTTCCCGCGTCGGAGAGAAGCAACACGCAGATACCGATCAGCAGCAGGATCTCTGGCAGCAGAAGCATCAGATTGAATGATTGCTCAGTCATGTTGACTCACCTGACCTTCGAAGCTGCCACGTGCCGCAGCAGCGCATCGACCGACGCGTCGGTCATATCCGTGACAGGCTTCGGGTATAGACCCATGACCAGCACCATGATCGCCATGACCACGAGCATCCAGAACTCGCGTCGTGACAGGTCGTTAAGTCCCGCGACGCTGTCGTTGGCCACCGCACCGAAGATCACCCGCTTATACATCCAGAGCGAGTAGGCAGCGCCGAAGATGAGGGCGGTGGACGCCAGCGCAGCGATCCAGAAGTTGAACTGCACTGCACCCAAAATGACGAAGAACTCACCCACAAAACCGGACGTGGCGGGCAACCCGGCATTGGCCATGGCAAACAGCATGAACAACGCCGCGAACTTCGGCATGGTGTTGGCTACGCCGCCGTAGTCGGCGATATTGCGCGAGTGCATCCGATCGTAGAGCACGCCAATGCAGAGGAACATGGCGCCCGATACAAATCCGTGCGAGATCATTTGAACGATCGCGCCCTGCACACCCATCTGGTTGAAGATGAAAAAGCCCAGCGTGACAAAACCCATGTGGGCGATGGACGAATACGCCACAAGCTTTTTCATGTCGGTCTGCACAAGCGCGACAAGCCCGATGTACACCACTGCAATGAGCGACAGGGTGATCATGAAGCCGGAGAGTTCCTGGCTTGCATCGGGTGCGATGGGTAGCGAGAAGCGCAGAAACCCATAGGCGCCCAACTTCAGCATGATGGCAGCCAGCACCACCGAGCCACCAGTGGGGGCCTCAACGTGCGCATCGGGCAGCCACGTGTGAACAGGCCACATGGGCACCTTCACCGCGAAGGCCACCAAAAACGCAACAAAGATCAGCGTCTGCTCCTTCATGGAGAGCGGAAGCATGTGCCACTCGATGATCGAAAACGAGCCCGACATGAGATAGAGGTAGACGAGCGCCACGAGCGTGAGCAGCGAACCCAGGAGCGTGTAGAGGAAGAACTTGAACGCGGCATAGACCCGGTTTGCGCCTCCCCACACACCGATGATGATGTACATCGGAATGAGCGTGGCCTCGAAGAACACGTAGAACAGCAAGCCATCCAGGGCGCTGAACACCCCGATCAAGAGCCCGGAAAGAATCAGGAATGCGGCCATGTACTGATGCACCCGCGACTCGATCACCTCCCAGCCAGCGACCACGACGATGATGGTGATGAACGCGGTGAGCAACACAAACCAAACCGACAATCCGTCTACACCAAGCAGATAACTGGCCCCAAGTAATTCGATCCAGGGCAACTGCTCAACAAACTGCAGCTCGGCGGATCCGCGCTCGAACCCGGTGAAGAGCGGGATGGTGACGAGGAACCCGAGGATGGCACCCACCAGGGCGATCACCCGGACCGTTGGGGCATTACGCTCGTTACCGAAGGCGAGCAGGAACGCGCCGAAGGCGATCGGCACCCAGATCGCAGCGCTGAGAACGGGGATGGCATTCATGGTGTCAGAGGGGCTCGTTCCGCGGGGTGCTCAGTGCCGGACCATAGGCAGGACGACGAACAACAACAGCACTGCAACGCCGACGATCATGGTGACTGCATAGGTATTGACGCGACCGGTCTGTACATGGCGAAGCATGGCTGCAAACCCGCCCACCAACTTGGCACTGCCATTGACTGCAACACCATCGATCAATTCCTGATCCCCTCGTTTCCAAAGCGATCGGCCGAGAAAGCGCGCGCCGGCGGCAAACACAACCTCGTTGAAACGGTCGAGGTAGTACTTGTTTTCGAGCAGGCGATGAAGCCCCGCAAACCTCTGTTTGATGCCTTCGGGCAAAGCGGGGTTAACAAGGTACATGTACCAGGCCGCGCCCACCCCCGCGATCATGAGCACGAACGGCAAGGTCTGGAAGGCATGCACGCCCATGGCGACCGGGCCGTGGAAGTGCGCCGCAACCTCGGCGAGGGCCGGGTGGCTATCGAGCACCGCAATCACGCCATCGAAATAGCCGCCAAACAGCATCGGGCCGACCGTGAGGAAACCGATGGCTAGAGAGGGGATGGCAAGCAGCACCAAAGGAAGCGTGACAACCCAGGGCGACTCATGAGGCTTGTCTCCGGCAGCCAGCCCGTGGTGATGATGGTCGTCATGCGCCGCGTCATCGTGCCCATGGTCGGGCGCGTGCCCCCACCTTTCCTTGCCATGAAACACCAGGAAATACATTCGGAAGGAGTAAAAGGCCGTGACGAACACCCCCGCCATCACTGCGAAGTAGGCGAACCCCGCACCAGGGACATTGGCAGCCTTCGCCGCCTCGATGATCAGGTCTTTGGAATAGAAGCCCGACAGGAACGGCGTGCCGATCAGCGCAAGCGAACCAACCAGCGAAGTCATCCAGGTGAGCGGCATGTATTTGCGCAGCCCCCCCATGTTGCGAATGTCCTGATCGTGGTGCATGCCGATGATCACCGACCCCGCTGCCAGAAACAGAAGCGCCTTGAAGAACGCGTGGGTCATCAGGTGGAACACCGCGATTCCGTAGGCGGAGGCCCCCAGCGCTACTGTCATGTAGCCCAGCTGCGACAGCGTGGAGTAGGCCACCACCCGCTTGATGTCGTTTTGAACGATTCCGAGAAAGCCCATGAAAAGCGCCGTGATGGCGCCAATGACCATCACGAAACCGAGCGCGGTATCGGACAGTTCGAAGAGCGGGGACATACGCGCGACCATGAAGATGCCCGCGGTCACCATGGTGGCAGCATGAATCAGCGCCGAGATCGGCGTTGGGCCTTCCATGGAGTCAGGCAGCCAGACATGGAGGGGAAACTGAGCCGATTTGCCCATGGCGCCAATAAAGAGGCAAATGCAGGTGACCGTGAGCAGCGACCACTCGGCCTCCCCCATCAAGTTGAGGGTGGCCCGCGCCAGGTCGGGGGCGGCTTCGAACACCTCCATGTAATCGAGGCTGCCGAAATACACCAGCACCAAACCAATGCCGAGCACGAACCCGAAATCGCCCACGCGATTGACCAGAAACGCCTTCAGGTTGGCGTAGATGGCAGTTGGCCGGGTGAACCAGAAACCGATGAGCAGATAAGAGACCAGACCCACCGCCTCCCAGCCGAAAAACAGCTGGAGGAAGTTGTTGGCCATGACCAGCATCATCATCGCGAATGTGAAGAGCGAGATGTAGCTGAAAAATCGCTGGTACCCGGGGTCATCGGCCATGTAACCGATGGTGTAGATGTGAACCATCAGCGACACAAACGTGACCACGCACATCATGGTGGCGGTGAGCGTGTCGATCAGGAACCCGACCTCCAGGCGGACGTCGCCAATCACTGCCCACTCGTAGAGCGTGCCGTTAAAGGTGTTGCCGGCCAGCACATCGGCCAGGGTCCAGAAGGACGCCCCGCAAGATGCCGCTACGCCGGTGATGGTGGCCCAGTGCGACGCAGTACGACCGATGGAGCGACCGAACAGGCCGGCTACGATGGCACCGGCCAGCGGGGCAAACGCAGCAAGCAGATAAGCCAGTTTCATGTCAGCGTGCATGCCGGTCATCCCTTCAGGCTGCCGAGATCTTCAACGTCGATGCTGCGCAGATTGCGAAACAGCACGACCAGAATCGCCAGGCCGATCGCCGACTCGGCGGCCGCCACGGTCAGGATGAAGAACACGAACACCTGACCCGCCATGTCGCCTAGAAAATGCGAGAAGGCAATGAAATTGAGGTTGACCGCGAGCAGCATGAGTTCGATGGCCATCAGCACGATGATGACGTTGCGGCGATTCAGGAAAATGCCAACGATGCTGATCGCAAACAGAATGGCGCCAAGCGTGAGGTAATGGGCAAGCGTGAGCGTCATGGTGATCAGCCCTGTCGCGGCGGGGTGGGGGCCGCGGGATCGGCGCCAGCCTGCGTGTCGTCGTCGGCAGCCCCGGCGCGGCGTTCGGCGGGCATTGGCACCAGCCGGATCCGATCTTCCCGCCGGGTGCGAACCGCGGCGGAAGGATCGTTGTAGCGAGAGTCTTTTCGGCGACGCAGCGTGAGCGCAATCGCAGCGATGATGGCCACCAGCAGAATGACTGCGGCAATTTCCACTGGATAGATGTAATCGGTGTAGAGCACCTCGCCCAGAAGTTGGGTATTCCCCGGACCACCGTTTGATGCGTCAAGCGGTGGTAACGGCCGATCCAAGCGGCTCCAGATGACCAGCGCGAGTTCGCCCACCACCACACCGCCCACCACCAGCGCCACCGGAAGGTTGTGCCAGAAGCCTTCACGCATACGATCGAGGTTGATGTCCAGCATCATCACCACGAACAGGAACAGCACCATGACCGCGCCCACGTAGACGAGCACCAGCGTGATGGCAAGGAACTCAGCCCCCAACAGCATCCAGATGCAAGCCGCCGAACAGAAGGCGAGCACCAGAAAGAGCGCCGAGTGAACCGGGTTGCGCGCGGAAATAACCCGCAGCGCCGACACCACGGTGATGGCGGAGAAAACGTAGAAAAGTACGGTCTGGGCGTCCATGTTTTGGGGCGTGTCCGTGAGGCCGGCGGATGCCGGTCAGCGGTACTTCGCATCAGCCTCCCTGTTGGCGGCGATTTCTTGCTCGTAGCGATCGCCGACCGCCAGCAGCATCTCTTTGGTGAAGTAGAGATCGCCGCGCTTTTCGCCGTGGTATTCGTGAATGTGCGTTTCAACGATGGAATCAACCGGGCAGCTTTCCTCGCAAAAGCCGCAGAAGATGCACTTCGTGAGGTCGATGTCGTAGCGCGTGGTACGACGGGTGTTATCGGCCCGCACCTCAGATTCGATGGTGATCGCCAGGGCCGGGCACACTGCCTCGCAGAGTTTGCAGGCAATGCAGCGCTCTTCGCCGTTGGGATACCGACGCAGGGCGTGAAGACCGCGGAATCGCGGCGACATCGGCGTTTTCTCTTCCGGATACTGCACCGTGATCTTGCGGGCGAAGAAATAACGCCCGGTGAGCGCGAGGCCCTTCAGCATCTCGCTCAACATGAAACTCGACAGGAACTCCTTCACCGCCATGGTCTTGGCCTCACTTCCAGATGTTCCAGGGCGTCTGCATCCAGATCGCCACGACGACCAGCCAGACCAGCGTGACCGGAATGAAAATCTTCCAGCCGAGCCGCATGATGTGGTCATAGCGGTAACGCGGGAACGACGCGCGGAACCAGATGAAGAGCGACACCACGACGAAGGTCTTGATGCCGAGCCAGATCCAGCCCGGGATCCAGTTGAGGACGGGCCAGTCGAGAGGCGACGCCCAGCCCCCCAGAAACATGATCGAGGCCACCGCCGACAGAAGAATCATGTTGGCGTATTCGGCGAGGAAGAAGATGGCAAAGCCCATGCCGGAATATTCGATCATGTGGCCTGCCACGATCTCCGATTCGCCCTCCACCACATCGAACGGGTGACGGTTGGTTTCCGCCACCGACGAGATCACATAGACCACGAACACCGGCAGGAGCGGCAGCCAGTTCCAGGACAGGAAATTGAGTCCGATGTCGGCAAAGTAGCCTTCACCCTGACGCAATACGATGTCGGTCATGTTGAGGCTGCCCGACACCATGAGCACCACCACCAGCGCAAAGCCGATGGCCAGTTCGTAAGAGACCATCTGCGCCGAGGCCCGCATGGCACCCAGGAACGCGTACTTCGAGTTGGAGGCCCAGCCGGCGATGATGACGCCATACACCTCAAGCGAGGTGATCGCCATGAGGAGCAGCAGCCCTGCGTTGACATTGGCAAGCGCCTGCTCCGGCCCGAAGGGGATCACCACCCAGGCCGCCATCGCAGGCATGATCGTCATGACTGGGCCGATCACGTAGAGCACCGGGTTGGCGCGAGCCGGGGTGATGACTTCCTTCAGCAACAGTTTCAGGGCATCGGCAATGGGCTGAAGCAGCCCGAACGGCCCTACCCTGTTGGGCCCCAGTCGAATGTGCATGTAGCCAATCATCTTGCGTTCCCACAAGGTGAGATAGGCCACGCAACCCATGATGGGGAGCACCAGCAGAATGATCTTGATCAGGTTCCAAACGACCGGCCACGCCGCACCCAGCGTACCAGCGCCCCATTGGGTGAAGCCGTCGATCAGCGCGTCCATCAGGCTGCTCCGGTGACGGTGACAGGCCCGGCCAGACTGGCCAGACCCGCGGTGGTCGGATGGGCAGCGGCAATTCGCAGTACCTGATCGGCAAGCGTCTCGTCGAGTTCGAGTTCGAGGAGCGCATGCCCAGTGACGCCTGCGGCCGCCTGTTCGATCCGCACGCGGGTGCCGGCGGGTAAGCCGAGCGCAGCAAGCGTACGCGCGTTAACCCGTGCCCGCGGCGGACGCGCATCGCGTGTCTGCTGAAGGCTGTCCGCGCGACGCACCAGCGGATCGGAAAAATAGATGGGAACATCGGCCAGCCGCTCGAGCCCTGCTGACCGGTCAGCCACCGGCGCCTGCGGCTCGCCCGCCAGCTGATTATTGAGACGGCTTTCCCAGCCCGCAGGCAGCGCGGCAGCGCGCACCGCCTCAGCACTATCGAACTGCGTGCCCGTGACGCCAGCGAGATCGGCAAGCACCCGAAGCACTTTCCAGCCAGGACGGGCCTGCCCCGCAGGGCGAACCACGCCATTAAAGGTTTGCAGACGGCCTTCGCAGTTCACGAAGCTACCGGCGGTTTCGGTAAATGGCGTGATCGGCAGCAGGCAGTCGGCAAGCTCGAGAAGCTCCGGCGAGCGGAAAGCAGTCAGTGCGATCACCGATTGCGCAGCCCCCAGCGCTGCGCGCGCTACGGCCGGCAAGGCATGGTCGAGTGTGGGTTCGTTATTGAGCAGGAGATAGAGCGCACGGGGCTGCTCCACCATGGCGCGGGCATCAAGCGCGCCGGCATCGGGTATCGCGCCGGCCAACCAGGCCCCCACCGTATTGGCCCCCTCGGTGAGAACACCCAGCCGGGCGCCGCAGATCTGCGCTACCGATTGCGCAAGCTGTACCAGCGCCGCCTGCTGAGGGTGCTGGGACACCGCATTACCCAGCAGGATGGAGACCGACTGCCCCGAGGCCAGCAGTTCAGCGATTTGGGTGGAGGCGGCCGAAGGCTCGACGGCTGCGAGCGACGCCGGCACCGCCACCGACTTGATCCGGGCAAGCGCCACGGCAACGCCGGCAAGCGCGCCGGCCCACTCAGACGGGGCAACAGTCTGGCGAACTGCTACCGGCATCAACAGATCTTCGGCAGCCGCATGCAGCGAAGCGACCCGGGCGCCGCGGCGAACCGCTGCGCGAATCCGGGCAGCGAGCAGCGGGTGATCCTTCCGCAGGAACGAGCCCACGATGAACAGCCGATCCGATTGCGCCAGCGTCTCGATCGCCATGCCCAGCCAGGGCACGCCCGCGCGTGCGGAGTCGGCGGACGAATCGAGCTGGCGCAGGCGAACATCGACATTACCGCCGCCCAACCCGCGAACCAGTCGGCCAAGAAGGTATGACTCTTCAACCGTGCTGTTTGCCGAGCCCAGGGCGCCAATCGCCTGGCCGCCACGCTCATCGCGAACACGGGTGAGCGCATGCGCGGCGTACTCGAGCGCGGTTTGCCAGTCGGCGGTTTGCCACTGGCCGTTTTGACGGATCATCGGCTCGGTGAGCCGGTCGGGGCTATTGAGCCCTTCGTAAGAGAAACGGTCGCGGTCGGAGATCCAGCACTCATTGACCGCTTCGTTATCAAGCGGAACCACCCGCATGACGCGATCAGCCTTCACCTGAACCACGATGTTGGAGCCGAGTGAATCGTGCGGGGCAATGGAGCGGCGACGCGCCAGTTCCCAGGTACGCGCGCTGTAGCGGAAGGGTTTGCTGGTGAGCGCGCCGACCGGGCAGACATCAATCATGTTGCCCGAGAGCTCGGAGTCGACCGACCGCCCCACGAAGCTCATGATTTCGGAGTGTTCGCCGCGCCCGGCCATGCCGAGCTCCATCACACCTGCCACTTCCTGGCCGAACCGCACACAGCGCGTGCAATGAATGCAGCGGCTCATTTCCTCGGCGGAGATAAGCGGCCCCATCGGCTTGTGGAAGATGACCCGCTTTTCTTCGTGATAGCGCGACGCCGAACCGCCATAGCCCACCGCGAGATCCTGCAACTGACACTCGCCGCCCTGGTCGCAGATCGGGCAATCGAGCGGGTGATTGATGAGCAGGAACTCCATCACGCCCTTCTGTGCGGCAATGGCGCGCTCGGAGCGGGTTTGAACTTTCATGCCGGGGGCAACCGGCGTGGCACACGCCGGCAGCGGCTTCGGTGCCTTCTCGACGTCAACCAGACACATGCGGCAGTTGGCCGCGATCGAGAGCTTCTTGTGATAGCAGAAATGCGGCACGAACAGCCCAAGCTTCTCGGCCGCATGCATCACCATGCTGCCGGGGGGAACTTCGACCTTCTGTCCGTCTACTTCGAGCTCGATCATGCTTGTGGAATCCTGATCACAGATAAGTCGGCACCATGCAGCGCCGATGCTCGACATGCCAGGCGAATTCGTCGCGGTAATGCTTGAGGAAGGCCCTCACCGGCATGGCCGCCGCATCGCCCAGTGCACAGATAGTGCGGCCCTGGATGTTGTCCGCGATACGGTTGAGTTCGTCGAGATCGGCCATCGTGCCCTCGCCGTGCTCGATGCGGTGCACCAGGCGCCAAAGCCAACCCGTGCCCTCGCGGCAGGGCGTGCACTGGCCACACGACTCTTCGTAATAAAAATAGGACAGGCGCAAAAGCGACTTGACCGCACAGCGGGTTTCATCCATCACGATGACGGCGCCCGAACCCAGCATTGAGCCCGCCTTGGAGATGGAGTCGTAGTCCATGTCGGTGGCCATCATGATGTCGGCGGGCAGCACGGGCATGGACGATCCGCCAGGAATCACCATCTTGAGCTTCCGACCACCGCGCACGCCCCCCGCGAGTTCGAGCAGCTTGGCAAACGGCGTACCCAGCGGAATTTCATAGTTGCCCGGGCGCTCGACGTCACCCGAGATCGAAAACACCTTGGTGCCGCCGTTGTTGGGCTTACCGATTTCGAGGTAGGCCGGACCGCCATTTCGGATGATCCAGGGCACTGCCGCAAACGACTCGGTGTTGTTGATGGTGGTGGGCTTACCGTAGAGGCCGAAACTGGCAGGAAAAGGCGGCTTGAACCGTGGCTGGCCTTTCTTACCCTCGAGTGACTCGAGGAGTGCGGTTTCCTCGCCGCAGATGTAGGCGCCATAGCCGTGGAAAGCGTGCAACTGGAACGAAAACGCTGAGCCCAGAATGTTGTCGCCCAGATAACCCGCTGCGCGCGCCTCTTCAAGGGCTTCCTCGAAGCGCTCGTAAACCGAAAAAATCTCGCCGTGAATGTAGTTGTAGCCGACGCTTATCCCCATGGCATAAGCGGCGATCGCCATGCCCTCGATCACGATGTGCGGGTTATAGCGCAGGATGTCGCGGTCTTTGAAGGTGCCGGGCTCACCCTCGTCGGAGTTGCACACCAGGTATTTCGGACCGGTGTACTGCTTGGGCATGAAGCTCCACTTGAGCCCGGTGGGAAAGCCCGCTCCGCCCCGCCCACGCAGCCCCGAGGCCTTGACCTCGGCGATGACCTGCTCGGGGGTCAGCCCCTCGGTGAGAATGCGGCGCAAGGCCTTGTAGCCATCGCGCTGTTCATAGTCTTTCAGCCGCCAGCCGTCGGGCGAGGTAAGCCCCGCCAGAATCTGCGGCTTGATGTGCCGGCCATGGAAACACGATTCCTGGGCACGGGCGTCGATCAGCAGGTCTTTGGCTCCCATGGCCTCTTCCTCAGCCCTTTGCCTTCAGTTCATCGATCAGCGCGTCAAGCTTCGCGTTGTCCATGAAACTGCACATCCGTTTGTTGTTGACCAGCAGCACGGGCGCATCGCCACACGCGCCCTGGCACTCGCTTTCCTTGAGCGTGAACAGGCCATCCCCGGTGGTTTCACCGTAGGTGATGCCCAGGCGCTCTTTAAGGTATTCGCCCGCCTTCGCGCCGTCGCGCAACGCGCATGGCAGGCAGGTGCAGATGGCGAGCTTGAACTTGCCCACCGGCCGCGTGTCGTACATGTTGTAGAACGTGGCCACTTCATGCACCGCAATAGGAGGCATTTCGAGCACCGCGGCGACCGCTTCGATCACCTCGGGTGACACCCAACCGTGTTCGTCCTGCGCGATGGCGAGCGCCGCCATGACCGCCGACTGCTTCTGGTCGGCCGGATACTTGCGGACCTCACGGTCGATGCGGGCCCGGGCCTCGGCAGACAGCAGCGAAACCGCGCTCATCGGTCGATCTCCCCGAAAACAATATCCTGCGTACCGATGATGGTGACGACGTCAGCAATCATGTGACCGCGCGCCATTTCATCAAGCGCCTGGAGGTGAACGAAACCCGGGGCACGAATCTTCAGCCGATAGGGCTTATTGGCGCCATCCGATACGAGGTAGATGCCGAACTCGCCTTTGGGGTGTTCCACCGCAGCATAAGCCTCGCCCTCGGGCACATGCATTCCTTCGGTGAAGAGCTTGAAGTGATGAATGAGCTCTTCCATGTTTGACTTCATGTCGACCCGCGAGGGCGGCGCCACCTTGTGGTTATCGGTCATGACCGGACCCGGGTGGTTACGCAGCCACTCGATACACTGCCGGATGATGCGGTTGCTCTGCCGCATCTCCTCGACCCGCACCAGGTAACGGTCGTAGCAATCGCCGTTTCGTCCCACCGGGATATCGAAGTCAAGCAGGTCGTAGACCTCATAGGGCTGCTTTTTGCGCAGATCCCATTCCACACCCGACCCCCTCAGCATGGGGCCGGTAAAGCCAAGCGCCTTGGCTCGATCGGGATCCACCACGCCCACGCCCACCAGCCGCTGTTTCCAGATGCGATTATCGGTGAGCAACGTTTCATACTCATCGACATAGCCGGGGAACCGGTTGGTGAAGTCTTCGATGAAATCGAGGAGCGAGCCTTCGCGATTGCGGTTAAGCGCCTTGATGGCCGCCTCATTGCGAACCTTGCTTGCCAGATGCTTGGGCATGACATCGGGCAGATCACGGTAGACGCCACCCGGCCGATAGTAGGCCGCGTGCATGCGCGCGCCCGATACCGCTTCGTAGCAGTCCATCAGGTCTTCACGCTCGCGGAAGGCGTAGAGGAAAACCGCCATGGCGCCCACGTCGAGGCCGTGCGCACCGATCCAGAGCAGGTGATTGAGGATGCGGGTGATTTCGTCAAACATCACCCGGATGTACTGAGCGCGCAGCGGCACTTCAATGCCCAGCAGCTTCTCGATCGCCATGACATACGCGTGTTCGTTGACCATCATCGACACATAGTCGAGGCGGTCCATGTAGGGCACGCTTTGAATGAAAGTACGGGTTTCTGCGAGTTTTTCAGTGGCGCGGTGCAGAAGCCCAATGTGCGGATCGGCGCGCTGCACCACTTCGCCATCGAGCTCAAGCACCAACCTCAGCACGCCATGCGCCGCCGGATGCTGCGGACCGAAGTTCAACGTGTAATTGCGGATTTCAGCCATGGCGCGTTTCCTCAGCGTCCCTGCGCATAACCGTCTTCACGGATGATGCGCGGCGTGACTTCGCGCGGCTCAATTGAGACCGGTTGGTAGATAACGCGGCGCTGCTCGGGGTCGTAGCGCATTTCCACATGACCCGACACTGGAAAGTCTTTGCGGAACGGATGTCCAACAAAGCCGTAGTCGGTGAGGAGACGCCGCAAATCGGGGTGCCCCTCGAAGACGATACCGTACAGATCGAATGCCTCGCGCTCAAACCAGCCCACGGCGGGCCACACGTCCATGAGCGAACCCACGAGCGGCAGATCGTCGTCCGGACAAACCGCGCGCACCCGCAGGCGCCAGTTGTGGGTGAGAGAGAGCAGATGCGTGACCACCGCGAAACGCGGACCTTCATGCAGGCCGTCGCGATAGGCGCTGTAATCGAGGCCACAGAGGTCGATGAGGGTCTCGAAGCGGAGTTCGGGTTGATCACGCAACACGAGATTAGCCTCAACCCACGAAGCTGCCGGCACCACCAGCGTGATTTCGCCCAACCGCTCGGAGAGCGAGAGCACCCGGTCGCCGAGGTGCTCGCGGAGGCGATTGGTGAGGGTTTCGAGTCGGGTCATGTCAGATGCTGGGCAACGGTGAATTCAACAGGCCTCATCGGGCAATGGTGGCGGTACGCTTGATCTTGGCCTGCAGCTGAATGATTCCGTACATCAGCGCTTCAGCGGTAGGCGGGCAGCCCGGCACATAGACATCAACGGGCACGATGCGATCACAGCCGCGCACGACCGAATACGAGTAGTGGTAGTAGCCGCCGCCGTTAGCACAGGACCCCATGGAGATGACCCAGCGAGGCTCAGCCATCTGGTCGTAGACCTTCCGAAGCGCCGGCGCCATTTTGTTGCAAAGCGTGCCCGCCACGATCATGACGTCGGATTGCCGCGGGCTGGGGCGGAACACCACACCGAAGCGATCGAGGTCGTAGCGCGAAGCGCCGGCGTGCATCATTTCCACCGCGCAGCAGGCCAGACCAAAGGTCATGGGCCAGAGCGAACCGGTGCGGGTCCAGTTGACCAGCTTGTCGATCTGGGTTGTGACGAACCCCTGGTTCAGCACGCCTTCAATGCTCATGTGAGCTCACTCCAACTGCAGCAGCGCCCGCAACCGGATCACTCCCAGTCTAGGGCACCCTTCTTCCACTCGTAAATGAAACCGACAACCAGGATGGCGAGAAAGACCATCATGGTGAGGAACCCGGTGAATCCGATTGCGCCCATTGAAACCGCCCACGGAAATAGGAAGGCGATTTCAAGGTCGAAGAGAATGAAGAGAATGGCAACGAGGTAGTAGCGCACGTCAAACTGCATGCGCGCGTCTTCGAAGGCCTCGAAGCCACATTCGTAGGGGGAAAGTTTGGCCGCGTCAGGCCGGGAGGGACCCAGCAGCCTGCCGAGCACCATTGGACCAATGCCGACCGCGATGCCCACGAGAATGAACAGCAGAACCGGCAGGTAGTTGTCGAGCAACAATTCAGTAACCCATCCCTGTGCAACGGGGCTGCTCGCGGTCTGTCAGACCGATCAACCCTCTTGCCCTGAAATCCGTCTTTGCGGATTTGTATGGTGCCGACGGCGAGACTCGAACTCGCACAGCTTTCGCCACTACCCCCTCAAGATAGCGTGTCTACCAATTTCACCACGTCGGCACGGACCAAAACTCAGAAGAATCCGACTTGCACTTCAGGCATTGAGGATGCCCTTCGAACACACCCGAGACGCTGTCCGTTCAAGAACGGGGCGCATTCTAACCTGATTCACTTCGGAATGTCGCTGGGTGCAGCAGGTTTGTCGCCACTAGCAGCTGGACGCGAGTCCGGAATATCGCTTCCAGCAGCCGGTTTGACACCTTCCATGATTGACTTCGCAGCCTGCGGCTTCTGGTGACCCGCGAAGGCGAGGCCCAAGGTGGCCACAAAAAAAACTGCGGCGAGCGCTGCAGTGGTGCGACTGAGAAAATTGGCGGAACCAGTCGCCCCGAAGAGACTTCCCGAGGAGCCCGAACCGAAGGCGGCCCCCATGTCGGCCCCCTTGCCGTGTTGGATAAGCACCAGAATGATGACGCCCAGGGCGGCAACGACCTGAACGATGGTGAGCAGCGTGGCGAGCCAGGCGGGCATGAGTGAAACTCCTTATGAACGGCCGGCCGCCGCAGCGGCCAGGCAAATGGCAGCGAAGTCGGCAGCCTTGAGCGATGCGCCGCCGATCAGGCCGCCATCGATTCCAGGTACTGCAAACAAAGCAGCAGCGTTGTCAGGCTTGACGCTGCCGCCGTAAAGAACCCGAAGACCCGACACGTTGATGCCGAGGCCCTTAAGCGTGGTGCGGATGAACGCGTGAACCTCACCGGCCTGCTCGGGCGAGGCACTGCGTCCCGTGCCAATCGCCCACACAGGCTCGTAGGCAAGCACCGCTCCTGTACCCGCTTGGGACAGGATGCCGCACAGCGGCTGGAGTTGGCTGACTAGCGCGGACTCGGTAGCCCCCGCTTCGCGCTCAGCCAGGGTCTCACCCACGCAAATAATGGGCTGTAAGCCCCCTGCCACCGCAGCGACGGCTTTGGCAGCCACCTGCTCGCTCGATTCCGCAAGCAGCGTGCGGCGCTCAGAGTGGCCCACAATCGCCCAACGGCATCCCATGTCTCTAAGCAGACGGGCCGATACCTCGCCGGTGAATGCGCCATCGGGATGCGGGCTGACGTCTTGCGCGCCGAGCTCAACCGCGCCGCCGCCAAGCACACCGGACAGCGGAGCGAGCAACGGAAACGGTGGGCACAGCGCCACCTCGACCCCGCTCAGATGCGCTGCGAGCATAGACGCCACCTCACCCCCCAGTGCAGACGCACCAGCGGGCGAACCGTTCATCTTCCAGTTACCGACAACAAGCGGGGAGATGGGCATGAGAGCGGGGCGTTCCGGCCGAAAGAAAGCAAACCCACGATTGTAACAGGCGAGGCCGTGCAGGGCCTCGCGAGGACGCGGAGAGGTTCAGGCTCCGTCTGACGGCGCGGGCGGGCTGCTTCGCGCGTCACGGTGATACCAACGCCACGCCCACAGCGCGTAGCCTGACACGCCATACACCAGGAACAACGTGAACAGCACCAGCGGCGGATCGGATGACACCAGCGCGAACACCAGCACCAACGCGAGCACGAACATGAAGGGTACGCTCTTGCGGACGTTGAAGGTCTTGAAGCTGTAGAACGGCGCGTTGGAGACCATGGTGATCCCGGCGTAGACAGTGATCACCCAGGCCAGCCACGCGAGATCGGCGCCCGTAGCGGTGATCCAACGGGTTTCCCGCAGATCGGTGACGACCCAGATCAGGCCTGCGACCAACGCGGCCGAAGCCGGGCTGGGCAATCCCTGAAAGAACCGCCGGTCGACCACACCGATGTTGGAGTTGAAACGCGCCAACCGCAGCGCCGCACCCGCTACATAGATGAAGGCAGCCACCCACCCCCATTTACCCAGGCCACGCAGGGCCCATTCGTAGACGATGACCGCAGGCGCGACGCCAAACGCAACCATGTCGGAGAGGCTGTCGTACTGCTCACCGAACGCACTTTGCGTATTGGTGAGGCGCGCTACCCGGCCATCTAGGCCGTCAAGCACCATGGAAATGAACACCGCCACCGCCGCCTGCTCGAAATGCTGATTCATGGCCTGGACGATGGCGTAGAACCCGGCAAAGAGCGATGCGGTGGTGAGCGCGTTGGGCAGCAGATAAATGCGCCGCGAACGCTTGGGAGCAAGCCCCTCGCGTGGCGAATCAGACATGCGCAGCCCCTCGCGTGGAACGCAAACGACGAAGGCTGGAAGAGGCATCCATCAGCACAGTATAGACGCCCTCCTGCGGCAATCGGGTCGCGCGACTGCCGAAGCCGACAGCCGCGCGGGTGAGGCAGCCCAAATCAGTTACGCGAACGGTCGACCAGTTTGTTCGCCTTGATCCAGGGCATCATGGCGCGAAGCTTCTCGCCCACCACTTCAATGGGATGCTCGGCCATGAGGCGGCGGCGCGACAGCAGCGTGGGCGCGCCGGCCCGGTTCTCGAGGATGAACTCCTTGGCATATTCCCCGGTTTGGATACGGACAAGCGCCTCTTTCATGGCGGCGCGGGCCTCGGCCCCCACCACTTTGGGCCCGGTGACGTATTCACCAAACTCGGCGTTGTTCGAGATGGAGTAGTTCATGTTGGCAATGCCGCCCTCGTAGATGAGGTCGACGATGAGCTTCAACTCATGCAGGCACTCGAAGTACGCCATCTCGGGCGCATAACCAGCCTCCACCAGGGTTTCGAAGCTGGCCTTGATCAGCTCGACAGCGCCGCCGCACAGCACGGTCTGCTCGCCAAACAGGTCGGTTTCGGTTTCTTCGCGGAAGTTGGTTTCGATGATACCGGCCCTGCCGCCACCGATCGCGCAAGCGTAGGAGAGCGCCACATCACGCGCGCGCTTGCTCTGGTCCTGGTGTACCGCGACCAGCATGGGAACCCCACCGCCCCCTGCGTAGGTGGAGCGAACCGTGTGACCAGGCGCCTTGGGTGCGACCATGACCACGTCGATATCGGCGCGCGGCACCACCTGCCCGTAGTGAACATTGAAGCCGTGCGCGAAGGCGAGCGTTGCGCCCTTCTTCAGATTGGGCTCGACGTCGTTGGTGTAAACCGCGGCGATATGCTCGTCGGGCATCAGCATCATGACGAAGTCGGCGCCCTTCACGGCATCGGCCACTTCGGCCACATTGAGCTTGGCCTTCTTGACCTTGTCCCACGACGGGCCGCCCTTGCGAACGCCGACAGTGACTTTGACGCCGGAGTCGTTCAGGTTCTGGGCATGGGCATGGCCCTGCGAACCGTAACCGATGATCGCCACCTTGCGGCCCTTGATCAGCTTCAGGTCGCAGTCCTTGTCGTAGAAAACCTTCATCTGCTTCTCCTTGGAAAATGGTGTGGAACCGGCCGCCGGCCGGCGGGATCAGGCCTTCAGTACGCGCTCGCCCCGAGCAATGCCCGAGGAGCCTGTACGAACGGTTTCGAGAATCGAGCTGCGATCGACGGCATCGATAAAGGCGTCGAGCTTCGCGCCGTCACCGGTGAGTTCGATGGTGTAGGTCTTGTCGGTCACGTCGATGATGCGGCCGCGGAAAATATCGGCCATCCGCTTGAGCTCTTCCCGCTCCTTGCCCACCGCGCGCAATTTGATCAGCATCAGTTCGCGCTCGATGTACGGGTTTTCAATCAGATCAACCACCTTGACGACATCGATCAGGCGATTCAATTGCTTGGTGATCTGCTCGAGCACGTCATCGGAGCCTGCGGTGACGATGGTCATTCGCGACAGCGAGTGGTCTTCGGTCGGAGCGACCGTGAGCGTTTCGATGTTGTAGCCACGAGCGGAAAACAGACCCACCACCCGCGAAAGCGCGCCGGCTTCGTTTTCGATCAGGACGGAGATAAGGTGTCGCATGGTTGTTTTCTCCGTCACAGATCTTCAGAACCGAGCAGCATCTCGGTAAGACCCTTGCCACCCTGAACCATCGGCCAGACGTTTTCCTCGCGGTCGGTGATGAAATCGAGAAAGACCAGGCGATCCTTGTATTTACCGAAGGCATCGCGCAGCGCAGGCTCCACGTCTTCGGGCCGCTCCACTTTGATACCCACGTGTCCGTAGGCCTCGGCAAGCGCCACGAAGTCGGGCAGTGCATCCATGTACGACTCGGAGTAGCGGCTGCCGTACTCAATCTCCTGCCACTGGCGAACCATGCCCAGATAGCGGTTGTTCAGGTTCACGATCTTCACCGGCAGGTTGTATTGCTTGCAGGTGGAGAGTTCCTGAATACACATCTGTATGGAGCCCTCACCGGTGACGCAGGCCACCTGCGCGCCCGGATGCGCGAGAAGCGCCCCCATGGCATAGGGCAGACCCACCCCCATGGTGCCCAGTCCACCCGAGTTGAGCCAGCGGCGCGGTTTGTCGAATCGATAGAACTGCGCGGCAAACATCTGGTGCTGACCTACATCGGAGGTGATGAAGGCATCGCCGCCGGTGACTTCCCAGAGCTTTTCCACCACGAATTGCGGTTTGATGGTGTTTGACTTTCTATCGTAGGACAGGCAGTCGCGGCTGCGCCACTCCTCGATCTGCTTCCACCAGGCGGCAAGTGGCTTCTGGTTGACCGACTGCCCCGCGGAAAAAGCCTGCTCGAGGAGTCCGGTGAGGTCGGCCAGGGTCTCGCGAACATCGCCCACGATGGGTACATCAACCTTGACCCGTTTGGAAATGGAAGAGGGGTCGATGTCGATGTGGATGATTTTTCGCGGGTTCTGCGCGAAATGTTTGGGATTGCCAATCACCCGATCGTCGAATCGCGCGCCCACTGCGATCAGCACGTCGCAGTGCTGCATGGCCATGTTGGCTTCGTAGGTGCCGTGCATGCCGGGCATGCCCACGAACTTACGATCGCTCGCGCGGAAACCACCCAAACCCATCAAGGTATTGGTGATGGGAAAGCCGAGCAGATCGACGAAACGGTTCAGTTCAGGCGACGCGTCGCCGAGGATAATGCCGCCGCCGGTGTAGACCATGGGGCGCTCTGCCGCGAGCAGGAGCGACAACGCCTTGCGGATCTGCCCCTGGTGGCCTTTGACCACCGGATTGTAGGAGCGCATGGGGACCGACTCAGGATATTCAAACCGGCACTTGTTGCGGGTGATGTCCTTGGGGATATCCACCAGTACCGGCCCTGGGCGGCCAGTGCGCGCGATGTTAAACGCCTTCTTCATGGTGGCCGCCAGATCCTTGACGTCTTTCACCAGAAAGTTGTGCTTGACGCAGGGGCGGGTAATGCCAACGGTGTCGCATTCTTGGAATGCATCTTCGCCGATCGCGTGCGTGGGCACCTGACCGGAAATGACCACCATGGGAATGGAGTCCATGTAGGCGGTGGCGATGCCGGTGACCGCGTTGGTCACCCCGGGGCCGCTAGTGACGATGCACACGCCCACCTCCTGGGTGGAACGCGAATAGGCATCGGCAGCGTGTACGGCCGCTTGCTCATGCCGCACCAGGATATGTTCGAAACTGGTTTGCTTGTAGATTTCGTCGTAGATGTAGAGCACTGCGCCGCCGGGGTACCCGAAGATGTGCTTGACGCCTTCGGCCTGCAGACAGCGGACGACGATTTCCGCGCCGGAAATTTCCATGAGGTCAGTCCCTTCAAGGCCTGGGGAGCCCGCCCGCCGGCGCCACTGATCAGCTAAACCGCTGCAGCGACACAGACCTTGCAACAGGACCCAGGGGGTTGATTGACTGTCCGTCGCGCACCTCTTGAGCGCACTCAGGACACTGGTTTTTAAACGAAAGGCGGGAGTTTAGCAGCATAATCGCGGCCCTCATGAAAGCAATCGACTCAGCTACTCGGGCAGACGGCCCGATACGGTTTGCGCCCGCCACGCCCTGGCGCCGAATGATGGCGATTACCTATGAATCGATCATCCTGTTCGGCGTGATCTGGTTTGCCGACTACGCGTTCTCGGCAGTCACCCAATTTCGGGGCGAACTCGGGCCGCTTCGGACTGCGTTCCAGGTGTTCACCACACTAGTGCTCGCTGCTTACTTCACGTTTTTCTGGAGTCATGGCCGCCACTCGCTGCCCATGAAAACCATCGCGGTACGGGTGCTCTCGCTTAACGATCAACCGCTGTCGACGATCCATGCACTCATCCGCTTTGCGGCGGCGCTCGCCATGCCGATTGCCATTCTGGCGGCTGGCAAATTTGTTTCGGGATGGTTTTTCCTGGCGCTGCCGCTTCCGCTCGTCTGGTGCATGTTTGACCGTGACCACCAGAGCCTCTATGACCGGGTGGCGCGAACCCGACTGGTTCATGACCCCCGGCCGCCTGGTACCCGATCAGTGGACGTGTGACGCTCGCCGGGGGGCCTGCGGCACCCCGGGCACGGTCAGTGCGCGCGTGTCTCGCCTCTCAGACCTTCACGCAATCGACAAAATATTGGTCCACCCCGTTGTGCTTTTCGACCAGCAGGCCGTGCACATCGGTATCAAACCCCGGAAAGCGGGCATTGAAAGAGCGGGCGAACTTCAGGTACTCGACGATTGAGCGATTGAAACGCTCGCCGGGGATGAGCAATGGAATGCCGGGTGGATAAGGCGTAACCAGCATGGTGGTGATGCGCCCTTCGAGTTCGTCGATCGGCACACGGTCAACCCTGCGGTGCGCCAGACACTCGAACGCATCGGAGGGCTTCATCGCCGGTTCCATCGTAGAGAGGTACATCTCGGTGGTGACGCGCGCCACATCGTGGCTCTTGTACTCCTCGTGAATCTGCTGCGCGAGATCTCGCAGGCCCACGCGTTCGTACTCGGGATGGCTCTGAACAAATTCGGGCATGACGCGCCAGAGTGGCTGGTTGGCGTCATAGTCGGTCTTGAACTGCTGGAGCTCCGTAACGAGCGAATTCCAGCGGCCCTTGGTGATGCCGATGGTGAACATCACGAAAAACGAATAGAGCCCGGTTTTTTCAACCACCACCCCATGCTCGGTGAGGTACTTGGTGACGATGGCCGCCGGAATGCCCCATTGCGCAAAGCGGCCGTTGATGTCCAGACCCGGCGTGACAATGGTGGCCTTGATGGGGTCGAGCATGGTGAAGTTGGTGACCAACTTGCCGAAGCCGTGCCAACGATCGCTTGAGCGCAGAAACCAGTCTTCGCGACGGCCAATGCCACGATCGGCGAGGTCTTTCGGACCCCAGACGGTGAACCACCAGTCTTGGCCGAATTCCGCGTCGACCTTGCGCATGGCGCGCCGGAACTCGAGTGATTCGAAGATCGACTCCTCGACCAGTGCCGTGCCGCCGGGGGGCTCCATCATGGCGGCTGCAACGTCGCAGGAGGCGATGATCGCGTACTGCGGGCTGGTGGAAGTGTGCATCAGATAGGCTTCATTGAAGCGGTACTGATCGAGCTTTCGGGTTTCTGAGTCCTGCACCAGAATTTGCGAGGCCTGCGACAGGCCCGCCAGCAGCTTGTGCGTGGATTGGGTGGAGAACACCATGGAGTCGGTGGAGCGCGGCCGATTCACGCCGATGGCGTGAAACTCGTGATAGAAGGGATGAAACGCCGCGTGCGGCAGCCAGGCTTCGTCGAAATGAAGATTCTCGATGTAGCTGCCAAGCGATTTCTTGATGGTTTCAACGTTGTACATCACGCCGTCATAGGTGGACTGCGTGATCGTCATGACGCGCGGCCGGCGGCTCTTGTCGCGAATGAGCGGATTGGCGTCGATTTTTCTCTGGATGCTTGCCTGGTCGAACTCCTCCAGAGGAATCGGGCCGATGATGCCAAAGTGGTTCCGGGTGGGCTGCAGAAAGATCGGCACGGTGCCGGTCATGATGATCGCGTGCAGGATCGACTTGTGGCAGTTGCGATCAACCAGCACCACATCATCGGTACCCACGGTGGAATGCCACACCACCTTGTTGGAGGTGCTGGTGCCGTTGGTCACGAAGAAAAGGTGATCGGCATTGAAGATGCGCGCGGCATTGCGCTCGGAGGCTGCCACCGGCCCGGTGTGATCGAGCAGCTGACCCAATTCATCGACTGCATTACACACATCGGCGCGCAGCATGTTTTCGCCGAAGAACTGGTGGAACATCTGACCCACGGGGCTCTTCAGGAACGCCACCCCGCCGGAGTGACCGGGGCAGTGCCAGGAGTACGAGCCGTCATGCGCATAGTTGACCAGCGCCTTGAAAAACGGCGGCGCGAGCGATGACAGATAGTTGTTCGCTTCCCGGATGATGTAACGCGCGACAAATTCCGGCGTGTCCTCGAACATGTGAATGAAGCCGTGGAGCTCCTTCAGGATGTCGTTCGGGATGTGCTGCGAGGTTCGGGTTTCGCCAAACAGAAACACCGGAATGTGAACGTTGCGGCGACGGGTTTCGACGATGAACTGCCGCAACTCCTGCACAGCCTTGCTCTCGGCTCCGTCTTCATTGATTTCTTCATCGTCGATCGACACCACGAAGGCCGAGGCACGCGCCGCCTGATTGGCCACCATGGTGACGTCAACATAGGTGAAGCCGCCCACCACTTCGTAGCCTTGTTCCTCGATCGCCTTGGCCAGCGCACGGATGCCTAGGCCACTGGCCGATTCGGCCTTCCAGTCTTCGTCGATGATGACGATGGGAAAACGGTATTTCATCGTGTCGCCAAGGTGAGAGTGTTGGAGGGGAAGAGAGCGTCAAGTAGACCACAAAACCGCTGGGGACCGAGACCCGCTTAGCAGCTACGCAACAGTTGGCCAGGCCAATGATCAGCCTGACTGATGACAACTTGATGGCCGTGGGTGTCGACCACGCGCGTGCCGTTCACCCAAACGCCGTGAACGCCCAAGGGCGGCGTAAGCAGCCGGGCGCCGCCACCCGGCAGATCGTTCACGCGCGTCTTACTTCCGCGCCCAACCGTGGCCGGGTCAAAGAGCAACAGATCTGCCCACGCACCCGGCCGGATCAGACCCCGATCGGCCAGGCCGAACAGCGCAGCCGGCTCAGCGGTGAGTTTTCTGACCGCGGTGGCGAGGCTCAACACCTGACGATCGCGCACCCAGTGCCCCAGCAGATGAAGACCGAAGCCAGCGTCATTGAAAAACGTGAGGTGCGCGCCAGCATCCGACAGGGACACCAGGCTTGCGGGATGGGCGAGCATCCGCGCTACTGCGTCTTCGTCCGAATTGAGCAGCACGGCGGAAAAGACCGTATCGAGGTTTTCCTCGATCGCCAGGTCCAGCATGAAGTCGAGCGGATCGCACCCCGCCTCACGCGCGAGTTCGGCGATGCTGCGGTGTTCCAGGTGACGATGGCTTGCACGCCGTGTCTCCACCACCTGCACCTTGTCCCATTCACCGTTGAACAGCCGAAAAACCGCGGGCTGGGAAAGTTCGAGTCGAATGGCGTTGCGCCGCTCGGTAGACTGAAGGGCTGCGATGAACGCATCGCCCTTGAGCGGCAGGAGCGGGCGCCAGCTCTCCAAGCCCTCCACCGGATAGGGCGAGCGCAGGGTGAAGTCATTGGTGAGCGGACAGGGCGACACCGCGCCCACCATCTTGCGGCCACGCCCGCGAGCCGCTTCGATGGCATCAAGATCGGCAAACACAGCGCCAGGGTTGGTACTGTTGTGCAGCAGCGCCGCAACGATCACGGGACGCCCGCTTTGCTCGGCGAGCGTCTCCAGAAAATCGATACGGGTATGGCCGCCTTTGGTGAGCATGAAGACCGAGCGGGGAGCGTCACGGAGCGCGCCCACCAAGGTCTGAAGCTCGCCATCGTCGGCTAGCCGCGAGGGCATCGGAATGCCGCCCTCGCCGTTGTGGGCGGGCGAAGTGGAGGTGGCAAAGCCGATCGCACCCGCCTTCAATCCTTCGGCCAGCAG
>CAIPNM010000517.1 GCA_903866395.1 uncultured bacterium
CGCAGTGCTCGCCTGTCATGGCTCGGCCGGTCGGCGTTGGTGCCAGTCGGTCACCTGCTGAAACTGATGGCCAACGTTGAGCAGACGCGCCTCGTCAAAGGGCCTTCCGATCAGCTGCAGGCCCACTGGACGGCCGCGCGCACCAAAACCCGCGGGCACTGACATGCCCGGCAGCCCGGCGAGCGATGCGGGCAGCGTGTAGATGTCGGCGAGGTAGTTGGCCACCGGATCGTGGGTCTGGGTGCCAATGTCCCAGGCAACGGTGGGCGAGACCGGCCCGGCAATCAGATCGACCTGCTCGAACGCCCGGCTGAAGTCATCGGCGATCAAGCGACGCAGCTTCTGCGCCTGAAGATAGTAGGCGTCGTAGTAGCCCTGCGACAGCACATAGGCGCCGATCAGAATTCGGCGCTTCACCTCGGCGCCAAACCCTTCGGCGCGGCTACGTCGATAGAGATCGGCCAGGTCCGAAGGGTTCTCGGCACGATGGCCATAGCGCACGCCGTCAAAACGGCTGAGGTTGCTGGAGGCCTCGGCGGGCGCAATCACGTAGTAGGCAGGGATGGCGAGTTCGGTCTGTGGGAGAGAGACATCAACCAGGGTGGCGCCCAACGCTCGTAGTCGCTCAAACGCTGATTCCAGGGCCGCCCGGACGTCGTCATGCAGGCCTTCCCCGAAGAATTCCTTCGGGAGGCCGATTCGCAGACCCGCGAGCGGCCGGTCGAGTTCGCGAGAAAAATCTTCGGCTGCCCGTTCGGCGCTGGTGGAATCGCGCGGATCGAAGCCCGCCATCGCACCCAGCAGCACCGCGCAGTCGTGCGCGCTCCGCCCCATGGCGCCGCCCTGATCGAGGCTGGAGGCATAGGCGATCATGCCCCAGCGCGAGACGCGTCCGTAGGTGGGCTTGATGCCGGTGATGCCGCACATGGCGGCGGGCTGTCGCACCGAGCCGCCGGTATCGGTGCCGGTGGCAAGTGGGGCAAGCCCGCCCGCCACCGCAGCTGCCGACCCGCCTGAGGATCCGCCCGGAATGGCCGCCGGATCCCAGGGGTTGCGGGTGGCACCGAAGTGGGAGTTTTCGTTTGCACCACCCATTGCGAACTCGTCGCAATTGGTTTTGCCCAGGCAGACGGCGCCCGCGCTCGCCAGCCGCTCGACCACCGTGGCGTCGTAAGGGCTCACATAGTCGGCGAGCATGCGCGAGCCGGCCGTGGAGCGCCAGCCGCGGGTGACAAAGATGTCCTTGTGGGCGATGGGGATGCCCAGAAGCGGCCCGCGCTCGCCCCGGGCGAGGCGCTGGTCGGCTGCCTGCGCCTGGCTGAGTGTGAGCTCGGGCTGCACATCGATGAAAGCGTTTAGCGGGCTCGCGGCAACCCGGTTCAGAAAGTGGTGGGCGAGTTCAACCGCGCTGGTTTGGCCTGAGGCGAGCGCAAGCGCGAGCTCGGCGACCGTAGCCTTGGTGGGGTCGGTGAGGCCGCTCACTCGATCACCCGCGGAACCAGGTAGAGCCCGGCCTCGACCTTGGGCGCGCCCGCCTGCAGTGCCGCGCGCGCATCGGACTCGGTCACCGCGTCGTCTCGCAGCCGCAGCGCGAGCGCCTGGGGATGGGTAAGCGGCGCCACCCCCTGGGTGTCGACCGACTGCAGCCGGTCGATCAGCCCGAGGACCGCGTTGAGGTCGGCCCGTAGTGCGGCCTGCTCGGCCGGATCGAGATCAAGACGTGCGAGCGTGGCCAAGCGTCGCACGGCATCAGCGTTTAGGGACATTCGACGAATGATAATACGGTATGATTTCTGCCCTGCCTGAACGGGGTTCTTTCCTTCTCAGGCAAATGAATCCGGTCGCGGCCGGCTCCGAGCGGAACCCTATGCGGAACTGCTCGGACCTCCGGTTGCGGCGCCCCCCGGCGAGCTTGCCGGCCATCCCTCTGACCCTGGACGGACACCATGTTCGGGTTCTTGCGCAAATACTTCTCCAGCGACCTGGCGATCGATCTCGGCACTGCCAACACGCTCATCTATGTGCGTGGTAAGGGCATTGTGCTCGATGAGCCTTCGGTGGTCGCCATCCGCCAGGAAGGCGGACCCAACGGCAAGCGCACCATCGCAGCGGTGGGGCTGGAAGCCAAGCAGATGCTGGGCAAGGTGCCGGGTAGCATCGAAGCCATCCGCCCGATGAAAGACGGCGTGATCGCCGACTTCACCGTCACCGAGCAGATGTTGAAGCAATTCATCCGCATGGTGCATGAGTCGCGGCTGTTTTCTCCCAGCCCGCGGATCATCATCTGCGTGCCCTGCGGTTCCACCCAGGTCGAGCGTCGCGCCATTCGCGAATCCGCGCTGGGCGCAGGCGCCTCGCAGGTCTTCCTCATCGAAGAACCCATGGCCGCCGCCATCGGCGCGGGCCTGCCGGTCTCCGAGCCTTCCGGGTCGATGGTGGTTGACATCGGCGGCGGCACCACCGAGGTGGGCGTCATTTCGCTGGGCGGCATTGTCTACAAGGGCTCCATCCGCGTGGGCGGCGACAAGTTCGATGAAGCCATCATCAACTACATCCGCCGCAACTACGGCATGCTGATCGGCGAACCCACCGCTGAGATGATCAAAAAAACCATCGGCTCGGCTTTTCCCGGCTCCGAGGTTCGCGAAATGGAAGTGAAGGGGCGCAACCTCTCCGAGGGCATCCCGCGCAGCTTCACCGTCTCGTCCAATGAAATTCTGGAAGCGCTCACCGACCCGCTGAACAACATCGTGTCCTCGGTGAAGATCGCGCTCGAGCAAACCCCGCCCGAGCTCGGTGCCGACATCACCGATCGCGGCATCATGCTCACCGGTGGCGGCGCCTTGCTTCGCGACATCGACCGCCTGCTGATCGAGGAAACCGGGCTGCCGGTTCTGGTGGCTGAAGACCCTCTCACCTGCGTGGTTCGCGGCTGTGGCATGGCGCTCGAGCGCATCGACAAGAACACCCTGATCTTCACCAGCGAGTAAGGCCAAGCGGCGGCCGCGCCGCGCGTCACTCTCCCGCTTCACAAAGAGCCGATGGACCGAGCACCGCCGCCTTTTTTCCGGCAGGGCCTGTCGGCCGACGTCCGACTGGTTCTGTTCGCGCTCGCGGCGGTGGCGCTGCTGGTGCTCGATGCGCGCTATCGTGCCCTCGAGGTCGTCCGCGCGGCAGTGGGTACTGCGCTATACCCTGTGCAGCGTGCGCTCCTTGCGCCGCGCGATGCGGTTTCGGTGATGGCCGATTACGCGGGTGGGGTGACCCGTCTGCGCGAAGATAACGAGCGGCTGGTCCGGCTCGAGGCTGCCAATGCCCGGTCCCTTCAGCAGGGCGAGCATCTGGCTGCTGAAAATGCCCAGCTCCGAAAGCTGCTCGGCATGCGCGAGCGCAATTCATTCCGCTCGACGGTGGCTGAGGTTCTCTACGAAACCGGTGATCCGTTTACCCGGCGGGTGGTGGTCGATCGCGGCGAGCAGCACGGGCTCGTGGCTGGCCAGCCGGTGCTCGATGCCCAAGGGGTCATCGGCCAGATCTCCCGCGTGCTGCCGCTATCGGCCGAGGTGACGCTACTCACCGATCGCGCCTCGACGCTGCCGGTGGAGGTGCGGCGCAACGGTGTGCGTGCTGTGGCGTTCGGGGCCGGTCGAGCCGATCTGATCGAGTTACGCTACCTGCCCGCCGGGGTCGACCTGCGTGCTGGTGATGAACTCTCCACCTCAGGGCTAGACGGCGTGTTTCCGGCGGGCCTGCCCGTTGGACGGGTGCGGGAGGTGCGCCGCGGCGGTTCATCGTTTACGGTCGCACGGGTTGAGCCAGCGGCCGCGGTCGAGCGCTCGCGCATGCTCCTGGTGTTGCTCGAGGCTACCGGCGGGCGGCCCTCGTTTGAGCCGCCACGCCCGTCCGCCGAGCCCGCTGGCCGGGCGCCGGGCGCGCGCAGCAAGGCAGCGGGCGGATGAACACCCACCGCGAAACCGTGCTGCTACCGGCCAACCGCGCGTTTGCTGCGTTCAGTCTCGCCTGCGCATTTCTACTGAACCTGTTTCCGTGGGGACCGTTGCCGCTCGCCCCGGATTTTGTCGCGCTGGCGCTCGTGTTCTGGAGCCTTCGTCAGCCGCAAATGGTGGGGATTGGCGTGGCCTTTGCGCTGGGTCTGCTCATGGATATTCATTCGGCGGCGCTTCTGGGCGAGCATGCGCTTGCCTACAGCCTTGTTTCCTATGGCGCCATCAGCCTGCACCGTCGGCTCGCCTGGTTCGGTGCGCTGGGCCGCATGCTCCATCTGCTGCCACTTTTTTTGCTCGCGCAGGTCACCACCCTGATCATCCGCATGGCACTGGACGCCGAGTTTCCAGGCTGGCTTTATTTCGTGCCTAGCCTCGCCGCTACCGTGCTCTGGGTGCCCACCGAATGGTTGTTGCTTGCGCCGCAGCGTCGACCGGTCGAGCGCGACGAGACCCGGCCGCTGTGAGCGCGAGCCCCCTTCCCGCTTCACCCGCAGGCCATCATGCGTGTGACTGACGACGTCAATCAGGCGCTCGCGAACCTGCGTAAGATCCGCTGGCGCCTGCTCCTTTGTGCCGTGCTGTCAATCGCTGGCGGCGCGCTGCTCCTCGCGCGGCTTGCCTACCTGCAGGTGCTTCGCCACGACGATTTTCAGGCGCAGGCCGAAGACAACCGGATCGCACTGGTGCCGGTGCCGCCCACACGGGGCCTGATCCTCGACCGCAACGGCCTGCTGATGGCCGAGAACATCGCCTACTACACCTTGGAACTCGCGCCGTCGCGGTTCTCCCGGCTTGAGCAGACGGTGGCCGACCTTGCCGGCCTGGTTGACATCACACCGCGCGATGTGCGGCGCTTTCGCCGGCTGATCGAAGACTCCCGGCGCCTTGAGCCGCTGCCGATCAAATCGCGGCTAACCGATGAAGAAGTGGCAAAAATTGCCGCTAATCGCTATCGGCTGCCGGGGGTTGAGATTCGCGCCCGGCTGTTTCGAAGCTACCCGCACGGTGACCTCGCCTCACACCTGATCGGTCATATCGGTCGAATTTCACAGGCCGACCGCAAGCGGCTCGATGATGCGGGGGAGTTGTCGCGCTATCTGGGGGCGACCCATATCGGCAAGGCCGGCATCGAGCAGTCCTACGAGGGGCTGTTGCATGGCCGGCCCGGCTACGACGAGGTTGAGGTGTCGGCTGCGGGTCGCGTGATGCGCACGCTCTCCCGGCACCCGCCGGTCAATGGCTCGGATCTCACGCTCACCATCGACCTGAGGCTTCAGGCGCTGACCGAGCAGCTGTTTAACGGCCGTCGTGGCGCGCTGGTGGCGATTGAACCCGCGAGTGGTGAAGTGCTCGCGTTCGTCTCGCAGCCAAGCTTTGATCCCAACCTGTTCGTTGACGGCATTGATCCGGCAAGCTGGCAGGCCTTAAACGAAGACCCGGACAAACCGCTACTGAACCGGGCGCTTCGCGGCACCTATCCGCCAGGGTCCACCTACAAACCCTTCATGGCGCTCGCTGCGCTGGAGTCCGGCATGCGACGCCCGGGCGACCTCACAGCGGATCCGGGCTACTTTCAGCTGGGCGAACATCGGTTTCGTGATTCGCGTCCGGAGGGGTATGGGTCGGTTGATCTGCACACCTCGATTGTGGTCTCGAGCGACACCTACTACTACAAGCTCGCCTACGACATGGGCGTTGACCGGATTCACGGCTTCATGAAGCAATGGGGTTTCGGTCAGCGCACGGGCATTGATCTTGACCATGAAGCCACGGGCGTTCTGCCGTCATCGGAATGGAAGCAGCGGCGGTTCCGGCAGAAGTGGCTGCCCGGTGAGTCGCCGTCGATTGGTATCGGACAGGGTTATAACGCCTTCACCATTCTTCAGCTGGCCCATGCCACCGCCACGCTCGCCAACGGGGGGCGGCCGATGCGCCCGCGGCTGCTGCGCGCGTCGCAGGCGCCGGGCGCGCCGATTGAGTCGGTGGCCGCGGACCCAGGCGAACCGATCCCGCTACGCCCCGAGCATGTGCGCCTGGTCACGCGCGCCATGGTGGACGTGAACCGGTTGGGGACCAGTCGCGTGGTGTTTAGCGGCGCGGAGTATCAGGCTGCGGGCAAGACCGGTACGGCGCAGGTGATCGGTATCCGTCAAAACGAAAAATATGATGTCCGCAAAGTGGCTGAGCGGCACCGCGATCATTCGCTCTTCGTTGCTTTTGCGCCTGCCGTTTCGCCGCGGATCGCGGTGGCAGTGATCGTTGAAAACGGTGGTTTTGGCGCCCAGGCCGCAGCACCTATCGCGCGCGCACTGCTTGATTTCCATTTCCTTGGAAAGCTGCCACCCGACCGGGCCGGCATCCGGCTGCCCCCCATGGACGAGTCCGAGCTTCGCGACGTGCCCGAAGATCTGGAGCCCGAGCGGGTGGAGGCAACGCCCGCCGCGGCGCAGCCGGGAGGCGCCCGGTGAGCCGGCTGCAAAGCGCGTGGGCACGGGTCCGGCCCTGGGTTGCGGTGTTTGATTGGCCGCTTTCGATTGCGATCGGATTGTTGGTGGGCTTGAGCGTGATCACCATGTATTCAGCCGCCTATGATTTCCCCGGCCGCTTCGAGGCGCACCTGCGTAACCTCGCGATCGCTGGCTTTGCGCTCTGGGTGGCTGCGCTGGTGCCAAGAAGCTGGCTGGTCCGGTTTGCGGTGCCGCTCTTTGTCGGCGGGGTGGCGCTGCTGATTGCGGTGGCGTTGTTTGGCGATATCGCCAAGGGCGCGCGGCGCTGGCTCAATCTCGGCTTCATCCGGATCCAGCCGTCCGAAGTGCTCAAGATCGCCGCGCCCCTGATGCTTGCCTGGTATTTTCAGCAGCGCGAGGGGATGCTTCGCTGGTTCGATTTCGCAGCCACCGCGGTGCTCCTCATGGCGCCGGTCTGGCTGATCGCGCGCCAGCCTGATCTGGGTACCGCGCTTTTGGTGCTTGCAAGCGGTGGCTTCGTGATTTTTCTCGCTGGGCTCAGCTGGAAGCTGATCGTCTCAATGGCTGTCAGTCTTGCGGCAAGCGCGCCGTTTCTATGGGCGGCCATGCACGACTACCAGCGACAGCGGGTGCTGACGCTCCTCGACCCGGCCTCCGATCCGCTAGGCCGAGGCTTTCATATCATTCAGTCCACCATTGCGATCGGTTCGGGCGGGGTCTGGGGCAAGGGCTGGATGGAGGGGACGCAGACCCGGCTCGAGTTTGTGCCCGAACGCACCACCGACTTCATTCTCGCGGTGTTTTCCGAAGAGTTCGGCCTGGTGGGCAACGGCGTGCTGATCGCGCTCTATCTGGCGGTGGTGCTGCGCGCGCTTGCCATCGCCGCTCGCGGGCTCACGCTGTTTGACCGGCTTCTTGCGGGGGCGCTTGCGCTGGTGTTCTTCGTTTATGCCTTCGTGAACATCGGCATGGTGTCAGGCGTGCTTCCGGTGGTGGGCGTGCCGCTACCCTTCATGTCGTATGGCGGCACCGCGATGGCCACGCTTGGCCTGGGCCTCGGGCTGGTGATGGGCGTTGCACGCGCCCGTGCCCACCCCGAAGGCGCGGCTCAGCGCATGAACCGTTTCACATAATCCGCCCCGAGCCCCACGGCCTCAAAGTGGGTGCGATAGCGCTCGATGCGCGTGAACACATCGTCGTAGCCCGTGGAGACGCCTTGCGGGTCGACATACATGAGCGACCCGTGCACCGTAAAGAGCGTGATCATGTCCTGACAATCGTCGGGCACGACCAGCGTGTGGGTCTCGCCCGGTGGCTCGAACACGTAGCTGCCTTCGCAGGCAATCCAGTCGTGTTCGAGGTAGTACCAGCTGCCGCGGATGACCCAGGCGTGAACAGCGCCAGAGTGACGGTGACGCTGAAGAATGCCGGCACGCTTGACCCGCAACAGATGCACGTAATAGCCGCCGCTCACGTTGAGGTGGAGCGGGCGCGACCAGATGCCAGGGGCGACTGGCGCCCACAGCTTGTCATCGCTATCGAGCGCGTCGTTGATCACCATGTCCGGGACCATGCCCCAGGGTTGGGGGCGTGAGTAGGGCTCGAGTCCGGCCGGATTCGGCGGCCGCTTGCGTACCGGCATGTCCATGAGGCTCTCCTCGGGAAAACGTTTCCTCGGAAGCGGATGCTAGCGGAGAGCGGGCGCGCGTGCATCCCGCGATCGGTCGCACTACACTGCCGGTCGTGAATTCCGCTGCCCCGCCCCCCGCTCCCCGTCCCGCATCGGTCCGCCCTGAATCGGCCAGTCCCGAATCGGCCCGCCCCGCGTCGTTTCGTCCTGAGTCGGCTCAGCCCGCCGCTGCGGCGCAGGCGCTGATTGCCGCCGCGACCAGGCTGTCGGAGGCGGTCTCGGCGCTCGAATTTTCTGCGCCGGTTACCCATGTCTACAACCCGCTCCACTACGCCTGGGCGCCGCACCGCGCCTACCTGGAGCGCTATGCGGCGCAGGGCCTTCGCGCGGTGTTCGTCGGCATGAATCCCGGCCCGTTCGGCATGATGCAGACGGGCGTGCCGTTCGGCGAGGTGGCTGCGGTGCGCGATTGGATGGGGATCGAGGCGCCGGTGGCTGGCGTTGCCGATGCGCATCCGAGGCGACCCATCGAGGGCTTTGCCTGCCGTCGCTCCGAGGTGAGTGGACGCCGGCTGTGGGGCTGGGCAGCGCGCCGCTTCGGGCCGCCCGAGGTCTTTTTTTCGCAGTGCTTCGTGCTCAACTATTGCCCGCTCGTGTTTCTGGAGGCGTCGGGGCGGAACTTCACGCCCGATCGGCTGCCGCGCGCCGAACTGGCGCCGCTCCAGGCGGCGTGCGATGCCCACCTGCGCGAAGCGGTGGCGGCGCTTGCGCCCGCCTGGGTGATTGGCGTGGGCGGCTATGCGCGGGCCCGGATCGACGCAGCGCTCGCCGCGGGTCCCGCCGGACTTGCGCCAAGGGTCGATCAGATCCTGCACCCGAGCCCGGCAAGCCCCGCTGCCAACCGGGGCTGGGAGCCGGCGGTCGACCAGCAGCTCGAGCGCCTGGGCGTGTTCGCCACCTAGGTCAGTTCGGGGTCCAGCCGGGGCCACGATCTCCAGTTGACGTAAACGTCAACTCGCCTGATCATTTCGTTCATGCCTACCTACAGCATCGGCGAGCTCGCGCGCGAGTTCGAAATCACGCCCAGAACCATCCGCTTCTACGAAGACCAGGGGCTCTTGTCGCCGCGTCGAGTGGGGGCCGGTGCCCGCCAGCGATCGTATTCTCACCGTGACCGTACGCGCCTGAAGCTCACGCTGCGCGGCAAGCGGCTCGGCTTGTCGCTCTCGGAAATCCGCGATCTCATCGATATGTACGATTCGTCGGCTGACACGGCGCCGCAGCTCACCCGGTTCCTCGAGGTGCTCGACCGCCATCGCTCGCTGCTCGAGTCTCAGCTTCGCGACCTGAACGAGACCCTGGCCGAAATCCGTGCGCATGAAGATCGCGCTCGCGAGCTGCTCGCGCAGGCCCCGGACCGGCGGCCAAGAACGACCCGAAAAAGTCGGGCCGGCGTCGCCAGACCGCCCTCACGTTAACGTTAACGTCAATCCGGTTATCAACCCAACTCTCGTCTTGCGCGCCATCGTCCATGCCTACTCCCGAATCCGCTTCATCCCGCGCCCCGGTGCCGCCGGACCCACTCTTTGAGTCGCGCATCCGGGAAAGCTTCGGTCGCCAGCCCGCCATGACCACCATCGGCGCGCGACTGGTTCGCGTAGCGGCGGGCGAGGTTGAGATCGAAATGCCCTTCAGCGCCCACATCACCCAGCAGCACGGGTTTATCCACGGCGGCATACTGGGTACCGCACTCGACTCGGCCTGCGGCTTTGCTTCGCTCACGCTGATGGCGGCCGACTCCGGCATTCTCACCATCGAGTACAAACTCAATCTGCTCGCGCCCGGCCGGGGCGAGCGCTTCCGCTTTATCGGCCGGGTGCGCAAGGCCGGCCGCACCATCACGCTGGCCGACGCCGATGCCATTGCCATCGAGGCCTCGGGTCGTGAGCGACTGATCGCCACCATGACCGCCACGGAAATGACAATCACCGGCCGCGACGACGTGCGCAGCTGACCGCGCTCGGCAGGTAACGGCCCAGTCGGGCGCCAAGGAGAAAAGTGATGACGGAAATCCCCGGACTGCAGTTCGAACTCGGCGAGGATGTGCAGATGCTGCGAGAGGCGCTACGCGCCTTCGTTGCCCGCGAGATCACGCCGCGAGCCGGGGAGATCGACCGCACCGACCAATTCCCCATGGATCTGTGGCGTAAGTTGGGCGAACTGGGCGTACTCGGCATCACGGTGCCTGAAAGCCAGGGCGGCGCGGGTCTGGGCTATCTTGCCCACATCGTCGCCATGGAGGAAATTTCCCGTGGCTCGGCCTCGGTGGGCCTGTCCTACGGCGCGCACTCCAATCTGTGCGTCAACCAGATTTCCCGAAACGGTACCGATGCGCAGCGCGCGCGCTATCTGCCCGGTCTCATCTCGGGCGAGAGAATCGGTGCGCTCGCCATGTCCGAACCCAATGCCGGGTCAGATGTGATGTCGATGCGGCTACGCGCCGAGTTCAAGGGCGACCGCTGGATTCTGAATGGCACCAAGATGTGGATCACCAACGGCCCCGATGCCGATGTGCTGATCATCTACGCAAAGAACGACTTCGAGGCAGGTGCCCGCGGCGTGACCGCGTTTCTGGTCGAGAAGCACTTCAAGGGCTTTTCGGTCGCGCAAAAGCTCGACAAGCTCGGCATGCGCGGTAGCCACACCGGCGAACTGGTGTTCGATGATTGCGAGGTGCCGGCCGAAAACGTGCTCGGTGGGCTCGGCCATGGCGCCCGGGTGCTGATGAGTGGCCTCGATTTCGAGCGCGCGGTGCTCTCGGGTGGCCCGCTTGGCATCATGCAGGCCTGCATGGATGTGGTGATTCCCTACGTGCATGAGCGCAAGCAGTTCGGCCAGCCGATCGGCGAGTTCCAGCTGATGCAGGGCAAGCTCGCCGACATGTATTCCACCATGATGGCGTGTCGTGCCTATGTGTATGCGGTGGGCCGGCATTGCGATCGCACCCGCGACGGCTCGGTTGATGTGCGAAGCCTGAGGAAGGACGCCGCTGCCGCGATTCTTTATTCAGCCGAAAAAGCCACCTGGATGGCGGGCGAGGCGCTTCAGTGCCTGGGGGGTAATGGCTACATCAACGATATGCCTACCGGCCGGCTGTGGCGCGACGCGAAACTCTACGAGATCGGTGCCGGCACCTCCGAGATCCGGCGCATGCTGATTGGCCGCGAACTGTTCGCTGATACCCGGTAAGCCACCGACCCCTACGCCCGCCCTCAACCGTTAGCTGCCATGCCCCGCTCAACTTCCTCCGATCCCGCACGCATGCCTTTGCAGGTCGCTGC
>CAIPNM010000518.1 GCA_903866395.1 uncultured bacterium
CCGATCCCAGGTGTCTTCGCTGATTTCCTCAGGCCCACCAAGCGCCTGTAAGCCTACGTTGTTGAACAAGATATCGATGCGACCGAAGCGAGCCAGGGTGGCCTCAACCGCGTTTTTCAGTGAGGCGCTTTGCGTGACATCAGCAGTGAGCGGTATGCATTCGGCACCGGCTTCGGCAACCGCGCTGAGAGTCGGTTGAAGGTTGTCGTGGTTGGAGTCGAGCGCCGCGATTTGTGCGCCTTCTCGAGCGAGCGCAACGCTCACCGCCATGCCGTTGCTCCAGCCTGGCGCAGACGAGCCAGCACCTGCGATCAGTGCAACCTTGCCTTTGAAACGCATGGCTATCCTTTACGTAAAGCGGTGAGGTGACGATCGCTAGTTCTTCAAGCAGTAGTCGCCGCTTTGGTGGTAGCCACCCGGGCAACTACCCTGTTTGGGCACAGCGGGGCGCGCCTTGTCTGAGCTTGCGAGGCAGTAGTCGCCGCTTTGGTGGTAGCCGCTGGGGCAACTGCCAGTTTTCGGCAAGGCGGGCCGAGCGTTTGCGGCGCTGGGCGTGCAGTAGCTGCCGCTCTGGTGGTACCCGCTTGGGCAACTACCCACCTTCGGCAGCGGTTGTTGCGCCCCTGCTGGAAGCGACGCAGCGAGCAGGATCAGCGTACCGAAAAGCGCGCGGATCATGAACTCATGAAGCCGTGGCACCGGTGATTTTCACCGCCTCGGCCCAGATACGCCGCTCGCGAACCAGCATCTTTTCTGCGGCCTCAACGCTGATCTGCTCGGCACTGCCGTGCTGCTTGGCCATTTCTGCGCCATAGGCACCGGTGGCTGTGGCAGTGGCGAGCGCCTGACGAAGCGACGCGAGCACCGGGCCGGGGGTGGCTGAATGTGCGACCGCGGCAAACCATACCGGCACATCTAAATCGGCAAATCCCGACTCGATCAGGGTTGGTACATTGGGAAGTGCCGGTGAGCGCTTGGCTGTGCTGACTGCCAGCGCGCGGGTCTTGTCACTCTGCAAAATTGGAATGGCCGCTGCGGCGCCGATTTGGCTGAAGCCGATGCGCCCGGCGAGCAGATCGGTGCGCTGGGGAGCCGCGCCCTGATAGGGGACGTGAATGAACTTGAGACCCGCCATTTGCGCCATGACTTCGGTCTTGAGGTGCGCAAGCGAGCCGACACCGTTTGAACCGTAAGCGAGCTTTCCTGGCTGGGCGCGCGCAAGATCGATGAATCCCTTCATATCGGACACCGGCACTGCGTCGGTGTTGATGACCAGGACGTTGGGTTGGCTTCCCATCATGCCGATCCAGGTGAAATCACGTTCGGGGTCGTAGGAGAGTTTGCCGAAAAGAGGCTTGTTGATCGCGAGAATTGCCTGACCGGCTACCAGCAAGGTGTGGCCGTCGGGGGCCGAGGAGGCGACATGCGCGGCAGCGATATTGCCGCCCGCGCCGGGCCTGTTTTCAACGACCCATTGATGCCCGGTCTGGGTGGCCAGCGCATTGGCGAGCGCGCGCGTCATCATGTCTGCAGGGCCACCGGCAGCGAAGGGGACGACCATTCGGATGGGCCGGGACGGAAAGCCGGATTGGGCTCGAACGGAC